>CP107199.1:3621400-3954180 GCA_025758065.1 Lachnospiraceae bacterium
GCTGCCAGAACGAAACCATAAGGTGCGCCATGTCCGGTCAGGCCGATTACGATACCAGTTAATACGAATACACCTGAACCAACGATCTGACCGATGCAAAAGCTCATACATTCCCAGAAATTCAGTTTTTTATTGTCCATTGTTATACCCCTTTCTTATCTGCCACAAACCGTGCCAGTATTTCCATACCTTTTTCAAGAGTTTCCCTTGGGCAGCCAATATTAAAGCGAAGGAAATATTCTCCATTGCCCTGATATCCTGCGCCCCCTCCTACTGCCATCTTATACTCAGATGCCAGGATTTTTACCATCTCCTCGGAAGTCATGGAAAGTCCGCTGCAGTCTAACCACATCAGGTAAGTACCTTCTGGTTTAACAGGTTTAATCTGTGGTGCATGTTCTTTCAGATAGCTGATAACAAATTCAGCGTTTTCTGTAAGATATGCATTCTGTTCATCTACCCATTCATCCCCATATGTATAACAGGCTTCAATGGCACTGTTTGCCATGCAGTTCGGGCTCATCAGCCATGCCTGGCGAAGTGTATCCTCCTGGATCTTCTTATATTCCGCATTCGGGATAATAGTGCAGGAAGAATGAAGACCTGCCATATTAAAGGTCTTGCTGATAGCAGTGTAAACCAGCATATGATCATACACATCAGCGAAACGTGCAACAGAAGTATACTGATGTCCGTAAAGAACTACATCCCCATGGATCTCATCAGAAAACAGCCATACAGAGTACTTCTTGCACAGCTCTACGATCTTTCTGACCTCATCCTCTGTCCATACACGTCCTACCGGATTGTGCGGGTTACAGAAGATCATTGCCTTTACATCTCCACCGGATAATTTCTTTTCCAGATCTTCCCAGTCAATAACATAACGGCCTTCGCCATAAACCAGTGGACAGTCAACCTGTTTTCTCCCCTGGTTGTTGATCACAGCAAAAAACGGGTCATATACAGGAGTAAATACTAAAACTCCGTCTCCAGGCTGTGTAAAGCCGCGGATGGAAAACCAGATGGATGTAACAACACCTTCAGAAGGAGAAAAAGCACTGACAGGCAGATCTACCTGATGACGGCGCTTATACCAGCCTCTTACTGTTTCCAAAGTTCTCTCTCCGGTAGTGGTATAACCGAAAACCGGATGCTCCAGACGTTTCTTCATTGCCTCTACTGCTTCTGGCAATGTTGCAAAGTCGGTATCTGCGATCCAGAAAGGAAGAAGTCCTGTTCTGGTTCCGAATTTCAGCTGTTTTTCCCACTTAATGGAGTCAGAGCCAATACGGTCCTGTACTTTATTAAAATCGTACTTCATTACTGCACCTCCAAAATGATGTAAAACTAAACTGTTCTCCCACGATCTTACTGTGCCTGAAAAAGCAGGTTCAGAAAAAACGGGAGTACATTAAATGGATATGTCTCCATTTTCATAGTATATGCTTATATCCCCAGCGGTACGGGCCCTGTACTGTCCGGGAAAATTACAGCCAAAGTAACAATAGACAAAGATCACTGCTAAAGCTTATCTGCAGAATTCATCAAAATATTGCTTATATGTGCTATAGATCCAGTCGCAATGGACCAGCATATGAAAATATGCATAGTCACCATCATGGTTTTTCACTGCTTCCAGAATATTACCATGCTGGATACGCACCTGCTCTCTGTTCAACTCCTGATCTACAGGAAAAATAAGAGGCAATGTACGGATCTCATTGGAAGGAAGGACTATTGCATTCCACACCGGCTCCAGAAGAGGATTTTTTACGATCTCCCATAAACAGCCGTGGAAGGACTGGAGTCCTCTTCCCTCTTCCACATACAGATTCGGGCCTTCGATCACCACCTGGTCATTTTCATAAATACGCTCCAGTCTGGCAATGTCTTCCGGTGCAGCCATCAGTGCCGCCTGCTTTGCAATTGCAGGTTCTATCAGCCTTCTGGCTTTTGTGGAAAGTTCAAATTGATTCCAGTATTTTTCCGCCTGATCTTTTAACTCTCCAGGATCCAACAGGTTTTTCCAGTCTACACTGACAATACTTCCTTTGCCTTTGCGGGTTTCAATAATACCTGCATCAGCTAAAAGGCGAAGTGCCTGGCGGACAGTCACTCTGCTGACTCCCATACGTTCCATCAGCTCCTTTTCACTGGGGAGCTGGTCCCCGGTGCGGTAGGTTCCACTGCGTATCATATCTTTGATCTGATCAAATACCTGATCATATAAAGGTTTATTTGATAATTTATTCACAGTATTACCTCCTTTCCTGTCTGCATCTGTATGGTATAATAACCATACACCATGTATTAATATAAGTCAAGTTCATTTTGTGTTTTTTTATCTTTTTAACAACTTTTCCTTCATTTTTTAGGCACATTTTTCTAATTTCCTCCTGTTTTTTCGTTTTTTCTTATTTTATTCCGTATCATCTTGTATTAATTAGGACATGTATTGCTTTGCGTTGTTTTTATGACATGTATTAAATTAATATAAGTTATGTCTTAAAAAGTAAAAAGCAGGTAAGACTTTCCTTCTGTCCTGCCTGCTCTCTGTTTTATGCCACTATTATTCTGTTTTTATTCTGCTTCCATTCTTTTTTCCAAAAGTTCTGCCAGACCTTCTAAGGTTTCTACCTGATTGATCTCACAGCGCAGAGCTGCAGAATTCCGCATTCCCTTGGTGTACCAGGCCATGTGGCTGCGCATTTCGCGCATGGCGGTCATCTCACCCTTATACTCTGTCAGCATCTTTCCATGACGCAGGATCATATCCCGTACTTCCATAAGCGTTGGTCCCGGCAGCAGCTCCCCTGTTTCCAGATAATGAGTGATACGCTTAAAGATCCAGGGATTCCCCTTTGCACCTCTGCCTACCATGATGCCGTCACAGCCTGTTTCCTCCAACATTCTTTTTGCATCCTCAGGTGTAAACACATCCCCGTTTCCGATCACCGGTATTTTTACCGCTTCTTTCACCTGGCGGATGATATCCCAATCTGCCTTTCCGGAATAATACTGTTCCCTGGTACGCCCGTGAACTGCCACAGCAGCCACTCCACAGCTTTCTGCCATTTTTGCAAACTCTACGGCATTGATGCTCTGGTCATTAAAGCCTTTGCGGAATTTTACAGTAATCGGCTTTTTCACTGCTTTTACCATGGCGGTAAGCACTTTTTCTGCCTGGGCTGGGTCTTTCATCAGGGCAGAACCTTCATGATTATTAACGATCTTCGGCACCGGACATCCCATATTTACATCAATTGCAGCATATGGCCCGTCCTGGATCTGAGCTGCGATCGCCGCCATGATCTCCGGATCAGAGCCAAACAGCTGTACAGAGATCGGACCTTCTGCCGGATCCACTGCCAGAAGCTCTTTTGTATTTTTATTTTTGTATAAAATAGCTTTTGCACTGACCATTTCAGTTACCGACATGCCTGCTCCCTGTTCCCGGCACAAAAGTCTAAACGGCAGATCTGTCACACCCGCCATAGGAGCCAGGAATACATTGTTATCTAAAAGGGTATCACCAATCTTAAACTTCATCTGTTTCTCCCTTTTCATCGCCTTCCTGATCTTCTTTTTCCTCTTCCCAGTCTACATTTTCCCCCAGAAAGAAGGTCCTGTAATAAAGCTCTAAAGCTTCCAGAAGTTCTTTCTTTGTCTCCTGGTATTCCTTGATCTTTAACACACTGCCGATCTCATCAAAGAGATAATCTTCCTCTTCAGAGATGACCTGAAAGTCCAGATTTCCCTTTTCATCGTATTCCATAGTAAGGATACCGCCTACATCTTCTGTAAAAAGGACACACATGATGTGCAGCTCATCTTTTACAGACTGTGGGAGAGACTGGAATTCTTCGTTAAAATAGTATTTCTGCTCATAGGAATTAGCTCCGCAGAGCACCACTTTATCTGTCATATTTTCTTATCCTTTCTGTCACAATACTCATAAATCCCGCATATAAAACACACCGTTGCACATTCGAAGCTTTTCCTGTACACATTAAAGTCCGCTGCACCGGCATATACCGGTAGCGGCGGACTCTCATATTTTCAACATTCATTACAGCTTAGCCGGACTGCAGCCGGCATTCACCAAAATAGCGGTGTTTATCTTGCCAGCAGTTTTGAAATCTCATACTGGGATTCTGGAATATCCTTCTTCATATTTAATGCTTCCTGGATATCGTAATCTACAAACTCACCATGCTTGTATGCTACCAGACGGTTGCTCTTTCCTTCTGCCAGCAGTTCTGCAGCTCTTGCACCCATAATAGATGCGTATACACGGTCTTTACAGGTAGGTGTACCACCACGCTGCATGTGACCTAAAATAGTAGCACGGGTCTCAATACCTGTAGCTGCTTCAATACGCTTTGCCATGGAACCAGAATGTCCGATACCCTCTGCATTGATGATGATGTTATGTTTCTTTCCTCTCTTGCGGTTCTCAATAATACGGTTGATCAGAGCCTGCTCATCGCCATCATAGCGTTCTGGAAGCAGGATGTCTTCTGCGCCATTTGCAATACCGCACCATAAAGCAATATAACCTGCATTACGGCCCATAACCTCAACGATGCTGCAGCGTTCATGGGAGGTAGATGTATCACGGATCTTATCAATCGCTTCCATCGCAGTATTTACAGCTGTATCAAAACCAATAGTATAATCAGTACATGCAATGTCCAGGTCAATGGTTCCAGGAAGTCCAATGGTATTAATACCAAGTGCAGAAAGCTTTCCTGCGCCGCGGAAGGATCCGTCACCACCAATAACTACCATACCGTCAATGTTATGTTTGCGGCAGATCTCAGCTCCTCTTTCCTGTCCTTCTGGTTTTGTAAATTCCATACATCTTGCTGTATAGAGAATGGTACCGCCGCGGTTGATGATATCTGATACACTGGTAGTATCCATGTCCACGATCTCTTCATCTAAAAGTCCGGCATATCCTCTCATAATGCCCTTTACTTTCAGACCCTTATTGATCGCACCTCTTACAACTGCACGAATGGCTGCGTTCATTCCAGGAGCATCACCTCCGCTGGTTAATACTCCAATGGTCTTTACTGACTTTGCCATACCAATCTACCTCCTTGTTTTAAGCACATCTCCAGATCTGATGTGTGTTACTTCTGTTCTTAAATAAATGCACAACGTTATTCTAATTCATTTTCCAAGATTAATCAAGTTTTTTTCTACAAGTTTGACATTTTTTTCACCAAGTTTACAAACCAGTGTATCCAACAGTTCTCCTGCAGCCTCTACTTTCCAGTTTGCCGGCAGTATTTTTTTCGCCCGCTCCTTCTTTAAGTAAATAACGACTCTGTCCGGGCCTTCACTTTCTTTTAGAATGCCTAAAATAGTTCCTTCCATGGCCTGATACATTTCTTTGTCTTCAAACTGCAGCCACAATTCTCTTGGAACCTTGGCAAAAGGAATCACCTGCTCACATACCAGTTTTCCCACTGGTTCATCCCCTAAAGACACTCTGCCTTTGATAAAGATTTTAGAATCCTCTGTTAAGATATCACGGTCTGCCTCATAATTTTTCGGGAAAACGATCACCTCTACAGAGCCCATCAGATCTTCCAATGTGATAAATGCCATCAGCTGGTTGCTTCTTGTAGTTTTTACTACCTTTCCGACCACCAGACCTCCTACTACCGCTTTCATGCCATCTTTTACTGCTGCTTCTTCAGTCTCTTCATCTACTATAAAATCAGCTGCTGTAGCAGTAATATTCTTTCTCCAGAGCCCTTCGTAATCATCTAAAGGATGACCGCTGATGTACACGCCCAGAATATCCTTTTCAAAAGCCAGCAGCTCTTCTTTGGAATATTCTCCCACATCCGGGAAGGATACCTGATATTCCTTTTTTTCTTCCTCTGATACCAGGTCAAACAGGCTCATCTGGCCTTCCCAGGCATTTTTACGCTCCCTTGCTTTATTATCAAGAAGGACCGGCGCTACTGCAACCTTCTGTCTTCTGGTGCCTGGAAGGGAATCCATGGCACCTGACTTTATAAAGTTTTCAATGGTACGGCGGTTCACTTCTTTGTTAGTCATACGGTTGATAAAATCTTCCATGGAACTGAAAACACCATTTTTCTTTCGTTCCTCCAGGATCGCATCTACTACCGGTCTTCCCACGCTCTTGATCGCAGAAAGCCCATAGCGGATGCCGTCTCCTGATACAGAGAACCCGCTTTCTCCTTCATTGATATCAGGCGGCAGGATGGCAATATCCATCATACGGCGACAGGTCAGGATATATTCTGAAAACTTACTTACATTATCCATAACAGAAGACATTAACGCCGCCATAAATTCTTTTGGATAATAATATTTCAAATAAGCTGTCTGATAAGAAACCACAGCATAAGCTGCTGCATGGGACTTGTTAAAAGCATATTTTGCAAAGTCGATCATCTCATCATAAATGTGATCTGCGGTCTTTTCATCAATGCCATTGGCGATACAGCCTTTTACGCCCTCTTTTTCATTTCCATAAACGAAGTTCTGGCGTTCTTTCTCCATAACAGCCGTTTTTTTCTTACTCATGGCACGGCGCACCAGATCGCTTCGCCCCATGGTATAACCAGCCAGATCACGGACGATCTGCATAACCTGCTCCTGGTAAACGATGCAACCATAAGTAGGGCTTAAAATAGGCTCCAGCTGAGGACACTCATAGGTAATGGAGTTCTTGTCATTTTTGCCCTTTAAATAACGGGGAATGAAATCCATAGGCCCCGGACGATACAGGGATATACCTGCAATGATATCTTCCAGGTTCTCCGGCTTCAGCTCCTTCATGAAGCTTTTCATACCGCCGCTTTCAAGCTGGAACACACCTTCTGTACGGCCTGTACCAATGGATTCCAGCACTTTTTTATCATTGTAATCAATATGGTCCATATCCAGCTTGATGCCATAGTCTTTTTCTGCCAGACGTACAGCGTTCTGGATCACCGTCAGTGTACGAAGACCCAAAAAATCCATTTTTAACAACCCCAGCTCTTCAATGGTAGTCATGGTAAACTGGGTGGTAATAGTTCCGTCTGCGGCTCTGGAAAGAGGCACAAACTCGTCAATCGAACGACTGCCGATCACAACACCTGCTGCATGCATGGAGGTATGTCTTGGCAGTCCTTCCAGACGTTTGGACATATCAATAAGATATTTTACCTGCTCATCCTCGTTATACAGCTTCTTTAGATCCGGATTGGCTGTAAGAGCCTTATCCAGTGTCATTCCCAGATCATTAGGGATCATTTTTGCAATAGAATCACACATGGCATAAGGCAGATCCAGCACCCGGCCTACATCCCGGACTACACCTTTTGCAGCCAGCGTACCGAAAGTAACGATCTGTACAACCTGGTCTTTGCCATATTTGCGCACAACATAATCAATAACTTCCTGTCTGCGCTCGTAGCAGAAATCCACGTCTATATCAGGCATAGACACTCGTTCCGGATTTAAGAAACGTTCAAACAGCAGATTGTAACGCACCGGGTCAATATTAGTGATCCCCAACGTATAGGAAACAATACTTCCCGCAGCAGAGCCACGGCCCGGCCCCACCATGATATTCTGTGAGCGGGCATAATTAATGAAATCCCACACGATCAGGAAGTAATCTACATATCCCATGGTACGGATCACGCCTAATTCATAATCCAGGCGGCGACTTAAAGTACCATTATCATCCGGATAACGGGTCTTAAAGCCTTCACGGCACAAATGGTTTAAATAAGTCCAGGAATCAAATCCTTCCGGCACCTGGTATTTTGGCAGCTTGGTAACACCAAACTCGATCTCCACATTACACCGTTCTGCAATTTTATGGGTATTATCAATAGCCTCCTGGGCATAAGGGAACAGTTTGCGCATCTCTTCCTCGGATTTGCAGTAATACTGTCCCCCTTCATAACGCATACGGTCCTCATCCGTTACCTTTTTACCTGTCTGGATACACAACAATATGTCATGAGCCTTGGCATCTTCTGCATAGGTATAATGGATATCGTTGGTAGCCACCAGTTCCAGACCTGTATCCTGTGACAGGCGCAAAAGTCCCTGATTTACCATCTTCTGCTCCGGCATTCCATGATCCTGAAGTTCCAGATAAAAATGATCTTTTCCAAAAATCTCATGATACCTTAAAGCTGACCGTTTTGCCTCTTCATACATACCTCTTACCAGATATTTCTGTACTTCGCCTGCGAGGCAGGCGCTAAGAGCGATAATACCTTCATGATACGTAGTAAGCAGCTTAAGATCCACTCTTGGTTTATAGTAAAAACCATCTACAAAGCCCTTGGAAACGATCTTCATCAGGTTCTTATAACCTGTATTATTTTCCGCCAGCAGCACCAGATGATAGTATCGGTCCTCTCCTGCTCCGCTTTCCCGGTCAAAACGGGAGCCGGGAGCCACATAAACCTCACAGCCAAGGATAGGCTTGATCCCCACTTCCCTGGCAGCCCGGTAAAAATCGATGACGCCGTACATAACGCCGTGATCGGTGATTGCCATGCTGTCCATTCCCAGCTCTTTCGCCCTTGCAGTCAGCTCCTTAATCTTGGAAGAGCCATCCAAAAGGCTGTATTCTGTATGGACATGTAAATGCGTAAATGCCATAAACCCTCCTTTGTGAAATAATGTTCTCTCGAAATCTTTCTGTGCTTGATTTTGTGAGAAGATTTTTTGTCAGTTGTGCCCAAATTTCTGAGGCGTACGCGGTGCGTACGTTGATGAAATTTGAGTGCAACTGACGGAAAATCGGCCACAAAAGCAAGTGCAGGAAAGACTCCGAGAAGACATAATAAATATTCTACAATTCAAAAAGAGACCGCCCGTTTACAGCAGCCTCTTTTGCCTGTTTATATCACACTAAATCAAATTGTGTCCCGGAAATCCTGTTTTTACTGATTCTGCAGGTACTTCTCGATCTCAGCAACTGCCTGCTCTTCGTCAGCACCATCTGCCTCTACGGTAATGGACTCACCAGTTACCAGACCAAGAGTCATCATACCCATAATACTCTTTGCATTTACACGCTTAGAATCAGCCTCCAGGTAAATCTTGCTGTCATACTGACTTGCAACCTGTACCAGCATGGCTGCCGGACGTGCTTCCAGACCTGAAGACAACTCAATTTTAATAGATTTCTTAACCATAATTATCCTCCTCATTCCTAGCGATGGTATCTCTTCCCATCCAGGTACCTTGTTTAAGATCTTTCACGGATATCCTGTGCCATCAGACTTAATTTTCTCAGTCTGTGATTAACACCGGATTTTCCTACCGGCGGTTCCAATGCTTCTCCCAGCTCCTTCAAAGTGGCTTCAGGCCGCTCAAGGCGCAGCTTTGCCATTTCCTTTAAATTGTCCGGAAGAGACTCAAGCCCCACTGTATCACAGATATAGCGTATATCTTCTATCTGCTTCACCGCCGCAGAAACTGTTTTGTTGATATTTGCAGTCTCACAGTTTACCTTCCGGTTCACTGTGTTACGCATGTCTTTTACAATCCGTATATTCTCCAGTTCCATCAAAGCAACCGGTGCTTCCATGATATTTAAAAGGTCAACGATCTGACTGCCTTCCTTTACGTATACCACAAAATACCGCTTGCGCAGTACGATCCTGGCGTCGATCATAAATGACGCCATAAGTCCCTGAAGCTGCTTCGCCTTCCCCATAGACGCGCAGGTGATCTCAAAGTGATAAAACTTCTCCGGATCACTGATAGAGCCCGCTGCAAGAAATGCTCCCCGGATAAATGCCCGTCTGCAGCAGGCATTCTGTACGATCACATTGTGGACTAAAGACAGATCTTCTGCGATCTCACCTTTTGCATCCAGTAATTTCGCTGCCTGTAAAACACGGAGGGCATCTGCATGCTCCCGCACTGCTACAACATAGGTCATACTCCGGGCCGGTAACAGGCCCCGACGGATTAAAACATCAGTCTTTATATTAAATGTTTTTTTCAATAATGTAAAGTATTTTCTTGCAACTGCCAGATTTTCTGTGTGGATCCCAATGGCAAAATGGTCAGATGCAGATATTTTCACCCGTCCGCAAAGGCTTAAGATAGCCGCCATCTCTGCGATCTGGCAATGTCTGGCCGGTGTAAGCTGCCTGGACAGTTCCTCTTTTACTGTAGAAGAAAATGACATTTTCACCTCACTGCTGTATTAAATGCTTTATGCCTTTTTATTATCTTTCTCAATATCTCTGTGGTCAATGCGGATACCGTACTCTCCCACTGCCTCCAGATGCTCATAAAGTGCCCTTGCAATAGTAACTGAACGGTGTTTTCCTCCTGTACAGCCCACGGCAATGACCAGCTGGTTTTTTCCTTCATTTATGTAATTAGGCAGAAGGAAATCGATCATGTCATACAATTTCTTTAAAAAGATCTCCGCCGTTGTGCCCCGCATCACATAATCCCGCACTGCCTGTACCTGTCCAGTAAGAGGCCGCAGATGTTCATCATAATACGGATTAGGAAGAAAGCGCACATCAAATACCAGATCTGCATCTTCCGGTACTCCGTATTTGAATCCAAAGGATAAAACCGTAACATACATGTTTTTATATCTGGCATCCTGTAAGAAGATCTTTTCCAGTTCTTTTCGCAATTCCCTGGTAAGGAGCATGCTGGTATCAATGATATAATCTGCCTCATTTTTTAAGAAAGCCAGCTTTTCCCGCTCTTTTTCAATGCCATTTTCCAGCCTTCCCGCTCCTGCAAGGGGATGGACCCGTCTGGTTTCTTTATAACGTTTGATCAAAACAGCATCATTGGCATCTAAAAACAGCACCTGGACATCTACATCACTGCCCCGCCAGTTTTCCAGGATCTCATCCAGATTTTCCAGTTCTTCACCGCTTCGTATATCCAGCCCCAGGGCCGTCTTTTTTATATCCGTACCCCCGGAAACAAGCTGTACAAATTTATCCACCAGAGAGATAGGCAGGTTGTCCACACAATAAAATCCTATGTCCTCCAGCATTTTTAATGCAACTGTTTTTCCTGCGCCACTCATTCCGGTTACGATCACAAGTTTCATTTGAATTCTCCCAGCCTTTTTACTTCCATTTCAAGTTCGATCCCGTTTAAGGCTTTGACTTTTTCTCTTACCTGTCTGCAAAGTTCCATTACATCCTCTGCTGTAGCATCATTGTAATTGACCACAAAACCACTGTGCTTTTCAGAGATCATGGCTCCACCTACTGAAAATCCTTTTAAACCGGCATCCTCTATCAGCTTTGCCGCAAAATTGCCTTCCGGTCTTTTAAAGGTACTGCCTGCACTTGGATATTCCAAAGGCTGCTTTTCCCTGCGCTTCTTTGCTAATTCCCGCATCTGGCTGCTAATAGCTTCTTTGCTTCCCTTGGTTAATTCAAATACTGCCTCTAAAACAATATAATTTCGTTCTGGAATGCAGCTGGTACGGTAGCCTAATTCCAGTTCTTCTGCAGAAAGTTCCAGAAATTCTCCTTCTGGTGTCATCACTTTCGCCCTGGATAAAATATTGCAGATTTCTGAGCCATAAGCACCTGCGTTCATTACAAGAGCACCGCCAATGGTTCCCGGAATACCGGAAGCAAACTCCATTCCCGTCAGAGCGCATTCCATGGCCAGCCTTGCGGTACGGCTTAAAAGCTCTCCTGCCCCTGCTCTTATAAGGGTCTTTCCCGTTTTTTCATACTCTTTTAATACGCCGGAATAGGCCCATCCTCCGGACATGGAGATCACAGCTCCCCGGTAGCCCTCATCACTGACTAACAGGTTGCTCCCATTTCCCAGGATGATCCATGGGATATTTTCCTCTTTTAACAGGTTCAGCACCTCTTTTAACTCTTCTTCAGACCCAGGGCTGATATAAACAGCAGCCGGTCCTCCAATCCGGAATGTGGTATGGCGTTTCATAGGCTCCATAAAGCGGAAGCTTCCTCTATCTGAAGTCATGATCTTATTCAGCTTTTCCTCCAGCTTTTCACTCAGCTCTGGCATGGGGTCTTATTCCTCCCTTAATGTTTATGTTCTCCCAGGATCTTTTTGTACTTGATTTTGCGAGAAGATTTTTTGTCAGTTGTGCCCAAATTTTTGAGGCGTACGCGGTGCGTACGTTGATAAAATTCGGGTGAGACTGGCAGAAAACCGACCGCAAAGGCAGGTGCACGAAAGGCTCCGAGAGGGCAGGTTTAATCCCTTTACTTATTTGACGGGGACATTCCCTTTAAATTGGCCTGTACTCGGTTGTACAGCTCCTGTGCCGCATTGTACCCCATCTTCTTCTGACGGTAGTTTACTGCTGCAGACTCTACGATAATGGCAAGATTACGTCCTGGACGGATGGGGATCGTATGGCAGACTACCTTATTGCCTAAAAATTCAGTGTACTGGTCTTCCAGTCCCAGCCGGTCGTACTCTTTATCCTTGTTCCAGTCCTCTAATTTAATGACCATATCAATAGACTGGGTATCTTTAACACTTTCAACACCATACAGCGTCTTTACGTCAATAATACCAATACCGCGCAGTTCGATAAAATGTCTGGTGATATCCGGTGCGCTTCCGATCAATGTATCATCGCTGACCTTGCGGATCTCTACTACGTCATCGGTAACAAGACGGTGTCCCCGCTTGATCAGTTCCAGCGCCGCCTCACTTTTACCGATCCCGCTTTCACCCATGATCAGCACGCCTTCACCAAATACATCAAGAAGTACACCGTGGATACTGATGCACGGTGCCAGTTTTACATTTAACCAGCGGATCACCTCTGCCATCAGTGAAGATGTGGTCTTATCAGAAACAAGACATGGAACACCGTAGTAATTACAATACTCAAGGAGATCATCATCCGGCTCCTGGCCTCTGCTAAATACCAGACATGGGATCTGGCTGGAAGTAAGCTTATCAAACATCTGGCGTTTTACCTCACGCTCCATGGTCTTAATATATGCCTGCTCAACATATCCGATGATCTGCACACGTTCTCTGTCAAAATGATCAAAAAATCCTGTTAGCTGCA
The DNA here is from genome assembly GCA_025758065.1 of Lachnospiraceae bacterium. Lineage (NCBI taxonomy): Bacteria > Bacillati > Bacillota > Clostridia > Lachnospirales > Lachnospiraceae > Lachnospiraceae bacterium. The sequence goes on from CP107199.1 coordinate 3,634,473, forward strand.
GGGCCGGACGGTTTACATCCGGATGGGTCAGCACGATCTTGTCTGTGTCGATCTGCGGTGTAGAATTTCGCAGATGCATTTTCTCGATCAGCTCTGTAATAGTTACTCCATGCATAATGGTTTCCCCCTTATATCATTTGGTTTCCAATATTTTCCAATATTAACCTGTTATTTATCCTTATACTACCATATTTTGCTTCTATTGTCATGTATTTTCGTTTTGGTCAGCACCGCTCCCATCATCCCCCTGGTTCACTGCAGGCTTATGGAAAAAAAGGTAAACTGCTTCTGCTGCCTTCCTGTTCATCTGAGGCACCTGCTCCAGATCTTCTGCACTGGCATTTCTTATTGCGTCAATATCCTTAAAATAACGCATCAGCGCCTTTCTTCTGGCCGGTCCGATGCCTTCAATGTCATCCAGTATAGATTTTACCTGATCTTTGCCACGCAGGCTTCTGTGATATTCAATAGCAAAGCGATGGGCCTCATCCTGGATACGGGTGATCAGGCGGAATCCTTCGCTGTGACGGTCAATAGGTATCTCTACGTTATTATAATACAGTCCTCTGGTCCTGTGATTGTCATCTTTTACCATACCGCATACAGGAATAGAAAGCCCCAGACGTTCAAGGACTGACAACGCAATATTTACCTGTCCACGTCCTCCATCCATCATGATCAGATCCGGAAAACGTGTGAAGCTTCCATAGGAAATATCCTTTCCTTCTTCCTGCAGGTCCTTACTTTCCTGTATTCCATGGGAAAACCGGCGTGTAAGCACCTCTTCCATAGACGCATAATCGTTTGGCCCCTGGACTGTACGGATCTTGAATTTACGGTAATCGCTGCGTTTCGGTTTTCCATCTTCATAGACCACCATGGAACCTACAGATTCCACACCACTGGTATTGGAAATATCATAAGCTTCCACCCGGCGGATACCTCCTATGCCGATCCACTGCCCCACCTGATCAATCGCACCAATCGTGCGCAATTCTTCCCGTTTTACCTTTTCACGGTCCTGAGTCAGGATCAGATCCGCATTTCTGGCTGCCAGCTCTACCAGCCGTTCTTTTTCTCCCTTTTTCGGCACTACGATCTTTACCTTCTGACCCTTTTTCTGTGACAGCCACTGACAGATGATCTCTTCCTCCTCAATTGGATACTGAAGCCACACTTCTCTTGGTATAAACGGAGTTCCTGCATAAAACTGTTTTACAAAACCGTCTAATATCTCTCCTCTGCTCTCTGCCATTCCCGCCTGGATGTGGAAATGGTCTCTTCCGATCATCTTTCCTTCCCGGATAAAGAACACCTGGACTACCACATCTTCCATGTCTCTTGCCATGGCAACAATATCCCGGTCTTCCCGTCCGCTGCTGGTGATCTTTTGCTTCTGGGCTATCTGTTTTACGCTGTTTAACAGTTCCCGGTACTCAATAGCCTTTTCAAATTCCATTTTTTCAGAAGCGTCATACATCTTATCTTCCAGAGACTTTAGCAAAGGCTCATAATGACCTCCTAAAAAGTCCATAGCCCCCTTAAATGACTCCTGGTACTCTTCCTTTGAAATATAGCCCTGACAGGGAGCATCGCACTGATGGATATGATAATTTAAACAAGGTCTCTCTTTTCCTGTATCCTTTGGCAGGCTGCGGCTGCAGGTGCGGATGCGATACAGCTTGTGGATCAGTTCCAGGCTGTCTTTTACGGCCCCCGCACTGGTATAAGGACCAAAATAACGGCTTCTGCCGTCTTTCTTCATATCTCTCGAAAACAAAAGCCTTGGAAAATCTTCCCAGACAGTAGCCTTGATATAAGGATAAGTCTTGTCATCCTTTAACATGGTATTATATCTTGGACGATGCTCTTTGATCAGATTACACTCTAACACCAGGGCCTCTAATTCAGAGTCTGTCAGGATATATTCAAACCACGCAATATGGGAAACCATCTGCTGGATCTTGGCTGTTTTATTGCGGCTGCTCTGAAAATACTGGCGCACACGGTTCTTTAAGCTGACAGCCTTTCCTACATAAATGATCTCATCCCTGTGATTGTGCATCAGATATACGCCGGGGCTTGCAGGCAGTTTTTTTAATTCTTCTTCCAGATCAAAAAACATTTTTACCTCAATCTTCCTCCGTCATAACGGCGCAGCAGCTGTATGTGACGGCGCAGGGCTGAAATCTGCTCTGTTTTTGTCTTTCCTGTTTCCGGCTGCAGATCTAATGACAGGAAAATGCAGTCCAGCTCTCTCTGGGTCACATGTCCTTCCATCTGTTTTAATACTGCCAGCCGGTCTTCCAGGCGGTCAGCATCCAAAAAATGTTCCAGCCATTCATGTCCCATAGGTTCTTCCTCCGGCTGGTTCTTATTATCATATTCTGCATTATTTTCAACAGCTGCTGCATATCCACGATCTTCACTGTTTTCTGCAGCCGGTTCATTCCCATTTTTTTCCAGTTTATCCATCTGTCCCGGAAACACCTGTTCAAAACGGTATTCCTGTACAGCATCTGGATATTTTTTCTGGTCCACCGGGCTTATAAACATTTCCAATGGTCTTACATACACCTGGTAATCCCCATAAAGCGCCTGATAAACTACCATTTTTTCTCCTGTTTCTGAATGAGTGGCCACTGCTATGACCTGATATAATTTATTTTTAAAATGCCTGTAAAAGGTTCCAGGCTGCGGGATTCTGTTCATAGTTATGCAATATACTCCTTTTGTCTATACTCAAATTCTCCCGTGCTAAAGCGCTTTGCTAGTACATCGTTTCGTAAATAACTGTACGAATCACGTAGGATGCGGATTTGAGTGTGCAGGTCTAAAAACGCAGGCGTAGCGGGCTACGCTGAGGCTTTTAGGCCTGTGCAATCAGATTCGCAGACAAGTGAGTGGTATAGTTATTTTGAAAACGATGTACTAGTCACTGGCACAGGCTAAATCTTCGTACATATGTTTCTTTCACAGTATAACACATGTCTGCAGATTATAAAAGGCGCAAAAAAGGCCGCAGCATTTCTGCCACGGCCAGATTTCTATATAAACTTATTTCTAGTACAGTTATTTACAAAACGATGTACTAGCAGTCTGACTACAGGATCTGCGATCATGCCTCAGCCAGATGCTTCTTTAAAGTCTCTCTTACAGCACCCTTTCCAGCGATCAGTTCTGCGAAGATGCTTTCTACATACTTCCCAAGACCTGCCTCATATAAGTCTACGCCGAAAATCTTTGCATTGCTTAAAATCGGGGCTAATACTGCGTGTACGTCACAGGACTCTCCTACCTTTACACCTGCCAGCTTGCCAGCCAGTTCCTCATACACCGGATCCGGGCTTACAGTGAAAGCGTTCAGTTCATCATCTACACCTAACAGATAACGGCACCAGCCTGCCTGAACCATTGGGATGAATTTCAGGGACTTTACGTCAAGGTCAGGACTTGCCATGTACTCCTTAATGGTCTCACCAAAGCGGATAGACAGCTTCTGTGAAGTATCGCAGGCAATTCTCTGTGGGGTATCAGGCATAAATGGGTTTGGTACACGGATCTGAAGTACCTCATCAATAAACTTCTTTGGGGAAAGGATACCAGGATCTGTAACAACAGGAAGTCCCTCTTTATATCCAATGATCTCAACAAGCTTTACCAGGTCAGCGTCTTTCATTTCATCACTGATCTTGGTGTAACCTAACAGGCAGCCATATACAGCCAGTGCAGTATGCAGAGGATTTAAGCAGGTACACACTTTCATGCGCTCTACCTTCTCTACTGTCTCTCTGGAAGTGAACATAACGCCTGCATTCTCTAATGCCGGACGGCCATTTGGAAATGCATTTTCAATTACAAGATACTGTGCCTCTTCTGCGTTTACAAAAGGTGCTACATAAGTATTCTTGGTGGTAACAATGCTCTCTGTATCAGTAAATCCACAGTCTTCCAGCATTTTCTTTACACTTGCATCAGGGCGTGGGGTGATCTTGTCGATCATGCTCCATGGGAAAGAAACCTTTGCAGGATTTTCAATATACTCTAAGAAGCCCTTTTCTGCCTTTCCGTTCTCTGTCCATGCCTTTGCATAAGCATCCACTGCTGCAAACAGCTTGTCTCCGTTGTGGGAGCAGTTATCCATACTTACCAGTGCCAGTGGTGCTGCACCATTGGTATATCTCCAGTAACATAATGCTGCCAGCTTGCCAATGTAGCTGTCTGCATTTTCAGGACCTGCCTCAAAATCAGCCTTTACATCAGCGCGGAATGCGCCATCAGGAGAAGTGATGCTGTAGCCCTTTTCTGTAATGGTAAAGCTTACCATCTGAAGAGTATCGCTTGCAAAGATCTCTTTTAAACGTCCCCAGTCATCTGCGTCATGACGGTCTACAGTCAGTGACTCAGCAAGGCTTCCGATCACAGTCTTTTCAATGGTTCCATTTGCCTTTAAAGTAACTAAAAGGCTCAGGTCATCCTGTGGGCGGTATGCCTTTTTGATGATCTCATAGTCATAGCCTTCTGCTACGATGATACCGGTCTTTTCAATTCCTTCATTTAACAGCTTCTGCTGTAAAGCTGCCGGAAATGCACGGAAAATGTTTCCTGCCCCAAAATGTACCCACTGTGGGGTTTTCTTTGTTGCTTCCTTCATAGCCTGACGGTCAAACTGCGGAAGTTTGATCTCGGCCTTCTTCCACTGCTCCTTGTTGTTCAGTTCACTGTCTAATAAACGCATAATGATCTCCTCCTGTTTTGATCTATGTTCTCTCGGAATCTTTTTGTACTTGATTTTGTGAGAAGATTTTTTGTCAGTTGTGCCCAAATTTCAGAGGTGTACGCGGTGCATACGTTGATGAAATTCGGGTGCGACTGGCAGAAAATCGGCCGCAAAAGCAAGTGCATGAAAGACTCCGAGAGAACATATCTTATACACTAATATATTACTATCTGAAATTTATTCTACTATATTTCGCAATTAAAATCCATATAAGATTTTGTTAATATCATTGCAAAAGTTGCTGTCTGTACATTCTCGCGTACAACCACACCGCCACTTATAGTCTTTTGACAGCCGGCAAATTAAAAAAGAGCCGCAGCGCGACTCTGTGTGGGATACTGCCCCTTCTTATTTTACGGTCATAGTCTGAACAGTCTGTCCATTATCTGTGGCCTTATCCTGTGCATTAGCTGCAGCTGCATTTACAAGGATCAGCGCAGCTGCCAGAACCACCCAGGCAAAACTACCTAAAACTTTTCTCAATTTCATGGTACTCTTCCTCCGTTCCCCCATTATACATGACTTTTACAAAAATGCAAGAGAGGGGATATTTAAATATTACAGTTTTTCCATTTATTTTTAATTTTTTTCTGAGAAAACGGGGAATTTTCCATTTTCAGACGCTTACTATTATAGAGAGAATAATAAAACATATGAAAGAACAAAAGAGGTATCTATTTATGATCACATACCAGCCATTCTGGGAAACATTAAAAAACAGCAAAGAATCCACCTATTCCCTGATCCACAACCATTCTATTTCAAGTGCTACTATCAACCGGCTGAGACAGAACCAGCCAGTCAGCACCAGTACGATCAATGACCTGTGCATTATCCTGAACTGTACCCCAGGCGATATCCTTGCCTTTACACCATCTGGTCCGGATCAGATGATACGCAATATATCTGCCAAGCCCAGATCTATGTCCCGGGAATAATTCTCAATCCACCTATGGATTTGCCCCTTCTGCTGTGTTATACTGAATAGGCAGCGTTTTCCGGTCTCAGGTCCTAAACCTGTTTTATCTGCCGGAAAACCAGAAGGAGGATAAAATGCAGAAAGTGCAGAAAATAGGAAGAAACGATCCCTGCTGGTGCGGCAGCGGTCATAAATATAAAGATTGTCATCTGGATTTTGACGCGAAACTGTCAGAATACCGCCGCAAAGGCTCCAAGATTCCCACTCATGCCATGATCAAGAATCCAGAGCAGATCGCAGCGATCCGCGAAAGCGCAAAGATCAATGTGGCAGTCCTGGATTATGTGGCAGAGCATATCCACGCCGGTATCACAACAGAACAGATCGACCTTTGGGTATATGAACAGACTACTCATAGAGGCGGCATCCCGGCTCCATTAAATTATGAAGGTTTCCCCAAAAGCGTATGCACCTCTGTTAATGATCAGGTGTGCCACGGTATCCCTTCTGCTGATGTTATCTTAAAAGATGGCGATATCATCAATGTAGATGTTTCTACTATTTATAATGGATATTTTTCTGATTCTTCCAGAATGTTCTGTATCGGTGAAGTTTCCCCTGAAAAAAAACGTCTGGTAGAAGTGACAAAACAAAGTATTGATGAAGGCTTAAAACATGTAAAACCATGGGGCCATTTAGGTGATATGGGACAAGCCATCCATGACTACGCCACTGCAAACGGTTATACAGTTGTCCGTGAGATCGGAGGTCACGGCATTGGACTGGAATTTCATGAAGATCCATGGGTAAGCTTCGTTTCCAAAAAGGGAACTGAGATGCTTATGGTCCCAGGTATGATCTTTACCATTGAACCTATGATCAATATGGGAAAAGCAGATATTTTTGTTGATGCGGAAAATGACTGGACCGTTTATACAGATGATGGTATGCCTTCTGCCCAGTGGGAAATCCAGGTTCTGATCACAGAAGACGGATATGAGATTCTGTCCTGGTAATGCGATAAGCCATTAAGTCTGTACGCTATATATTTGAGATGTTCAAAAACTCCCAAAGCACAGGAAGCTGTTTTATTTAATGTCTCCTGCTTCTTTGGGAGTTTTTATTTTTTACTTATTCTAGTACATCGTTTTCGAAATAACTATACCACTCACTTGTCTGCGAATCTGATTGCACAGGCCTAAAAGCCTCAGCGTAGCCCGCTACGTCTGCGTTTTTAGACCTGCACACTCAAATCCGCATCCTACGTGATTAGTACAGTTATTTACGAAACGATGTACTAGATACCTTACCAAAGACAAAACCCCGGAGAGTTTTTACGCTCTCCGGGGTTAATTTAACCAAATCTATTCTAACTCACTTTGCAGGATGAATTAGTCGTTTCCATAAAGTGCAACCAGCTTAGACAGATGCTCGTAACGCTCTTTAGCTTCTTTCTCGTTACGTGCGAACAGAGTAGCTGCTCTGTCTGGGTTCTTCATGGTTAAGGACAGGTAACGAACCTCGCCCTTTAAGAAGTCCTGATATCCTTCCATCTTAGGAGCCTTAGAATCTAAGGTGAACTTCTTCTCAGCAGCTGGGTTGTAACGGAAGTTGTTCCAGTATCCGCACTCAAGAGCCAGCTTCTCTTCGGTCATAGCCTTGTCCATGCCCTTCTTGATACCATGGTTGATACATGGAGCATAAGCGATGATCAGGGATGGTCCTGGATATGCTTCTGCTTCAGCCAGAGCCTTAACAGTCTGAGCCATATCGCCACCCATACAGATCTGAGCAACATATACATAACCATAGCTCATTGCAATACCAGCAAGGTCTTTCTTCTTGGTCTCTTTACCGCCTGCAGCAAACTGAGCTACAGCACCGGTCTTAGTAGACTTGGAAGCCTGACCACCTGTATTGGAGTAAACCTCGGTATCGTAAACCATGATGTTGATATCTTTTCCGGAAGCCAGAACATGGTCTACACCGCCGAAACCGATATCGTAAGCCCATCCGTCACCACCGAAGATCCACTGGGATTTCTTAGCTAAGAAGTCCTTGTTAGCTACGATCTCTTTGCAGGTTGGGCAGTCAATGCCGTCTAATGCAGCAACTAACTTGTCAGTTGCAGTTCCGTTTAATGCGCCTACAGCGTAGGTATCTAACCATTCCTTGCAAGCAGCCTTAACTTCTTCAGAAGCGTTCTCGTTAGCCATTACAGACTCAACCTTGGACTTTAAGCCATCTCTGATAGCGTTCTGAGCCAGTAACATACCGTAACCAAACTCAGCGTTGTCCTCGAACAGGGAGTTATCCCATGCAGGACCCTGACCCTTAGCGTTCATGGTGTAAGGTGTAGATGGTGAAGAGTTACCCCAGATAGAGGAGCATCCAGTTGCGTTTGCAATGTACATTCTGTCACCAAACAGCTGGGTGATCAGCTTGGCGTATGGAGTTTCACCACAACCTGCACATGCACCAGAGAACTCAAGGAGAGGTTTCTTGAACTGGCTTCCCTTAACAGTGTTCTCTTTGAACTTAGCAACAACTTCTTCCTTAACTGGCAGAGTCTCAGCGAAGTCGTAGTTAGCCTGCTCAGACAGACTAGCCTCTAATGGCTTCATTTCCAGAGCCTTGTTACCCTTCATGCCTGGGCAAACGTTAGCACAGGAACCGCATCCGGTACAATCCAGAGCAGAGATAGCCATGGAGAACTTGTATCCTGGCATACCAGTCATATCCTTCATCTTCATATCTGCAGGAGCCTTAGCAGCTTCCTCAGCAGTCATAGCTACTGGACGGATAACAGCGTGTGGGCAGACATAAGAACAGAAGTTACACTGGATACAGTTATCAACGTTCCATACAGGAACCTTAACAGCGATACCACGCTTCTCGTATGCAGAAGAACCGGATGGTGTAGAACCATCAACGTAATCCTTGAATGCAGATACAGGCAGTGTGTTACCTTCCTGAGCGCTTACCTTGGTCTGGATGTTGTTTACGAAGTCTACAACTTCCTTTCTTCCCTCGGTAACTACCTTATAATCAAGACCTTCATCTTCGCAGTTAGCCCAGCTTGCTGGAACTTCTACTTTGTGAACGCCCTTGGCACCAGCATCGATAGCTGCCCAGTTCTTCATAACAACGTCTTCACCCTTACGTCCGTAAGTTGCCTTTGCAGCAGCCTTCATCAGCTCGTTAGCCTTTTCAGCTGGGATGATTCCGGTCAGCTCGAAGAATGCGGACTGTAAGATTGTGTTGATACGTGTTGGTCCCATACCGGTCTCAATACCGATCTTAACACCATCGATGGTGTAGAAGTTAATCTTGTGATCAGCAATGAACTTCTTAACCTGGCCTGGTAAGTGCTTCTCAAGGCCTTCCATATCCCATGCGCAGTTTAACAGGAAAGTACCGCCGTCAACCAGCTCCTGTACCATGTTGTACTTACGTACATAGGATGGATTATGACATGCTACGAAATTAGCCTTGTGGATTAAGTAGGTAGACTTAATCGGGCTGTGTCCGAAACGCAGGTGAGACATTGTAACACCGCCGGACTTCTTAGAGTCATAATCAAAGTATGCCTGAGCATACATATCTGTATTATCACCAATGATCTTGATGGAGTTCTTGTTAGCACCTACGGTACCGTCAGCACCCAGACCCCAGAACTTACAGTTAGTAGTTCCTTCTGGAGTAGTGACTAATGGAGCACCGATCTCAAGAGACAGATTGGTAACATCATCAACGATACCGATGGTGAATGGAGTCTTAGCTTCATTCTCATATACTGCTACGATCTGAGCAGGTGTGGTATCCTTGGAACCTAAACCGTAACGTCCGGTTAAAATCTTAACCTGATCAAACTTGCTTCCCTTAAGAGCAGCAACAACATCCAGGTACAGAGGCTCGCCAATAGCGCCTGGCTCTTTTGTTCTGTCTAATACGGAGATAGTCTTAACAGTTTCTGGAATAGCATCGATCAGAGCCTGTGCACAGAATGGTCTGTACAGACGAACCTTAACAACGCCGACCTTCTTGCCCTGCTTTGTTAAGTAGTCGATGGTCTCTTCAATGGTATCATTTACAGAACCCATAGCGATGATAACATGCTCTGCGTCTGCTGCACCATAGTAGTTGAACAGCTTATAATCTGTACCAAGCTTAGCGTTAACCTTGTCCATGTACTCCTGAACGATTGCTGGAAGAGCATCATAGTATGGGTTACAAGCTTCTCTTGCCTGGAAGAAGATATCTGGGTTCTGAGCAGAACCTCTCTGGCATGGATGATTTGGATTTAATGCATGCTTACGGAATTCAGCAATCGCATCCATATCAGCCATATCCTTCAGATCTTCGTAATCCCAGGTCTCGATCTTCTGGATCTCATGAGATGTACGGAAACCGTCGAAGAAGTTGATGAAAGGAACTTTGCCCTTGATAGCTGCCAGATGAGCAACTGGGGTTAAGTCCATAACTTCCTGTACACTGGACTCGCACAGCATTGCGCATCCAGTCTGACGACAGGCATAAACGTCGGAGTGGTCACCGAAAATAGATAAGGCATGGCTGGCAAGTGCACGGGCAGATACGTTAAATACGCCTGGCAGCTGCTCACCAGCGATCTTATAAAGGTTAGGGATCATCAGTAACAGACCCTGGGAAGCGGTGTAGGTGGTGGTTAAAGCACCTGCTGCCAGAGAACCGTGTACAGCACCTGCTGCACCAGCCTCAGACTGCATCTCTGTGATCTGAACTTCATGACCAAAAATATTGGTTCTTCCGTCTGTTGCCCACTCATCTGTAGCTTCAGCCATAGGTGAAGATGGGGTAATCGGATAAATAGCCGCTACATCAGTAAATGCATATGATGCATGAGCTGCTGCATGGTTACCATCCATGGTTTTCATTTTTCTTGCCATTTTGATTTCCTCCTGCAATTAGTGAATGAAATATGTATATTATAGTTATATAAAATACATGTGGGTCTGCGTGGGAAATAAACCCTCACAGACTGGCCTATGCTTATTATATCAATTATTCATTAAATTGCAAATGTTTAATTCGTATTACTGCAAAAAATACAATGTATACAGTATAATTTGTGCATTTGTTCAGGTGTTCATGGTTTGAACACGAGTTAGTCTTGTCAAACTATTATATATATACTCAATAAACCGGCAGGTGGTTTTTGGTGATTTTTTATCTGGCAGTTTTATCATTTTATGCCTTTTTACTGTACAAATCCCTCTATTCTTTCTTGTTCATCAAGTTCGCCATCATGTACAGACATCGTACCAACTCCATCTGGCGTACCATTTTCGCATACAATATAACGATATCCATTGTCATCATCTTCGGTGCCGATCACAACCCATTTTCCATTTGTAAAATTAACCGGAAATGTTTCTGTTACACTGCCCTTTCAAAGCTCCAGTCAACAGCCCCATTCCAAAGCCCCTGTTGAACATTTCCTGATATGATTCTTTTATTTACATCTTCTGCCAGTTCACCATGTTATCTCGCATTTTATCTGGTCCTAAACCATCCCACATTCGATCAAATTAAAAAGAGGCATGGCATAAATTATTCTAATAGATTTTACATAAGATTGCTTTATGCCGTGCCTTTTATGTTATCATAATAATTGCTACATAAAAATAGTAGGCCTCATCCTGGAAAAGTCTGGCCTGCTACTGCTCACACACAGGTAACCCTGTGTCTATTCACAAGACCATGATAACCAATATACCGGAATTTAGTCTTGAAAGAACTTTTAAGAACAGGGATTTACTTTTGCAAACTGGAAGTCAATTTTTCAATCCACCCAATAAAATAAGCAACAAAAAAATCGCCTCCTCAGCGATTTTCCCATTGCTTATTATTATTTTCATTCGTAAAAACGACCCGGAACGGGTTCGAACCGTCGACCTCCGCCGTGACAGGGCGGCGCTCTAACCAGCTGAGCCACCGGGCCATTAAAGGCATTTTACATACCTTCAAAACCACATATTGAACTACCGAATACCTGCAACTTTTTGTTTCCCTTACCTTTTGGTCAAGCCCTCGACCGATTAGTATCAGTCAGCTCCATGTGTCACCACACTTCCACCTCTGACCTATCTACCTTGTCGTCTTCAAGGGGTCTTACTACCTGCGTATGGGATATCTCATCTTGAGGGGGGCTTCACGCTTAGATGCCTTCAGCGTTTATCCCGTCCGGGCTTGGCTACCCTGCCATGGAGTTGGCACTCCAACAGGTACACCAGCGGCCCGTCCATCCCGGTCCTCTCGTACTAAGGACAGCTCCTCTCAAATATCCTACGCCCACGCCGGATAGGGACCGAACTGTCTCACGACGTTCTGAACCCAGCTCGCGTACCGCTTTAATGGGCGAACAGCCCAACCCTTGGGACCTGCTACAGCCCCAGGATGCGATGAGCCGACATCGAGGTGCCAAACCACTCCGTCGATGTGAACTCTTGGGAGTGATAAGCCTGTTATCCCCAGGGTAGCTTTTATCCGTTGAGCGATGGCAATCCCACTTTCATACCACCGGATCACTAAGTCCTAGTTTCCTACCTGCTCCACCCGTCGGTGTCGCAGTCAAGCTCCCTTATGCCTTTGCACTCTTCTAATGGTTTCCAACCATTATGAGGGAACCTTTGAGCGCCTCCGATACCCTTTCGGAGGCGACCGCCCCAGTCAAACTCCCCGCCTGACATTGTCCCCCAGCCGGATCACGGCTGCAGGTTAGAAATCCAATACCGCAGGGGTGGTATCCCAACAGCGACTCATCTCAGACTGGCGTCCAAGTTTCTCAGTCTCCCACCTATCCTGTACATGCAGTACCGAATCCCAGTATCAAGCTGGAGTAAAGCTCCATGGGGTCTTTCCGTCCTGGCGCGGGTAACCAGCATCTTCACTGGTATTTCAATTTCACCGGGTGCATTGTCGAGACAGCGCTCAAATCATTACGCCTTTCGTGCGGGTCGGAACTTACCCGACAAGGAATTTCGCTACCTTAGGACCGTTATAGTTACGGCCGCCGTTTACTGGGGCTTCAATTCAGAGCTTCGCTTGCGCTAACCCCTCCTCTTAACCTTCCAGCACCGGGCAGGCGTCAGCCCATATACCTCACCTTACGGTTTTGCATAGACCTGTGTTTTTGCTAAACAGTTGCTTGAGCCTATTCTCTGCGGCCTGGTTTCCCAGGCACCCTTTCTCCCGAAGTTACAGGGTCATTTTGCCGAGTTCCTTAACAATGCTTCTCCCGCCGGCCTTAGGATTCTCTCCTCATCTACCTGTGTCGGTTTACGGTACGGGCACGTATCACACGATAGCGGCTTTTCTTGACAGCCGGAATCACACACTTCGCTACTTATATTCGCTCCGCATCACAGCTTCGGATCGTCAAGCGGATTTGCCAGCTTGACTCCTACCCTGCTTGCCCCGGTCTTTCCATTCCCGGGATGTGCTGTCCTTCTGTGTCCCCACAGTTCTGATGATACGCGGTACAGGAATCTCAACCTGTTGTCCATCGGCTACGCTTCTCAGCCTTACCTTAGGCCCCGACTTACCCAGAGCAGATCAGCTTTACTCTGGAAACCTTGGATATTCGGCCTGGAGGATTCCCACCTCCATCTCGCTACTCATTCCGGCATTCTCTCTTCTTAAATGTCCACAGCTCCTTGTCGGTACTGCTTCTTCCCTTTAAGAATGCTCCTCTACCAATGTATCACTACATTCCTAAGCTTCGGTGTTGTGTTTCAGCCCCGGACATTTTCGGCGCAGGACCTCTCGACTAGTGAGCTATTACGCACTCTTTGAATGTGTGGCTGCTTCTAAGCCAACATCCTAGTTGTCTCTGAAATCCCACATCCTTTTCCACTTAACACACACTTTGGGACCTTAGCTGTAGGTCTGGGCTCTTTCCCTTTTGACTGCCCAACTTATCTCGTGCAGTCTGACTCCCGTACATCATTTATGCGGCATTCGGAGTTTGATATCCCTTGGTAAGCTTTGACGCCCCCTTAGGAATTCAGTGCTCTACCTCCGCTAAACTAATACGGGGCTAGCCCTAAAGCTATTTCGAGGAGAACCAGCTATCTCCGGGTTCGATTGGAATTTCTCCCCTATCCACACCTCATTCCCACCCTTTTCAACGGATGTGGATCCGGACCTCCACGGAATTTTACTTCCGCTTCATCCTGGACATGGATAGGTCACCCGGTTTCGGGTCTGCCTGTGCTGACTTTACGCCCATTTGAGACTTGGTCTCCCTTCGGCTCCATGGCTCTACCATTTAACCTCGCCAGCACCGGCAACTCGCCGGACCGTTCTACAAAAAGTACGCGGTCGCACCTTAACGTGCTCCCACAGTTTGTAAACACAGGGTTTCAGGTTCTCTTTCACTCCCCTCCCGGGGTCCTTTTCACCTTTCCTTCACAGTACTATGCGCTATCGGTCACTAAGGAGTATTTAGCCTTGGAGGGTGGTCCCTCCGACTTCCCGCAAGGTTTCTCGTGTCTCGCGGTACTCTGGATCCTGCCGCTGCCTATCGTTTTCATGTACGGGGCTTTCACCCTCTCCGGCCCGCCTTCCCAGGCAGTTCCACTAACGAATCAGCTCACTTATGCAGTCCTTAACCCCAGCATGCACGCACGCTGGTTTGGGCTCTTCCGGGTTCGCTCGCCGCTACTTCCGGAATCGATGTTTCTTTCTCTTCCTCCGGCTACTTAGATGTTTCAGTTCACCGGGTTCCCTCTGTATGGCTATGGATTCACCATACAGTGGCTGAGGGCTTCTCAGCCGGGTTTCCCCATTCAGATATCTCCGGATCAATGGATATTTGCTCCTCCCCGAAGCTTTTCGCAGCTTATCACGTCTTTCATCGGCTCTTAGTGCCAAGGCATCCACCCTGCGCTCTTATTAGCTTGACCAAATAGATTTGAAAGCGGCTGAAATCTGAGAAAATGGCCGTTGAAAGCTTGCTTTCATAAGGACATTTTTGCGGATTTCATGGCATTTGCGGAGCAAATGGCACTGAGAAGCTTCAGCTTCGAAGTGACCGCTTGGACTCGCGCGGGTTGCTTTCTCATCCCCAGATGCATAGCGTTGCATCTTTTGGTCTGGGTTGTTTACAAAATTTGTTGTATTGTTTTCCATATGATCAATCGCTTGACCACATGGCCTCGGATGTCTTGATATTCAATTGAATTATCAATTCATTTCTATTCAATATGCGGTTTTCAAGGTACGTATCTGACTGACATTTTTATCAGTCATCTGCAGGTTCAAACCTCTTTAAACCCACGGATCACTGGTAAAAACCAGTTATATGGAACAGCACTTCCCTGCTGACTCAGGTTAACACATTCTTTCCGCTCTCGCATCACAGGCTTCGCCTTTATCTAGGCCCATTGGAACATGTCCGTTCTATATAAAACACTCTTTTGAGTGATCTTTATTTTTTTTAGATCCGGCAGCCACCTGCTCTCCCATACCGTCTCCAGTATAGTACCATCGGCCGCTTAGGTCTTAACCATCGTGTTCGGGATGGGAACGGGTGTGTCCCCTAAGCGCATCGCCACCGGAAATTTTTTGTTTTCTTCAAGTTTCCTCGATTTGAAAACTAAACAGTATATAAAACCCTCACCACTCACACTAGATTCGATAAGACCTCATCAAGTGTTCGGGTGGGCTTTCACACTAAATTCGGAAAGACCTCATTAAGTGTTCAATGCCTACTTCTTCATTCCTTAGAAAGGAGGTGATCCAGCCGCACCTTCCGATACGGCTACCTTGTTACGACTTCACCCCAGTTACCTGCCCCGCCTTCGGCAGCTCTCTCCTTGCGGTTGAGTCACTGACTTCGGGCGTTGCTGACTCCCATGGTGTGACGGGCGGTGTGTACAAGACCCGGGAACGTATTCACCGCAGCATTCTGATCTGCGATTACTAGCGATTCCAGCTTCGTGTAGTCGGGTTGCAGACTACAGTCCGAACTGGGACGTTATTTTTGGGATTTGCTCCAGGTCACCCTCTCGCTTCCCTTTGTTTACGCCATTGTAGCACGTGTGTAGCCCAAATCATAAGGGGCATGATGATTTGACGTCATCCCCACCTTCCTCCAGGTTATCCCTGGCAGTCTCCTCAGAGTGCCCATCTTACTGCTGGCTACTGAGGATAAGGGTTGCGCTCGTTGCGGGACTTAACCCAACATCTCACGACACGAGCTGACGACAACCATGCACCACCTGTCTATAGCGCCCCGAAGGGAAGGAACGGTTAAGTTCCGGTCGCTACGATGTCAAGACTTGGTAAGGTTCTTCGCGTTGCTTCGAATTAAACCACATGCTCCACCGCTTGTGCGGGTCCCCGTCAATTCCTTTGAGTTTCATTCTTGCGAACGTACTCCCCAGGTGGAATACTTATTGCGTTTGCGGCGGCACCGATGGGCTTTGCCCACCAACACCTAGTATTCATCGTTTACGGCGTGGACTACCAGGGTATCTAATCCTGTTTGCTCCCCACGCTTTCGAGCCTGAACGTCAGTTACTGTCCAGCAAGCCGCCTTCGCCACTGGTGTTCTTCCTAATATCTACGCATTTCACCGCTACACTAGGAATTCCGCTTGCCTCTCCAGCACTCTAGCCATACAGTTTCCAAAGCAATCCCGGGGTTGAGCCCCGGGCTTTCACTCCAGACTTGCATCGCCGTCTGCGCTCCCTTTACACCCAGTAAATCCGGATAACGCTTGCCCCCTACGTATTACCGCGGCTGCTGGCACGTAGTTAGCCGGGGCTTCTTAGTCAGGTACCGTCATTTTCTTCCCTGCTGATAGAGCTTTACATACCGAGATACTTCTTCACTCACGCGGCGTCGCTGCATCAGGCTTTCGCCCATTGTGCAATATTCCCCACTGCTGCCTCCCGTAGGAGTTTGGGCCGTGTCTCAGTCCCAATGTGGCCGGTCACCCTCTCAGGTCGGCTACTGATCGTCGGCTTGGTGGGCCGTTACCCCACCAACTACCTAATCAGACGCGGATCCATCTCACACCACCGGAGTTTTTCACACTGCATCATGCGATGCCGTGCGCTTATACGGTATTAGCAGTCATTTCTAACTGTTATCCCCCTGTGTGAGGCAGGTTATCCACGCGTTACTCACCCGTCCGCCGCTCAGTCAATCCAAGTTCCATCCGAAAACTTCACTTAAACCGCTTCGCTCGACTTGCATGTGTTAAGCACGCCGCCAGCGTTCATCCTGAGCCAGGATCAAACTCTCATGTTAAAAGTTGATTCCAGGTCCGGATTACTTAGCTTGGCTAATTTATCCTAAACCTTCATTACTTGGTTTTTGTTCTGAATTTTCTCAAAAATCCAAAGGTCTAAACCAGACCTTTTATTTTCTGAATTTTCAGGGTTTTACACACTGTTTAATCTTCAATTATCAAGGTTCTTATTTTGTTGTCAGACTTGTTTGCTGCAACGGTTATTTATTATAACCGGTTGTCTTTCGTTTGTCAACAACTTTTTAAATTTATTTTTTATTTTTTTCGAAACATCTGCCGCTCTCTCAAGCGCGAAAATTATATTAGCAAATCCCAAACCATTTGTCAACAACTTTTTTCTTTTTTTATCAGCTTCGGCCAAAAAATTAGACGGTCTGTTTTAGATCTTGGAACCACAATTTCATTTTAAATATATGATAATGCAAAAATCCCCTGTCATCAGGCATTTGAACCTGTGGCAGAGGATTTTTATAAAGCTTATATCTCTATTGTCACTATTTTTTACTATTTATTCTTATTCTGGTTTCACCGGTATTACCACATCGCCTGTAGCTCCAGGGCCTCTATTTTCAGCTGCTGTTGTAGTTGCTGCACTGGTCGGTGCTGGTGCCGGAGAAGCTGCTGCCGGTGCTGTAGTTGCTGCCGTTGAATGCTCCGGTGCTGCTGTGGTATGACTTGCAGCCGTTGTTTCATTTGGAGATACAACCGTTGTACCCGCAGAAGTTGTTTCGCCTGGAACATAGCCATCTGGCATTCCGTCTACTGCAGACGGAACAGTTGTTGCCTGTGTGGTAGTTTCAGATGGATTTAATACAACACCAGTGGAATTCCGGCGAACCACCGGCGTATGACCCTTATAGGTGGTTTTATGATCCAGCTCTCTGGATATTTCTTTTCCATTCTTATAAACAACCTTATAGGTTTCCCATCTGCTTCCGGCGCTTCCCTTGGATTTTATCACTTCTTCTCCCGGCTGAAGTGTCTGATCTTCCTCATAAGTAGGATTTGGTGTGCCAAGGTCTTCTACCTTCTTGGAATCCAGATCCCATGTAATACCATCTTCCAGGATCGGGATACCATAAACAGATACTGTTACTTTCTGATCTGCATAACTTGCCCTTAAACCAATGGCTGTGCTGGAATTATTAATAAACTTAAAGTCTGGCTGATCCCAGCTGACGGTTGCATCACGGCCCGGTGTAACATAACTTGGCTCAAATGTATGGGAGCGGCGGGAGCTGATCTTTAAACCAGCTTTAAATACTGCATTATATAAAGTAGTAGAAACCTGGCATACACCGCCGCCGATCTCCTGTACTACTTCTCCGTTATTATAGGCAGCTGCACCCTTATATCCCTTTGCCTCTGTACGCTGTCCTACTGTACCGTTAAAGGAAAATTCCTGTCCCGGTTTAATAACTGTACCATTAATAGCCTCTGCTGCCAGGCGAACGTTGGTATTACGGTTCTGGTTTGCTGTGGTATTGGTTGTAAAAGAACTGATGGTCTTATATTTTTCTTTTGCGCTTGCTGCTGATATCTCAGGTGCTACATCACTTCCGGTTGCAGTGATCTTTGCATCAAACTTCTTATCCTTTAATGCCTGGGAAATATCGGCTGCCAGCTTGTCCTGATCAATGGCAAAACCATTTTCCTCTCCTGCAAATACAAATTTTCCGCTTGCTGCATCAAATTTATCAATAGAACCGTTCTTTGCTTTTTTATCCCATTTTGCCCCGCAGGCTGCTGCTTCTGCTTTTACCTTCTCATCCAGTCCTGAGGTATCTAATGTATAACTCTCCTGTGGATCGCTGCCATCTTTATAGATTTCATCTAAGAGAGCATCTACTTTTTCTGCCATCAGGTCAGTTACCTTATACTGGTCAGAATCGTATTCAACCGTCATGCTCCATGGAAACTCTTTTAAGATTGCTGCTTTTGCTTCACTTTTAGACATTCCGGTAATGGAAATCCCATCAACTTGGACTTCTTTCTGCATTTCAGTCTCAGATTCGCTTTCGATCACTGTTTCCGTTCCTGCAATATCTGTATTAGAACCTTTTCCCTTCAGTGCAAGAGAGATTCCTGTGATAAATACAATCAGGACTACACCTGCAATAGCAATGATCTTGTAATTTGGTCCTTTCTTTCTGTGGTATCCGCTGCTGCGTCTGGTGGAATAACTTCCTCCAGAGCGTGAAGAATAACCAGACGATGTGCTTCTTCCCGATGCACTGCCTTTATTTGTACCTCTGGCCCGGCTTCTGCCTGTAGAGGAGTTCCGACTTCTGCTGTTTTCTAACTGATTCATGTCTTTTCACCTGTTACATTTCCTGCAAATTTTTAATTACAGCTTGTAGTATAGCATACTTTATTTAAAATGGAACTGGTTTTTAAACTTTTTTCAGAGTAATTCTTTGCTCTCTTTTTTCGTTTCTAACATTCCTGTTAAAAGTATTACCAAAGTATTTCATTCGTGTTATTATTATAGAAAGAACATAAAAACACCAAGGAGGTTTTGACCATGGGTTTTGTTGACCTGCACGTTCATTCCGATGCTTCTGATGGCACCTTTACACCTACCCAGGTTGTAGAACTGGCAAAAAATGCCGGTCTGGATGCCATTGCATTAACAGATCACGACACAACAGCAGGAGTAGATGAAGCATTAGAAGCCGCACATCATTTGAATATAGAAGTAATCCCCGGAATTGAAGTATCCAGCAGTTTCGATGGAACAGAGATCCATATTCTGGGACTTTTTGTTGACCAGAAGGATCCCGTACTTGCTGCCATGCTTGAAAAAATGCTGTTCAGCCGTGACCGGCGCAATGAAAAAATGCTTGAAAACCTGGCTGCAGACGGCATTATTTTTACAAAAGAGGAACTTTGCGGAAACAATCCGGACACCATTATCACAAGAGCTCATATTGCACATGCCCTGATCGTCAAAGGTATCTGTTCCAATACAGATCAGGCTTTTAAAAAATATCTCCAGTACGGCGGCCGCTACTGCCCGCAAAAAGAGCATCTTACTCCTGAAGAAGTCGTGAAAACCTTGACAAAAAATGGTGCATTTGTGGCTCTGGCTCATCCATTCCAATATAAATTCGGTGATAAAAAGACGGAAGAACTGATCGCTTATATGGCAGAGCTTGGCATGAAAGGGCTGGAAGTCTATCACTCATCCAATAACAAACTGGAGAGTATGAAGCTGCGTGAAATGGCATCCAGACACCACCTGCTTCCTACCGGCGGCTCTGATTTCCATGGCGGTAATAAGCCGGATATTTCTATTGGTACAGGCCGGGGCGGACTTCGTGTTTCCTCCCTGCTTTTAGATGATATAAAGCGGGCAAGAGGAAATTAACCTGCTTCTGCACAGCATTTTTTATTAAATCGTAAAATTTTACCCTTGTATCCAGTATTCTTCTTTGCTATAATGCAGTCGTTAAAAGATTAACCACGCAAATGATAAATGATGTAATCCCATGTACTCTTGAAGTCTTTTTGTACCTGATCTTGCAGGAAAAACTCCGGGAGAACATATCATAGAGAAGGAGGAATTACTATGAAGATCCAGAACATTACCGATGTAGAGAAATTTTTCAAAGTGGTCGATCAGTGCAAGGGCACTGTAGAACTGGTTTCACCGGAAGGCGACCGCATTAACTTAAAATCCAAACTGGCTCAGTACCTTTCTATGGCTACTATTTTTTCCAATGGCTATATTAAGGAACTGGATCTGGTTGCACATGATAAAGAGGATATTGAACGCCTGATCAAATATATGTATCAGGGCGAGTAAACAGCTAAGTATTTAAAAAACTGCGGGAGTACATCATTTTCAGTCTCCCGCAGCTTTTTATTCCAGTTTTCCCGCTTCCCGGATCAGTACTTCCCTGATCTCTTTTTCACCAGCCTTAAATGTTCCCTGAGCCATAAGCTCGCTTCCGCCGCCTCTTCCGTTCAGTTCACTGTTCATAGCCTTACTTAATTTGCGCATGTCTGCCTGGCTGCTGCCTAAGGCATACTGATATACCTGCTCTTCTTCCTTTCCGGAGAAAACTCCCACGATCTTTCCTTTACCTTTTTCATACAGCATAGTGGACAGCTGACGCAGCTGTACCGGAGATAATCCTTCCTCAAACACAGCCAGTACCTCTCCACTTTCCGGATAGCTTTCTACTTTTTTCTCTAAAAGCTGCTGGCAAAGACGTCCATTTACCATATCCTTTTCCTGACTCTCATTTTTCAGCTTTTCAACCGCTTCCGGAACCAGTGCCAATTTAGCAGACAGCAGGTTAGAAATGCGGATCTCATCTTTTAAGCGCTCTCTGTAATCTATCAGTGCCCGGCGACCACAGAGCATGGAAATACGCACGCCGCCCTTGTAATTGATCATAGTACGCAGCTTAATAATGCCTACTTCTCCTGTTGTCTCTACATGGGTACCGCAGCAGGCGCAGATATCTCCCCCTGGTATCTCCACAATACGCACTACGCCCGTCAGTTCTTTTTTGCTTCTGTAATCTAACTGTTCCAGTTCTTCTTTGGACGGATAAAATACATGAACAGGTACATTGTCATAAATCAGCTGGTTTGCCTCATCTTCCAGGGCATCTAACTGTTCCTGAGTAATAATACCATTAAAATCCACAGTCACTTCATCTGTGCCCATATGAAAGCCCACATTGTCATAACCAAAGTGCTTATGTACAAGACCGGAGAAAATATGTTCTCCTGTATGCTGCTGCATATTATCATAACGCTTCTGCCAGTCAATGATTCCCTCTGCCAAAGTACCTTCTTCTAACGGAGTTTCCAGCTCATGAATGATCTCTTCTCCTTTTTCACAGACATGGAGAACCTTCACTCCATTTAAAGTACCCGTATCACTGGGTTGTCCGCCCCCTTCTGGATAAAAAGCAGTCTGGTTCAAGATAGCATCCCAGGTGCCTTTTTTATTTTGTGTACAGGAAATAACAGTGCACATAAAATTTTTTACATATGGGGTTACATAATATAAACGGTTCTGATCCATCTCTATTCCTCCTCGTACTAATAATGTTCTCTTAATGTTCTCTCGAAGTCTTTTCCGCAGCATATTTTTTCATTCATGCTCTTTATCATATAATCGTCAAAAAACTAACAGCTATTATTATAGTACAAATGCACATGATTTTGCTCTGTTTTTTTATTTTTTTCAAAAAAGAAGAAACATGAGCAAGCTGCCCTACATATCATAGGATTGTAATCAAACATATTTCGGAGGAACTAACATGAGTGATGTAGCAGCAACAAACTGCGGATGTGACTGCGGGTGCGGATGCCAGAGCGGAGGAAATGGATGCAATATCATCTGGCTCATCCTGATCTTATGCTGCTGTGGCGGCAATGGGTTTGGCGGCTGTTTCGGAAATAACGGCTGCGGCAATGGATGCGGCAACGGATGCGGATACGATATTATCTGGATCCTGCTGCTCTTATGCTGCTGTGGCGGCAACAACGGCGGCTTTTGCTGATCCTTCGTAAACAAGCGGGGCGTGTAAACGCCCCCCCTGTTTTCATCTTATGGGATCATTCTTCTCCCCTTTTCTATTTTCTTCTCTACTTTTTCTTTCTTTAAAACCTCTGTTTTTCTTTTTCTGTATACATTCCTCATCTATTTCATATACTGCATTCCCATCGATCACCAGTCTGCTATACATACAGCTTACCTCCTTTTTGAGAGTACATACCCCCTACTACAATATATGCATGAAATAACAGGCTGCCGCATAAGTTTAAACCAAAGCAGCAAGGTTGGTAAAAATATGAATCCTTCTAATGAACATATAGATTATAAACTCACTGATCTGGATTATCTTACTGGTGACCATCATCTTCAAATGATGAAAGCGGCCCTTCCTTTCTTAAATGTTCCCCAGCAGCGGGCTCTTTCCATGTTTGTAAAGCTCCAGGAACTGAAAAATACCTTTCAGCTTTTCGAAAATGGGGAAACTGCAGCAATGGGCATCTGTTCCCTGGATTCTCCTCCTGGGAAGCAGGCTTCTCCCAGGGAACTTTTAAAAGCCTTAAAGCCTTATGGAAATCCGGGGGAACAAAATCTTATAGACGCGGCAAATTCATTACTGGAAGGCCAGACTCCCTTAGAACAGATTCGTCGTTTTCTGACCCCCAGCCAGCAGGCTCGTTTTGAGACTTTGCAGATGGTTATTGCGGCTTTACAGGCCATGAACTGATCCTGACAATTTTCTGTCTTTTAATGTTCTCTCGGAAAGGAGTTATTATGGATAATAACTGGAAACAGGATCCCCGCCTTAAGGCCATGGATCCCGAAAAGGTAACATTATTGACCGGATTTGCTGAAAAAATATCTCATACAGACCAGTCCCATTTTATGAGCAGCTTCCTTCAGATCTGTCAGGAGGCCAATTCAAAGGGGCTGCATTTTACAGATTCTGAAACTGCACTGCTGGTAGAGATCTTAAGCTGCCATATGCCAGAAAAAGACCGAAAAAAGCTTCAGTTTCTGAAGCTGGCAGCAGGAAAGATCGCAGGCGGAATTAACCGGTAGATTATTTTTTCAGCCTCTTGTATGCCCTAAATCGCTTTTAATTGTTGCATTTTTATTTTATATATGCTATATTCTCCCCATGCGGCAAAAAGCCGTTACGATATACTACTCTGGAGAGTCTCTTTCAATATCTGAAATGAGCGCCGAAGGTGTACAGCAGGAATATATGCAAAATATTTCCTGCCAATCTCTCAGGCAAAAGGACAGGGCGGAATAAGACGATCCACAGACGTAGAACATACAAAGGGAGACTATCTATTATTATGGACATGTTTGTGAAAATGGTCAATTCTGCCAACACTTTTTTATGGAATGTAATCCTGATCCTTTTACTGTGCGGTACTGGTATCTATTATACGCTCCGCCTTAAATTCGTTCAGATCCGCGAATTTAAACAGGGCTTAAAGCAGGTATTCGGCGGTATTGGAAAAAAACACGAGAAAAAAGAAGGAGAGATGACTTCCTTTCAATCTGTTGCAACTGCTATTGCTGCCCAGGTTGGTACCGGAAACCTGACGGGTGCTGCTACTGCCCTGATTGGCGGCGGACCGGGCGCTATCTTCTGGATGTGGATGTCTGCTTTCTTTGGCATGGCAACCATTTATGCAGAAGCTACTCTTGCACAGAATTATAAAACAGTACAGCACGGAGAAGTAACAGGCGGTCCTGTTTATTACATCCATGCTGCATTTAAAGGACTTTTTGGTAAGGTCCTTGGTGTTGTTTTCGCCATCTTTTTGATCCTGGCACTGGGATTCATGGGCAATATGGTACAGTCAAACTCTATCAGCACTGCCTTCAGCCAGGTATTTACCTCACGAAATATCTCGATCCCGCCTTTTACAGTTGGCCTTTTTCTGGCTGTTATTTCCCTGTTCGTATTTATCGGCGGCACCAACCGTCTGGCTGCAGTTGTGGAAAAGCTGGTTCCATTTATGGCACTTGTATACATTGCCGGAAGTCTGATCGTTATCCTCTGCAACATCACCCGCTTACCTTCTGCTTTTGCCCAGATCCTGTTAGGCGCCTTTAAGCCATCTGCTGTTTTAGGCGGCGTAGCTGGCGTAACCGTAAAAGAAGCTATCCGTTATGGTGTTGCCAGAGGTCTTTTCTCCAATGAAGCCGGTATGGGTTCTACACCTCACGCACATGCAAGAGCAGTTGTGAAAAATCCTCACTGTCAGGGCCTGGCAGCCATGATCAGCGTATTTATTGATACCTTTATCGTATTAAATTTAACTGTATTCAGTATCCTTACTACCGACTCTTTAAATAGCGGCAAAGCCGGCATTATGCTGACCCAGTACGCATTTTCTACTGTTTTCGGCTCTTTCGGCGATATTTTCATTGCTGTATGCCTTCTGTTCTTTGCCTTTTCCACCATCCTCGGCTGGCACTTTTTCGGTTCCATCAATGTAAAGCATTTATTCGGCAAAAAGGGCATGATCCCTTATTCTGTTCTGGTTGCAGTCTTTATCATCGTTGGTTCTATGTTAAAGGTGGATCTGGTCTGGACTTTAGCCGACTTCTTTAACGGCCTTATGGTCATTCCTAATGCCCTGGCACTGTTGGCTTTAACCGGAGTCGTGGCTTCTATCTGTAAAAAATATAGTTCCTAAGGATCTGATAACTAATATAGTTATTTGCGAAACGATGTACTAGATTAAATCATAACCACCCGTCCAACGGGTGGTTTGCACTAGGGCTATAAGCCCTTGTTACTAGGCCAGCGTCTCAAGGCGCTGGCTTTCTCTTTAGACTGTGGGAATTCTGTTTACACAGCCTTCCCACAGCTCCGTTCAAGCCATATTGCTCTTGACTCGTCGCTACCCCTTAAAGGGTATTGTTACTACTTGGCATTAACCCTTAAAAGGGTCTTCATATTCCTTTACACTTAGCTTATCCATTGCTATATCATGCTTTTCCTGCTCTTGGATATATTTTTTTATTGTAGCCTCATTTAATCCTACTGTGCTAACATAATATCCTTCTGCCCAGAAATGACGATTTCCAAATTTATACTTTAAATTTGCGTGTTTATCGAATATCATAAGCGCACTTTTCCCTTTTAAATATCCCATGAATGATGATACACTTATCTTTGGCGGAATACTTACTAACATATGGATATGATCTGGCATTAGATGACCCTCAATAATTTCAACACCTTTATAACTACACAATTGTTTTATAATATCTCTTATATCCGCTTTGTATTGATTGTAAATTATTTTTCGTCTATACTTAGGTGTGAAGACGATATGATATTTGCACATCCATTTCATATGCGCAAGTGAATTTTCTTTCTTCGCCATAAATTACCTTTCCTTTCTGCAATACAGCCTGAACAACTCTATTGTAAACGGAAAGGTGATTTTTTGTATAACAATCGACGCGCACCCGCATAGCGGGTGGTTTATTGTTTCGCCCATCTCCATTTTTCGGAACAACGAAAAACTCCAATGGGCTCAACAGACTAAAGTCCATAACTTAAAAGGGCGCCAGCCAAGGCGCCCTTTTTTTATGCATTTCTTATTTCATATACTCACTTAGATCCAGATGTTTTGCATCTTTTGCGATCATGATCCTGGTACCGGCATCTGCAGATCCGATCAGTTCTTTCATCCGGCTTTCCGGCAGGCAGATGCAGCCTGAAGAACCTTTATACGAGGTTGCCATAAAACAGTGAAGGAAAATAGCTGAACCTGCGCCTGGTGTTCTTTCTTTATTATAATCCAGATTTAAAGCGTAATTATAATAAGGAGTGGCTTTGATCAGATTTTCACCGGAATTCCAGTCTTTTGCTGTGGTCTTATCATTAACCAGCTGATTATAATGAGGACTGGCTGGATCATCTACCCAGAAATCACCCTTCACGATCTTATGATATGGCAGTACACTTCCCGGATCATCTAAAAGGCCAAAGGCCAGATCAAAGGAATACACACCGGAAGGAGTTGCTCCATCTCCTTCTTTTTTATTGTCCGTAATACCATTTCTTCCTACATAGCCTTTTTCTGTCCACTTTAATTCCCAGTTTCCGTTTTCCTTCTTATAATAAGAAATATCTGCATTACAGTCACCGGTTCCTGCTACTGTGAGAATCTGGCTAACAGGCACTATCTGCTGATCCTGCTGACTGTCACCCGGCTTTTCTCCAGTTGAAACACTTGAATCTGAAACGGAAGCTTCACCCGGTCCTCCTGTCTTTGCATTTAAGTCTGCTCTTCCTGCTGCAAAGGAAGTCATGCCTAATACTCCTGTAGTAATCAATGCCGCTGCAAATATCATCCATTTTTTCTTCTGTATCTTCAAATGTATATACACTCCCCTCTATTTGCTATTTCTATTTTCTATCCTTTATCTTACCACATCTGCTCCTTCCTTTCTCTTACATTTTTCTTACCCTGATCAAAAATAAAAAACAGCAAAAATCCATGCCACTGGACACCACTATACAGAAAAGGCACCGGTTATGCACCGATGCCCTTTTTGTATCTGCAATTTAAACTATTCCATTTTTCAAATAATCCATGAATTATAATTATTTGCAAACAATGTTAATGATCTTTCCCGGAACGTAGATTTCTTTTACTACATTTCCGCTCATCTTATCCTTTACTGCTTCCTTGCCCTGGGCAATAGCATCTTCCTTGGAGATATCAGCAGGTACGCTGATAACAGCACGGGTCTTGCCATTTACCTGAACAGCTACTTCTACTTCATCATCCTTCATAGCCTCAGCATCACACTCTGGCCACTGGGAATGGAACACACTGCCAGTTCCACCTAACTGACTCCACAGTTCTTCACCAATATGTGGTGCAAATGGAGCTAACAAGATAACGAAAGTCTTTAAGGTCTCCTTATCGATTCCGCCTTCCTTCTTAGACAGATCCATTAACTTGTTGTTGTATTCCATGAAACCGGAAATAACAGTATTTAAACTGAACTGGTTAAATCTCTGTTCGATGTCGTAAACCAGTTTATGACGCAGCTTGATCATTTCCTTGGTTTCTTTCACATCTTTGTCCTTGCTGTCCATAACCAGATTCCAGAAACGGTTCAGGAAACGGGATACACCTTCAATACCTCTGTCATCCCACTCTGCATCCTGCTCTGGCGGTCCTACGAACAGTTCGTAAAGTCTTAAGGAATCGCAGCCATAATCTCTTACCAGATCATCAGGAGAAACAACGTTGCCCTTGGACTTACTCATCTTAATACCATTCTTACCAGTGATCATACCCTGATTAAACAGCTTCTTAAACGGCTCATCAAAGTCAATTACACCAATATCGCACAGGAACTTGGTATAGAAACGGGAATACAGTAAGTGAAGAACTGCATGCTCTACACCACCGATGTACATATCAACCGGCAGATACTTGTCAGCTTTCTCTCTGGAAACCAGAGCTTCGCTGTTGTGGCTGTCCACATAACGCAGGAAGTACCAGGATGAACCAGCCCACTGAGGCATGGTGTTGGTCTCTCTCTTAGAAGGAGCACCGCAGACTGGACAGGTGGTATTTACCCACTCGTCAATAGCAGCCAGTGGTGATTCGCCGGTACCTGTAGGCTGATAGCTTTCTACCTCAGGCAGCTTTAATGGAAGCTGATCTTCCGGTACCGGTACACAGCCGCACTTCGGGCAGTGGATGATCGGGATCGGCTCACCCCAGTAACGCTGGCGGGAGAATACCCAGTCACGCAGCTTGTAATTAACAGTCTTGCGTCCAAAGCCTTTTTCTTCAATAATATGTGGAGCTTCCTTCTTTAATACAGAAGATTCCATGCCATTCCAGTCACCGGAGTTGATCATGGTTCCGCTTGCTTCTGTATAAGCTTCTGTCATATTTTCGATTTCCTTACCATCCTTGGCAATAACCTGGATGATCGGAAGATTAAATTTCTTAGCAAATTCAAAGTCTCTGTCATCATGGGCAGGTACGCACATGATAGCACCGGTACCATAATCAGCTAATACATAATCAGACAGCCAGATCGGTGTTTTTGCACCGTTTAACGGGTTGATGGCATAGCTTCCGGTAAATACGCCTGTCTTTTCCTTTGCCTGCATACGGTCTACATTGGAACGCATGGAAGCATCGAAAATGTATTTTTCAACTTCTTCCCTGGTCTCATCTGTAGCAAGGCTCTTAGCCAGCTTATGCTCTGGAGCCAGTACCATAAAGGTTGCGCCATACAGAGTATCAGGTCTTGTGGTGTAAACAGTGATTTTTTCATCTCTGCCTTCGATCGGGAACTCAACCTCTGCACCGTAGGATTTTCCGATCCAGTCAGTCTGCATCTTCTTAACCTTTTCAGGCCAGTCAAGCTTATCTAGGTCATTTAACAGTCTCTCTGCATATGCAGTGATCTTTAACATCCACTGGCGCAGGTTCTTCTTTGTAACAGGAGTTCCGCAGCGCTCGCAGCAGCCGTTTACAACTTCCTCGTTAGCCAGACCTGTCTTACAGGAAGGACACCAGTTGATTGGGAATTCCTTCTCATATGCAAGACCCTTCTTAAACATCTGAACGAAGATCCACTGGGTCCACTTGTAAAATTCCGGATCAGTAGTATTTACTTCCATATCCCAGTCATAGATAGCAGCGATCTGCTTGATCTGACGCTTGATATTTGCAATATTTGCTGCTGTAGATTTTGCAGGATGTACGCCCATCTTAATAGCGTAATTTTCTGCAGGCAGACCAAATGCGTCCCAGCCCATTGGATGGATCACATATTTGCCCTTTAACAGCTGATATCTGCTCCATACATCAGAGATAACATAGCCTCTCCAATGTCCTACATGAAGACCATTTCCTGACGGATATGGGAACATATCCAGGCAGTAATATTTCTCTTTCTTTCCATCATTTACATTGATGGGGTTCTTTTCCCAGTTCTCACGCCATTTTTTCTCAATGGCGGAGTGATTATACTGTGATGCCATAATTCATTCCTCCGTAAATATTACCGTGGGTGACGCAATAAAATAAAAAAACTGCGTCTCCTGTTTCCAAGAGACGCAGATATCATTTCCACGCGGTACCACTCTGATTCATGCAAAGTCGCATGCACTCAATTCCTCTTATAACGGTAAGGTCTCCGTCTTTTCTTACTGGATAATAAAATACATGAAAAAAGAATTTTCTGAAGTTTCATGTTTTTCCATACTGTTCGGAAAAGCTGCTCATGGATCAGTTCAACGCTTCCCAGTCACCGGTTCTCATCTTTTCCCGGCTCTCTGTGGGGCTTAAAAAGTGTTTACTACTTCCATATCAATGCATTTGCACTAAACCATAATTTAGCATATTTACACATCAGTGTCAATACCCTCTTTTTCGCTCCAATGAGCCTGGTAAGCCATTTTCGCCTTCCTCATTTCCCTTGAACCCTTAGATGGAAGAGCCTTTTTTGCATACTTTGCAGGAGTTGTTTCCATAGATGGTCTTGCAGGACCGGCAAATGCCTGAGGGGTGAATAAAACGCAATAACCAGCCATGTCGCGAAGCCATCCCTTTTCAAACCAGCCTAATTGTTTTCCCGGAAAATTGTATACTGCCTCCTGGAACAGATAAGCGACAGCTCTTCCATCAAAGGTCCAGATCACATCGTTTTCAATATAGGCAGCTGCTTTTCCCTTTTTATTATAAAGTGTCATGTTCTCATCCTCCTGTAAAATACACCATAATACTTTCGAAAATTATTTTAACCTATTCCACTTTGAAAGGCAATGGTATAATGTATTGGTCCAAAAGAAAAACAGGAGGATTTTTATCATGTACATCGCAGACCTTCACATACATTCCCGTTACTCCATGGCTACCAGCAAGTTCCTCACACCGGAATACCTGGATCTGTGGGCCAGAAAAAAGGGCATCCATATTCTGGGGACCGGGGATTTTACACACCCATTATGGAGAGAAGAATTAAAAGAAAAATTAGAACCGGCTGAACCTGGGCTTTACAAGCTGAAACCAGAATTACGCCTTTCTGAGATTCCTTCCGGTTCCTTTGATCCCCGTTTTATAGTCAGCGGAGAGATCAGTACCATTTATAAGAAAAATGGCCGTACACGGAAAGTGCACAGCCTGATCCTTCTTCCAGGTCTTGACGTTGCAGATCGTCTTTCCGAAGAATTGGAAAAAATCGGAAATATCCATTCTGACGGCCGCCCTATTTTAGGACTGGACTGCCATGACCTGTTAGATATGGCTCTCACTATATGCCCGGAAGCCATGTACATTCCAGCCCACATCTGGACTCCCCATTTTTCTGTATTCGGGGCATTTTCCGGATTTGACAGTATGGAAGAATGCTTTGAGGAATTAACGCCTCATATCCATGCTGTAGAGACCGGCCTTTCCTCTGACCCGCCTATGAACTGGAGTGTGCCATCTTTAAGCCGGTATCAGCTGATCTCCAACTCAGATGCCCACTCTCCCTCAAAACTGGGACGGGAAGCTACCTTGCTTAATACCGAGCTTTCTTATAAAGATATTTACACTGCCATCCAGACTGGAAACGGACTTGCCGGTACACTGGAATTCTTCCCCCAGGAGGGGAAATATTTCATGGACGGTCACAGAAAATGCGGGGTATGTTTAACACCAGAGGAAGCTGTGAAATTAAAAGGGATCTGTCCGGTCTGCGGCAAAAAGCTTACCACTGGAGTATTGCACCGGGTACAGGATCTGGCGGCACTTTCTGTACCTGACCCGTCTGGCAATATCCAGATATCCTCTGGAAAATTGCAGTTTGAAAATGCTTTTTCAACTTCAAAAACAACTGTCAGCATTCCTGCCATCCGCCGCCCCTTTGAAAGCATCTCCCCGCTGCCGGAGCTGATTGCCGCTGCCAAAGGCCTCTCATCTTCCAGCGTAAAGGTTTCCAGGATTTATGAAACACTATTAAACGAACTTGGAAATGAATTTTTCTTATTAAGAGAAGCAAAAATCTCCGACATTGCAGCTGTTTCATCTGAAAATATTGCAGATGCTATTGCCTGCCTGCGTGATGGAAAAGTCCACTGGAATCCCGGCTTTGACGGGCAGTTTGGCACTATGGAGCTGGTACATCCTTTTCGCCAGTTAAATTCTGACTAACGCCACGCCATCCAGTAAAAGATTTGCCGTGCGGAACCCAAATGTGTCTTCGATCACTAATGTTTTGCCACTTTCTTCTCTGTAATCCACGCCACATTCAAGGGTTCCGCCTGCATGACCAATACGCAGATACTGTGTATCTGCTTCTTTTCTCAAAACCTGTTCCACTATACTTCCCGGCACTACTGCCGCTGCAGCTGTACACATGGCACCAGTCATAGCATAACTTGGATGTGCTTTCTGCATAGACATCATACGGGAAAGAAGATCGACCTCCTCTTTTTTTATCATTTTCCCATCGGAAGTAATATAATCATCTGCCTCAGCTACGAAAGTCATCTTAGGGATCCCCGGCGTTTCCCATGCAGATTTTTTATAGTCACTGATCAGTCCCAGCTTAACAGCAGCAAGACCTCTTACTGTTTCTAAAAGTTCCAGCTTTTCCTCATTTGCATTTATTTCTTCAGGAAGTTCCTTTCCGCTAAGCCCCAGATCCTCTGCCTTTACAAATACAAGCGGATTCGCTGCGTCAATAATGGACACTTCTATGGATCCCATTCCAGGTACTTCCAAAACATCTACTGCTTTTCCTGTTGGAAGAAGTCCCATTTTAAGGGTT
This sequence comes from Lachnospiraceae bacterium, assembly GCA_025758065.1. Lineage (NCBI taxonomy): Bacteria > Bacillati > Bacillota > Clostridia > Lachnospirales > Lachnospiraceae > Lachnospiraceae bacterium. Next base: position 3,666,787 of record CP107199.1, read on the forward strand.
CCTGCCGGATCTATAAATTTTAACTTTATAGGTGAAGCTGGTGTCGGTACTCCTGCGATCTTAAAATCCCCCTGGTATATAACTCTTCCTTCCTCTGTTTTTACATCAGCAGCAATGACTTTATCTGTATTTGTATTATAGATCCTGACTGTAGTCATACCTTCCTTTACAGTTACCAAACCTTTTTCAATAGCAAAGGGGCCTACTCCTGAAGAAATATTTCCGCAATTTCCTTTATAGCTTACCACCGGTTTATCCACAGACACCTGGGCAAAGGTATAATCTACATCTGCATCTGCCCGTTCTGATTTCTTTATGATTGCTACTTTACTGGTAACAGATTGTGAACCGCCTAATCCATCAATTTGTTTCTGATCCGGACTTCCCATTAAACGCAGTAATATCTTATCCCATTCACTATGGTCTTTTGGAAGATCTTCTTCCAGAATATATACACCTTTACTTGTTCCGCCTCTCATAATCGTTACGGGAAGCTTTAAAATATGATTTTCCTTCTCCTGCATCATTCAATCTCCTTATACCCAGTAATATTAAACAGCTGGCCTTACTGCTATTTCTGGTACCGTACCTTTTGATGATTTCAGCATATCACACCGCGTCCAGGAATTGAAATTCATTATTTTCATTAAAACTATTCATTTTATCAATAGTTTTTGGTATGATAAGAAAGTAAGAAAACCCAGACAACACAGAAAGGAACAGATAACATATGGATTTTAAAGATCTGTCCTATGTAATAGCCATTGCAAAAACACAAAATATTACAAAAGCCGCTGATATGCTTTATGTGACTCAGCCGACTCTTACCAAATTCCTTCAAAATCTTGAACGGGAGATGGGGCAGAAATTATTTAAAAAATTAGGGAACCGCTTTGTTTTAACATATGCCGGAGAGCGTTATGTGGCAAAAGCAACCGAAATATTGAATTTAAAGAAAGAATTAGACCAGGAAATGGGAGATATTATACGACAGAGTGCCGGTCTTTTAAAAATCGCTTTTCCAACCATGCGTGGAACCTATATGCTTCCCTGTACACTTCCTATTTTCCGTAGTCTGTATCCCAATGTACGCCTGGAGATCCGGGAAGCACACTCCAGTCTTTTAGAAGGAATGCTTTTAAACGGAGACGCTGACCTTGCATTTTTTAACCTGCCTGTAAAAAGCCCGGATATTGACTATCAGATCATCAGCCATGAAGAAGTTGTTCTCGTTCTTGGCAATGACCACCCTTTAAAAAATAAAGGTATAAAAAAAGAAGGCTGCAAATATCCCTGGCTTGATCTGGATCTTTTAGAAAATGAATCTTTTATCCTGCAGCCGCCCGATCAAAGAACCCGGCAGACAGTGGATCAATTATTTAAATCCTGTCATATCCACCCGAAAATATGCCTTCAGACCAGCAATATTCCCGCTGCTGCGGAGCTTGCCTCCCAGGGATACGGAGCCTGCTTTGTAACGGAAACCCATTTAAAACATATTCCTTTCAAGAAAAAACCTGTTCTTTTTTCTGTAGGCACCCCAAATACAACTGTAGATTTTGTTGCAGCCTTCAGGAAAGGAAGTTATCTGTCTTATCATGCACAGGAATATATCAAAATTGTCCGGGATTTTACATAAAAAATCTTCACCGGCTCATTTTTTATTCAACTGGCACCATAAATGATCTTTCATGTAAGCAAAAAATCCCCCTGTGTTCGCAGGGGGAAAATTCTAAAAGGGCAACACACCGCTTCTGTTTACAGATGTGCAATAATAGCCTTCTCATATTCAATGGTTGTAGCAGTTCCGCCGATATCTGGTGTAAGAACGCTTCCGTCCTCCAGCACCAGGTCTACTGCCTTGCGGATCTTGGCAGCAACGTCTTTCTTTCCGATATGCTCTAACAGCATACATGCAGACCATAAGAACGCAGTTGGGTTTGCAATTCCCTGTCCTGCAATATCAGGGGCACTGCCGTGAACTGCCTCGAACATGGCGAAATCTTTACCCAGGTTGCTGGATGGAAGAAGTCCCAGACCTCCGATGAGGCCGCTGACCAGATCAGATAAAACATCGCCATACAGGTTTTCTGTTACGATAATATCAAATTTTTCAGGATGCATAACCAGCTGCATAGCCACATTGTCTACGATCTTATCATCTGCTTCAATACCCGGATATTCCTTGCTGATATCATAGAAGATATCGCGGAACATTCCGTCTGCCATTTTCATGATATTGGCCTTATGAACGCAAGTCACTTTCTTACGGTTATGGCTTACTGCATAGTCAAAAGCAGCGCGGATGATACGCTCACAGCATTTTCTGGTAATGATCTTAATAGAATGAACCGTATCCTTATCGATCATCTCTTCTACGCCTGCATACAGATCCTCTGTATTTTCGCGGAAGATAACAATATCTACATTTTCAAATGCAGTCTTTACAGCAGAGTTTGTCTTTGCTGGACGAATATTTGCGTAAAGATCATACTTCTTTCTTAAAGTAACATTTAAAGAACGGAAGCCCTTTCCTAAAGGAGTTGTAATAGGGGACTTTAATAAAATGTGGGTCTTTTTCATAGAAGCATAGCCCTCTTTCGGGATCAATTCACCATGCGCTTCGTATTCTGCAGCACCTACATTAAATACCTCATAGTTTAAATCTGCCCCAGCTGCGTCTAAGATCCTTAAAACGCAATCTGTGATCTCCGGTCCGATTCCATCACCTTTAAATACTGTAATTGTATCTGTCATCTCTATCTTTCCTCCATTACTGTGTATTCTTTATTATCTCCTACATACTTAGTTGCAGGACGCATGATTCTTCCATCATAAAGCTTATTTTCAATATTGTGGGCAACCCAGCCAACCAGACGGCTGCACACGAACAATGGTGTATAAAGGTCTCTTGGGATGCCTAACATTTCATAAGCGAAACCGCTGTAATAATCTACATTAGTAGGAAGGGCAACTCCTTTGCGCTCTTTCATAGTCTCTAAAGCAATACGTTCAAACCTCTGACGGAAATCAAATTCCGTCATCATCTTCTTTTCCTTTGCTACCTCTAAGCAGCGTGCTCTTAACATTTCTGCACGAGGATCGGAAATGGTATAAACTGCATGGCCAAATCCATACACAAGACCGGAACGGTCATATAACTCACCATCCATCAGCTTGTTTACTGCAGCCTTTATCTTCTTGTCATCTGCTGCATATCCGCCAGTCTCTTCTAATACTGCATCCATCATTTCAGCAACCTTAATGTTTGCACCGCCGTGCCTTGGTCCCTTCATGGAACCAATGCTTCCGGAAACTGTAGAATAAATATCAGTACCTGTAGAAGCGATCACTACATTAGTAAATGTAGAGTTGTTGCCGCCGCCATGATCTGCATGAAGGATGAGGATTGTATCTAACAGTCTTGCCTCTTTATCAGAAAACTTCTGGTCCTTTCTTAAAAGGCTTAAGAAATTTTCTGCAATGGAATAATTCGGGTTTGCATAATGGATAAACAGGCTGTCCCTGTTGTAATAATGTACCTTGCTCTGATATGCATAGCAGGCAATAGATGGAAGCTTTGCCATTAAGTTAATACCCTTTACCAGAGTTTCATACACATCAATGTTATCCGGGTCATCATCGTAATTATATAAAGTAAGAACTGCATCCTGAAGCTTGTTCATCAGGTTTTTACCCGGCATACGCAGCAGGTTCATTTCCACGAACTCATCCGGGATCTCATAACAGTCAGTCAGGATATTCCGGAAATGCTCCAGTTCTGCTTTCTTTGGCAGGTAGCCAAAGAGCAGAAGGAAACAAATTTCCTCATAACCAAAATGACTGTCTTGTTTGCCCTTTACCAGGTCTTCCACATCATAACCTCTATAATACAGCTTTCCTGGAATAGCTTTGATTCCACCTTCCGGGGTCTCCTCATAACCTACAACATCTGCCACCCGGGTAAGTCCTACTCTTACGCCAGTGCCGTCTTCATTTCGAAGACCTTTTTTTACATTATATTCTTTATACCACTTATTAGGGATATCTGTATAATTCTGGGATTTTCCATAAAATTGTGCAAGATAACTGTCTTTCATGATCTGCTCTCCTCTCTGGCATATTCTTCGTGCTGCTAATCTTCGCCGTCAGCTTAATGTCTGTTTCTGTTGTAATTGATCAGGCATCCCGCCTTAACAATGGCTCTTTCTTCCGGTGTCATATCTGTAATATAAAGGTCTAATTCTTTGATCTGGGCCTTTACATCTTTTCCGTTTCCAAGAACATAGGCCTTAATAGAATTTAAATCACCGTCCAGTGCTTTTCTCACGCCTGGAACGTAGATATAATCGCCTACTTCAAAATCAGGTTCTGCTTCCATCTGGAATGGCAGCATGCCCCAGTTCATTACATTGGAACGATATCTCTTGGTGGCATATTCTTTACAGATATTTGCAAGTCCGCCGATCACTCTCTGGCAGCTGGCTGCCTGCTCTCTTGCAGAACCGTCACCAGGCTTTACTGCATATACCATGCTTCCTACTTCCGTATCTTTTACAGAAATATTATCATTTCCTGCAATCGTTCTGATAGCTGCAAATACATTTGCAAGATCCGGTTCTAATGCCAGTTCTTTTTCTTCGCCATCAGCAACTCTTGCTTTTTCTAACTTATCTACTTCTTTTGTCCGCCCTACATACTCTGGATCTCTTCTGGATAAAGTAAATTCTGCCAGTCCCAGTGGATTGGAACGGTAGGAAGATGTTTCACCAGACGGGATCAGTTCATCCGTAGTAGTTACCGGATCCATGATCTTGGAGCATACCTTTAAGAGGATATTATCTGTTAACGGGCTCATTTCCGGCCAGTCTTTAATATTTGGACCATATACAAGGGATTTCTCCTCTTCTGCTTTTCCAAATCCCTGGTATACACGGTTCTTATAAGACTTATCATCAAAGTTATATTCCGGAATATCATTCCAGCAGTCTAACTCCCATGCAGAAGTAAGCTTTCCGCCATTTGCCGCTGTTGCTGCAATAGAACGTGCATCCATTAATGCTACGGCTGCCATCTGTCCGTTTCCTGGCTTGCTTCCTTCACGGTTAGGGAAGTTTCTGGTGGTATGACGGATACTTAAACCGTTGTTGCAAGGTGTATCTCCTGCACCAAAGCAAGGTCCGCAGAAAGCAGTACGGATGATCGCACCTGCATCCATAAGATCCGAAATAGCCCCCTTCTTAACCAGGTCTGAGAATACAGGCTGGGAAGAAGGATAAACAGCCAGTGAAAATTCATCACAGCCACAGTTTTTTCCGCGAAGTGCATGTGCTGCTTCCATCACATTGGTGTAAGTTCCGCCTGCACAGCCTGCGATGATCCCCTGCTGTACCATTAGGTCATTTCCAGCTATTTTATCAAGGAGTGTAAAATGCGCTTTTCCTCCGGATACTCTTTCAGCATCCTTTTCTACCATATGAAGGATATCCTTCATATTTGCCTTTAATTCATCAATTTCAAAGGCATTGCTTGGATGGAACGGAAGAGCGATCATTGGTTTTACTGTGCTTAAATCTACATAGACACAGCCATCATAGTAAGCTACATCTGCAGGATCCAGTTTCTTGTAATCTTCTTCTCTGTGATGCTCTGCCAGGTATTTTCTGGTATCCTCATCTGTTCTCCAGATAGATGTTAAACAGGTAGTCTCTGTTGTCATTACATCTACGCCGTTTCTGTAATCAGTAGTCATAGAAGCAACACCAGGACCAACAAATTCCATTACCTTATTCTTTACATAGCCATTTTTAAATACCGCGCGAATGATCGCCAGGGCAATATCCTGAGGGCCGGTACCAGGTTTCGGACATCCGTCTAAGTAAACTGCAATAACTCCCGGATAAGCTACATCATATGTATCACGAAGCAGCTGTTTTACCAGTTCTCCGCCGCCTTCACCAATAGCCATGGTTCCTAATGCACCGTATCTGGTGTGGCTGTCAGATCCAAGTATCATCTTTCCGCAGCCTGCCATCATTTCTCTCATATACTGATGGATCACTGCGATATGTGGCGGAACGTAGATGCCGCCGTATTTCTTTGCAGCGGAAAGACCAAACATGTGATCATCTTCATTGATGGTTCCGCCTACTGCACAAAGTGTATTGTGGCAGTTAGTCAGGACATAGGGGATCGGGAACTTTTCCATACCGGATGCCTTAGCAGTCTGGACAATCCCTACAAATGTAATATCATGGGATGTCATGCTGTCAAAACGGAGCTTTAAATGTTCCATGTTATCAGCTGTATTGTGGGCACTTAAAATAGAATAAGCAATCGTTCCCTTTTTAGCGGCTTCTTTATCTGCTTTCTTTCCTGTAAGGGATTCTACCTTTGCGCTTTCCTGCTCTGGGATGATTTCTTTTCCATTTACAAGATAAATCCCACCATCATATAATGATACCATTTTTTACCTCCTGATTTCCGCTCACAAAGGGGCTTTGTCATTCTCATCTGCCTTCTTTATGGCTCATTTCGTCGTTGGTTCTTACTATAAACCAATTATTTTGATTTGTCCAGTCTATATATTGTAATCGCAACAGCTTTTTGATTGTGGCACGAGGTATAAGAAGGGGATTTTTGCTGTTGTATTGTATCGCTTTAATGTGTGATAATTAAAAAAATCCCACTTTCTGGTTTCCAAAGGTTCACCCTTCAGAAATTCCAGAAAGCGGGATTTCCCATATATTATCTGCTTTTTTCTTTAAACAGATCTTTCTTGGATTAGTTATAGTTCAGCCAACATATACTGATTTGGATGAACTGTAACTTTAATTATTCTTCCTTCGCAGCAGCCCTTGCTTCTACTTCGCGCTTCTGTACATCTCCAGGAGCCTGCTCGTAGCGGCTGAATTCATAGGAATAGTCTCCTAAACCACCAGTCATGGAACGAAGATCGGTGTTGTAGCCAAACAGCTCAGACATTGGAACATCTGCTTCGATGACCTGTTTGCCATGATGATCGGATTCCATACCTAATACGCGTCCTCTTCTGCGGTTTAAGTCACCCATAATATCGCCGGTAAAGCGGTCAGGAGCAACAACCTTTAAGGAAGCGATCGGCTCTAAGAGCACTGGATTTGCATCCATGAAGCCCTGCTTAAATGCCAGGATGGTAGCCATCTTAAATGCCATTTCTGAAGAGTCTACCGGATGGTAGGAACCATCTAACAGAGTAGCTTTTAAGCCAACAACCGGATATCCAGCCAGCGGTCCCTTAAGAACGCATTCCTGCAATCCCTTTTCAACTGCCGGGAAGTAGTTCTTCGGTACGGAGCCGCCGAACACCTTCTCTTCAAAGATGTATGGTGTCTCTAAATCGCCTGATGGCTCAAATTCCATGATAACATCACCGTACTGGCCATGTCCACCGGACTGTTTCTTATGTTTGCCCTGTACTTTAACTTTCTTTCTTAAGGTCTCACGGAAAGCAAATTTAGGCTTTGACAGAACTACATCTACTTTGTAGCGGGTCTGCAGCTTGCTGATCACAACATCTAACTGCTGATCGCCAATACCATAAATCAGAGACTGGCGGTTTTCAGGATCATTTTTAACCTGTAAGGTCAGATCTTCTTCCATCATACGTGCTAATGCGGTGGAAACCTTGTCATCTTCACCCTTATTGGCTGCCTTGTAAGCCATGTATGTATATGGTGTGGAGATCTGTGGTTTGTGGTAAACGATCGGTGCTGTACGGACTGCCATGGTATCCCCGGTTCCTGTTACAGTAAGTTTTGCAACTGCGCCGATATCACCGGCTTTTAACTCCGGAACTTCAATGACTTCCTTACCGCGCATTATATAAACTTTACCGATCTTCTCTTCTGCATCTTTGTTTACATTGTATACAACAGTATCACCTTTTAAGGTACCTGTACAGATCTTCATCAGAGAATATTTTCCAATAAATGGATCTACGATGGTCTTAAATACTCTTGCAGAAAGAGATACATCATCATTATATTTAGCGGTGAAACGCTCACCTGTGGAAACGTCTACACCGATACACTCAAAGTGATTTGGTGCCGGGAAGTATTTATCAATAACCTGAAGTAGAACCTTAAATCCCTGGCAGTTGATTCCGGAGCCCATCATAACAGGTACGATGTCGCCTTCGATAACATGTGCTCTTAATGCACCGGATATTTCTTCCTGTGTAAATTCTTCTCCCAGGAAATAACGTTCCATATATTCTTCACTGGTTTCTGCAACTGCCTCAATGAGAGCATCTCTTGCGATGGTTAAGTTCTTCTGAACATAATCAGGGATCTCACACTCAACATAATCACTGAGATTTGTAAAGCGGCGGCCTGCCATCTTTACTACGTTTACGAAACCTACGAATTTTTCATTTTCACGGATTGGAAGCTGGAAAGGAGCGATCTTTCTTCCGAACTTTTTCTCCAGCTTTACAACCAGCTCACGATAGCTGGCATGATCATCATCCATATTGGTAACGAAGATCAATCTTGGCAGATTGTACTTTTCGCACATCTCCCATGCTCTTTCTGTACCAGGCTCAATACCTGCTTTACAGTTTACAACGATAATGGCTGCATCAGCAACGCTGATAGCTTCTTCTACTTCACCTACGAAGTCAAAAAATCCGGGAGTATCCAGTAAGTTGATCTTAACCGGTCCGTTCTCTCCCTGGTATTCCAGAGGAATCAGTGTGGTGGAAATGGAAAACTGTCTCTTGATCTCTTCTTTGTCGTAATCACTAATGGTATTTCCGTCAGCAACCTTGCCCATACGCTTGGTAACACCTGTGATCAAAGCCATTGCCTCCGCAACTGTTGTCTTACCAGCGCCTCCATGACCAAGCAATACAACGTTGCGGATCTGTTCAGTACCATATACGTTCATAAACTTCCCTCCTGTACACTTTATATGTACTCTCGGAGTCTTTCATGCACTTGCCTTTGCGGCCGATTTTCCGCCAGTCGCACCCGAATTTTATCACCGTACGCACCGCGTACGCCTCAAAAATTTGGGCACAACTGACAAAAAATCTTCTCACAAAATCAAGTACAAAAAGATTCCGAGAGTACATTTTATTTATGCGAAACAGCAATGATATTGTGCTTCGTCTTTGCCATGTGTACATTCTACTATATTTTTCTGAAATTTTCAAGTTTTTTGTTAAATTCTACACAACATTTTTCCAAAACATTCCAGATAATTTGATTTAAGTTACCATGCATCCATGTTTTTTCTCATTTTTCACTGTCATTTTGCCTTTATATTTCAGCAGAGCCACCGTTCTGCCTGCTCTCCTTGCAATTGTATGCACAGATAGGCGTTTGCGAAACGACACAAGCCGCATAAATACGGCATTTTTTGTTACCTAAAAACAAATAACTCCTCACCGGATATGGTATAATAAAGTTGCTAAAAACTAAAATCCACTATCCAAGAAAGGAGTTATTCTGATACCTATGATACCATATAAACAGCTTTCTTTGAAAGATATTTTTACAGATTGCCAAGAAAAATTTGAACATGACAAACCTGCGTTTCTTTCTCTATTGGAAACCCATATCGATATTGATGAGTTTATTCCGATTTCTTTCAGAAATCATTTCTATGCATCGACGGGCAGAACCCGTAAATACCCTTTGCAAGCTTTCCTGTGGGCTTTGATTATACAACGTATTTTCTCTATCCCTACAGATCAGCTTCTCTTGACTTTTCTCGCTTATTCAAAACCGCTTCGTGAGTTCTGCGGCTTTACCAAAGTCCCTGACACTTCCAAAATCACTCGTTTCAAACAGGACTTTTTAGATGACTTACAGTTCGTATTCGATAAGCTTGTTGATGTTACCGAACCTATCTGCCAGGCAATTGACTCTGCGAAAGCAGATATGACCAGCTTTGATTCTTCCGGTATTGAAGCATTTGTTACCGAAAATAATCCGAAGTATGCGAACAGGATCATCAAGCAGCTTAAGGCGCATGCGAAAGCTCATGGCTTTGATAAATCTTATGATTCCTACAAGGCTGCCTATGGCTCCATGCCTTCCCATGCCTCTGCTAATCCTGAGATCAAACAGCTATATATCAATGGGCATTTTTGCTATGTCTTCAAATTTGGTATTGTCACCAACGGGCTGGGCATTATCCGACATATCTCTTTTTATAACAAAGAATTTATGCTGTCTCATCCGGATATCGTTGTCGAAAAGAAATCCGATTCCCCTGACGAAGATAAATGTGTTCATGATTCAAAGCTTTTGATTCCAACACTGAAAGACTTCTTTTCCAAACATCCGCTAATTAATCCGAAAACCTTCCTCGCAGATGCGGCTTTTGATACCGTTGAGCTTTATAAGAGCCTCCTTACCGGTGACCATAAACATTTCTCGAAAGCTTATATCCCTCTGAATGCAAGATCGGGTCTTGAAAATAAGGATTATTCCATTAATGAAAATGGGGTTCCCTGTTGCCCTCACGACCCTTCTCTGCCTATGAAACCCGAGGGCAGTAAATCAAACTTACGAAGCGGTATACCAACGTTCAAGTTTGTCTGTCCAAAAATGAAATGGGTCTATGACAAGACGACTCGAAAAGCACATCGCCAATGTTTTTGTGAAAACCCGTGTACTTCTTCCAAATGCGGTCGCATGGTATACATATATCCTGAAAAGAACCTTCGTACTTATCCCGGGACAATCCGTGGAACCGAAGAATGGGATGATACCTATAAAATCAGGACTGTAGTGGAAAGAGATATCAATCACATCAAGGATAATCTGTGTCTTGCAGGGCGCCGGACTCACCTTCTCAAGCTGTGCCTGGCGAATCTTATAGCCAACCTTCTCATCCTTGTGGTCAAGCTCGGTGCGGATTCCGGCTGCCTTTAACTTCTCGTAAACGCCATTTGCGTAGTCCATGGACTTCTCGGATACGGGGATTACCTTTACCTGAACCGGAGACAGCCATAACGGGAACTTGCCTGCAAAGTGCTCGATAAGGATACCGATGAAACGCTCAATGGAGCCGAAGCATACGCGGTGAATCATAATCGGACGCTTCTTGCTGCCGTCCTCTGCGGTGTACTCCAGGTCAAATCTCTGAGGCATCTGGAAGTCAAGCTGGATGGTACCGCACTGCCAGGTTCTTCCCAGGGAGTCTCTCAGGTGGAAGTCAATCTTGGGGCCGTAGAATGCGCCGTCGCCTTCATTGACGATGTAATCCATTCCCATGTCCTCAAGGGCCTTCTTCAGACCGTTTGTTGCCATCTCCCAATCCTCGTCGGAACCCATGGAATCCTCCGGTCTGGTGGACAGCTCTACGAAATACTTGAAGCCGAACTGGCTGTAAACCTCGTCAATCAGCTTTGTTACGCCCTTGATTTCATCCTCGATCTGGTCGTCTCTCATAAAGATATGGGCATCATCCTGCGTGAAGCAGCGCACACGCATCAGTCCATGAAGCTGTCCGCTCTTTTCATGGCGGTGAACCAGTCCCAGCTCGCCAACTCTTAATGGCAGGTCGCGGTAGGAATGAGGTGTATTCTTGTATACCAGCATGCCGCCCGGACAGTTCATTGGCTTTACAGCGTAGTCCTCGTCGTCAATAACGGTGGTATACATATTGTCCTTGTAGTGATCCCAGTGTCCGGAATTTTCCCAAAGCTTACGGCTTAAGATAATCGGAGTGGAAACCTCCTGATATCCCTCTCTCTGGTGAATCTGTCTCCAGTAATCAATCAGGGTATTCTTTAAAATCATGCCCTTTGGCAGGAAGAATGGGAAGCCCGGTCCCTCCTCAGCAAACATAAACAGGCCAAGCTCTTTTCCAAGTTTTCTGTGGTCACGCTTTTTAGCCTCTTCCATCATAGTCAGATAGGCTTCCAGATCCTCCTTATTGGAGAAGGCCGTTCCGTAGATTCTGGTAAGCATCTTGTTCTTCTCGCTGCCTCTCCAGTATGCGCCTGCAATGCTTGTAAGCTTAAATGCCTTTACGCCCTTGGTATACATAATGTGCGGACCTGCGCACAGGTCGGTAAACTCGCCCTGCTGATAGAAGCTGATAACGGAGTCCTCCGGTAAGTCCTCAATAAGCTCTACCTTGTAAGGTTCGCCCTTTTCCTGCATAAATTTGATTGCCTCTGCTCTGGGCAATGTAAATGGCTTCAACGGAAGATTTTCCTTTACAATCTTCTTCATCTCCGCTTCCAGCTTTTCCAGATCCTCGGGGGTAAATCCGCCCTCTCTGTCAAAGTCATAGTAGAAGCCGTCGTCGATAGCCGGTCCGATAGCCAGCTTTGTCTCAGGATACAGTCTCTTTACTGCCTGAGCCAGCACATGGGATGCGGTGTGGCGGATAGCTCTTAACTCGTCCTCTGCTTCCTGTACGCTTCCGTCTGGTAAAATAATCTTCATGGTAAACTCCTTTCCTGCGCGAAAAATCTTTTTCCGCCTGTGTGTGTTTCCTGAATACGCCCGGGATTTTTCCATTCCGGCTGGATACCTCCAAAAACTGCAGAAGCATGGCCGCCAGAATAAGAAAAACCCCTGGACATATTCCTATGTCCAAGGGTGCATATACACGGTTCCACCTTGCTTTTTCACTCATTTATCCCTTAACGCGGGTACACGGCAGCATTTCCATCGGTTCAACTTCCCTGCTGCAGCTCCGGACTGATCTTCACCTGCTTCGCACATACGGCTTTCCACCTGACCGCCGCTCTCTGGATGGGCTGAAAACAAGCTACTGGTTCCTTCATCGCTTCACTGATGATTATAGCATCTGACTTTTATTTGTCAACAATATACTTTGAAATTTCACTCAAAATTTCGTTGACTCTCTGGCGGTTTACCAGCAGGAAGGCTTTTCCGTTTACCTTTGCCCCGTAATAGTTCTGATCGTAGGGAATCAGCTCCGCCTGCACAGTCTCATTGTTTCCCGTGCTGTCGCTGTATATGCAGGTAAGAACCGGATCCTTTGTAAGCTGGCCGGCAATGTCCGAAACTCTGCGCTCCGCGGAAAATGCATAGAGCTGGTAATAAACGGAGTTAAATTCCGCCTCCGTGATTTCCGTTCCGTTCAATGCGTAGGTTTCCGCATTTCTTCCCGCATCCCGCTTAATGGAAAACTCCGCATTTCCCGCTGCGGTGGTAACTGTAAGGGTGTCAAACTGCTCCTTCTTTACAGGCGCTACATTCAGGGATAAAAACGCCTCCGGCGTCAGCTGGAAAAAGCTGTCCAGATTGCTCTCCCGCATGGTATAAATAGCCTGTCCGTCCTGGGCGCACACATAGCGGGTTGCTTTGTCCGCACCTTCCCCCAACGGCCCCTGGCTGCTGACAAGCAGCTCATAGGTTTTTTCATTGCCGTCTGCATCCTTATAAGTTACGGCAATGCGGGCCTGGGGCTTATCTAACCCGTATTCCGCCAGTTTGCCCTTCTCCGGCCTGTAGACCACCATTGCCTCATAGCGGAGCTTCATAATTTTTCCAATAAGCTCCGTCACAAGGCCGCTGTCTGCCTCTGCGCCGTCCGCCATGGCCCAGACATCATTTTCCTGCTTTTCAAAAGCAATGCTTTCCCCGTTATTTTCCACCTGGACGGACATAATTCCCTCCAGCTTCATCTCCGGCAGGCTCTCTCTGGCCGCCATGGCCGTAAGGCCGTTGGAAAACAGCGTCTGGAAGGTGGCATCCACGGTGTAAACCTTTCCCGCGCCTTCCACTGCCATATAACAGTCGCCTGTAGCGCCGTTTGTGTCACCTAAAAGGATTTTTACTTCCTTGTCCGCCGTGGTAACGGTAATGACATTGGAAGGATTTTCCAGTCCATACTGGCTGAAGGCCTTATCTCCGTTTCCCACATAACGCTGTGCCTTTAACTGGGCGGTCTTATTTACCATGGTTTCCAGAAACTTCTGGTTTAACGGGAAGCTCTCGTCCTCCGCGTCATACCAGGTTCCGTCCTTTTTCACAAGGCTTACGTTTTCATCGCCGCTTTTATAGGACAGAGCCGTAACGGCATCCGCCTCCATTGTATACACGACTGTATTGTCATTGCCGCTCTGCTTTTTCTCCGCCTGCACCAGAAATACATACACTGCAAGCAGCACCGCAGCAATGATAAATGTCACAATCAGATTCCGTTTCTGCTCTTTTCTCACTGCTGGCGCCTCCTTCTCACACAAACTGCGATTCCCGCTGCCAGCACTGCAAGCGGTATTACTGCCACAAACAGCAGTGCCCACTGCATTGCCTGTCCGGAGGTGAGACGCAGGGTTGTGGATTCTGTGGACTTTGGACGGATGGTAATACTGTCCTCCTGCTCCGTCATCCAGCCAATGGAGTTGAGCACCAGATTGGTGTTGTTTCCGCTTACCATCTGGTCAATGTCGTCGGTCAGCAGACTGCTGCTGGAGAACCATGCAATTCTGGTCTGTCCGTCTCCTGCGGACTCTGCCGCAGTCACTCCCACCGCAAATGGCCCGGCCGCATCTCCCGCCTTATAATTTAAGTTGGAGGTATCTGTTTTCAACCAGGAATTGCTGCTGGTTGTCAAAAGCACCTGTGTCTCCACGGTACTGCGCACATCCGGCAGAAGGGTGATTGCATGGGCATTTGGCAGCAGAAGCAGGCCGTCGTTTGCGATAAATGGGGCTGTAATGGTGCTGCTCTTGATTTCCGGCAGAAGGAAGTTTGGATAAGATGGAATACTGCGGTTCGCATCGCCTTCCACCACCAGTCCCTGAACCGCCGCCAGGCCGTAGCCCGACATCACCTCGCTTAAGTTTGGCGTCTCCGCAGCGGAAATGCCGGTAATTAAAATCATCCGGCCGCCGTTTTCCAGATAGGAGGTGAGAACCTCCTCCTCTGCCTTTGTAATGTCCGATACCGGAACATGGAACAGAAGGCAGCCTGCATCCTCCGGAACTGCACTTACCGTGGTCAGATTTAAGGAGGCCTGTTCAACGCCCTCTTTTTCAAGAGCCGATCCAAACTGCTCTGAAATTTCGGTCTCCCCGTGTCCGGTCACAACGTAAATCTTTGACAGCTTGTCGCTGGTGACAAAATGGATGGCGCTGGTAATCTGTCCTTCCCCGTCGAAGTCATTGGTGACCTTTCCTGTATTATAATCATAATTGGACGGATACAGATCGGAGTTGCGGATTACCTTGGAACGCTCCGACCCCACTGCGATAATGCTGTTGTCGCTTACCTTGTCTGAAGTATAATTCTGCACAAAAGTGGGAGACAAAATTGGGTCAACATATTCTACCTTAATGTTATTGCCTGCGCTCTCATATTTTTCCAGAAGGCGGGTCAGCTTCTCATCCTCTTTGCCCTGGGGGGCGATAAGATACAGCTCCACCTGCTCATTTAAACCGCTTACCATGTTCTTTGTCTGCTCCGACAGACTGTAAAGCCTTGATGCGGAGGTATCAAACCGGGTGTACTGCGTGGGAACCTTTCCGGCGATTGCATTGGCTAAAACCACAATCACAGCCACCAGCACACACATAACAGCTGTATAAACGGAATTTTTCCGGAAACGCTTCTCCACGGACTGCACCGTAAAAAACAAGAACAGCACCGCCACTCCAGCGTAATAAACCAGATGGCCCACATCAAAAAGGCCGTCCACGAAGTCATAATACCTCTGGAACAGGGACAGCCAGCCAATGTACGGGGAAATCGCGCTTCCGATGACATTGCCCTTTATAATGCCTCCAATGCCGTTTATCAGGTAGCTGAGAAGCAGCAGTGCAAAAGTGACAACTGCCGCCGCAATCTGGTTTTCCGTGAGACTGGAAACAAAAATGCCGATGGAAATGCACGCGGCTCCCATAAACAGAAAGGCCAGAAAGCTGGAATAGGACTGCGCCAACGGAATGGTTCCGTACCTGGAAAGAACCAGGGGACACAGTGTCAGAACCAGCAGCGGAATGGCAAATACAGTCAGAACTGCAAAAAACTTGCCAAGCACAATGCTGCTGATTTTCACCGGAGCCGTAAAAAGAAGCTGGTCGGTTTTCTGCCGCTGCTCGCCTCCCAAAGTACGCATGGTCAGCACCGGAATCACAACCAGAAGCACCATCATGGTGTTTCCCAGCACATATCCGAACTCCGCCACGCCGCCTTGAAGGTTAAAGGCCGTAAAGAAAACCCCTGCAATCAGCAGGAAAAACGCGGTGTATAGATATCCCATCATGGAACGGTAAAACGAACCAATCTCTTTTTTATAAATTGCCCACATGGTCTGCTTCCTCCTTACCGTCCGCCTTCAGATTTGCCTGCTCGTCCTGTCCGGTCAGCTCCATAAATACATCCTCAAGGCTTAAGCTGGCGCTGGTCAGCTCCATAATGGGGCAGTCCGCCTGTGCCAGAAGCCGGAACACTGCTGCTCTTGGGTCAACGGTCTCGTCGGTTTCCAGATGAACCGCCGTAAACCCGTTTGGAGACGCCTCTACCCGAATCTGCTTTAACAAATCGTGGATTTTTTCCAGAGCTTCCCGGATTTTCTCCGGCTCACCCTGAATCAGCATGTCGTAGGTGTTTGCCCGGCGCATAAGCTTGCTTAAGTTTTCGGCGCTGTCGCTGGCAACCAGCTTTCCCTTTGAAATAATCAATATATGGTCACACACGGCGCTGACCTCCGACAGAATGTGACTGCTGAGAATAACCGTATGTTTTTCCCGAAGTGACTGTATCAGTCTGCGGATGTCAATGATCTGCCGCGGGTCAAGTCCCACCGTAGGCTCGTCCAGAATAATGACCTCCGGATTTCCCAAAAGAGCGCAGGAAAAGCCCACTCTCTGGCGGTAGCCCTTGGACAGATTCTTTATGAGGCGCTTTCTCATATGGGTAATGCCTGTAAGCTCCATCACCCGCTCCACCTCTGCCTTTAATTCCCGTTTTGGAACGCCCTTTAACTCCCCGGCAAAGGCCAGATATTCCTCCGGCGTCATATCCGGGTACACCGGCGGTATCTCCGGAAGATAGCCAATGTGGCGCTTTGCCTCCTCCGGCTCCATTGAAATATCGTGTCCGTCCACCAGAACCGTTCCGGAGGTGGCTGACAGATATCCTGTTATCATGTTCATGGTTGTGGATTTTCCGGCACCGTTTGGCCCTAAAAATCCATAAATTTTTCCTTTTTCGATGGTAAAGCTTACATCATCCACGGCACGGAAATCGCCGTACTGCTTTACCAGATTTCTTACCTCTATCAAAAAATTTCCTCCCTTGCGCTGCCGCGGGGAGCAGCCTGCGCCGCAGGTTTAACCCGCTGCCGCAGCGACCGCCCGCGCAAAACGCGCAAAGCCGCTGCACGCCCTTTTACCGGCCATGCAGCAGCTTTTCTGGTCTATTTGTGTCTGATGTCTGATTATTTATCAGTCTGTGTCAGCGCATACATAGCGTTTCCGAACAGCTTTGCGTCCAGAATGTACTCGTCGATTTCGATGCACTCGTCCGGTCTGTGGCACAGATCCGGTGTTCCTGGGAAAATGGATCCGAATGGAACAATGTTCGGTACTGCCTGTGCGTAGGTTCCGCCCTCAAAGCTTGGTGTGGAATCCTTTCCGGTCAGCTCCTCATATACGGTGCGCAGTGTTGTAATCAGCGGATGGTCTAAGGGGAAGCGGTAGGACTTGTGAAGATTCATATCGTCAATCTTGATGCCAACCGGCTCAACCTGTGCCTTCCAGTCTGCTGTCACCTCATCCTTGTATGTAAATGGCAGACGGATGTTTACAACCCACTTTAACATGTTCTCGTCAACTTCCATCTTGGAAAGACTGAAGGTCAGCTTGCCGCACTCGTCAGCTCTTGCCATTCCCATCAGGCTTCCGTCGGTTGTATAGCCGATTTTCTCCTTGAAGAAGTCAAGGAACTTGCCCATGGAACCGCCCATATTCTGCTCTGCAAGGAACATGAGGATTGCCACGATTGCATTCTTTCCGTTAAACGGTGTGCAGGAATGTGCGCACAGTCCCTTGGAATGAATCTTAATCTGCTTTCCGTCAACCTCTGCGGTCAGCTCTTTTCCGTTCTCTGCGCTGTACTTTGCAACAGCCTCAGCAACCTTCTTTGCCTCTGCCTCGTCAACTGCCTCCAAAACGGCCTCTGCCTCGTCCGGAACCATGTTCAGAATGTTTCCGCCCTTTAAGCTTACAACCTTTACCTTTCCGGTTGCTGCTTCAGTAAGTGCATAGGACATAAAATAGTAGTTGATCACACGCTCAGTAAAGGACATAGGGAACAGTCCGTCCGGTGTAAAGCCTGCATCCGGAGCACCGCACTTGGATACATAATACCTCATGTCCTCCATTCCCTTTTCCTCGTTGGTTCCGCCTACAATACGGATTCTCCAGTCTCCCAGAGGAAGTCCCAGCTCTTTGATTGCGTAGAGAGCGTAGAGAGAAGCGATGAACGGCCCCTTATTATCTACGGTTCCGCGTCCGTAAACACGGTGATTGTGAATCTCGCCGCCAAATGGTGGATAGGTCCAGCCCTTGCCCTCAGGGACTATATCCAGATGAGCAAATACACCTACCAGCTTGCTTCCTGTGCCGTATTCGATATAGCAAACCCTGTCATCTACATTGACAACGGTCTCAAATCCCAGCTTTTTACCTAAATCCATAGCATACTGCAATGCCCGGCGGGACTCTTTTCCGTAGGGAGCGCCTTCCTGCGGTTCGCCGTATACACTTGGAATCTGTACGATTTCACTTAAAGACTGAACCATTTTATCTGCATTTTCCTCAATGCGCTTATTTAATGCTTCTACCATGATAAAATCCTTCCTTTCGCAGCTTTATACTTACACTATCTGGAGTTCCTTGTCAAATGAATTTAATATCTCGCATCCATCCTCTGTCACCAGAACCAGATCCTCAATGCGGACGCCCATGTTTCCCTCCAGGTAAATTCCCGGTTCAATGGAGAAAATGTTTCCCGGCTGGGCAACTGCCTCATTGGCGCTGGACACGTCGCCGAAATCGTGAACCTCCATACCGATAAAGTGGCCCAGACGGTGTGTAAACTTATCGCCGTAGCCCGCGTCCGCAATCACCTTTCTGGCCGCCGCGTCAATGTCGCAGAAGCGCACACCCGGCTTTATCATGGCCTCTGCCGCCCGGTTGGCTGCCAGCACCAGCTCATAAACCTTTTTGTGCTCCTCGTCCTTCACCTTCCCGCAGAAGAAGGTTCTGGTCATGTCCGCGCAGTAGTTGTCCTTAATGCAGCCTGTGTCAATAAGGATACAGTCGCCCTCCTTTAAGGCCACATCGCCGCAACGGTAATGTCCCACTGCCGCATCCGGCCCAAAGCACACAGAAGGCGGAAACGACACATCATCAGCTCCAAGGCTCTGGTAAATCTCCTTAAACTGGTTTGCCACCTCACGCTCGGTAATTCCGGGCTTTAACAGGGCCTTAAACCTCTCCATCGCCTTGTCGTTGATGGCGGAAGCCAGGCGCATGGCCTGACACTCCTCCTCATCCTTAAAAGCTCTCGTCTCATCCACACAGATGGAGGCATTGACGTAGGAGGTTCCCGCTCCTATTTCCATCAAAGGAAGCAGAAATCTTGCAGGAATGTTCTTGTCCACACCCAGAGGCTTTGTGTGATCGGTGCAGTCTGCCAGCATCTTAAGATAGGGATCCGTATCGGTAAAGCGAACCACCTGTACCCCTACATTTTCAGGCACATGGAACATATCGTTTACAAAGAACCGGTTCTCGCCGTTTTTGTTGATATACAAGGCCACCAGGCGCTCGCAGGCGTCCACCCAGACCTCGGTCAGATAGAGGATGGAGATGGCGTCTGTTACCACCATCTGCTCCAGCCCCATCTTCTCCATACGGCCAAGAACCGCGTTTAAACGGCTTTTTTTCAGCATGGAATTTTCCTCTTGAATATACCTGCGTAATTAGAACTCAATCTGCATCAGTCTGTGAAGCGCCAAAATATAAACCTTCAGAGACATTTTCAGACGCTCAATTCCGATTCCCTCATCTGCTGTGTGAATTTTTCCCACAAAATCAGGAAGCGGCTCAGCCGGAATCTCGGTTCCGAAGCTGATTGCGTTCTTAAAGTGACGTGCATAGGTTCCGCCGCCCATGGTAAATGGCTTTCCGTTTAAGCCGCGCACATCATTGTAGGAATCCAGGCATGCCTTGATTTCTGGCCTATCTGCCTCAATGTAGAATGGCTTTGTAGCTGTTACATCCGTAATGGTTGCGCCGTACTGTTCGCCCAGCTTTGCCATCTTTGCCACCAGCTCATCCGGAGTGGTGTTGGTTGGATAACGGGAATCGAAGTTCTGTTTCATGACTCCGTCCTTCATGCGCATAAGGCCGCCAATAATGCTTAATGGCGGGAACTTGCCGTCGTCGCACTCAATTCCCAGACCATGGCCCTGATGATCCTCGCACAGCAGGCAAACCATCTTCAGATAGTCCTTCTCGCCCTCTGTTACCAGATCATTGTCTCTCAGATAATTTGCAATAACACCAATGGCGTTGATGGTGTTCTCTGCGTGGGATGCATGGCCGCCGATACCTGTGGAATCAATGCGTATACCCTCGGGAACTGCAGTCAGTGTAATGCGGTCAGCCGCCGGAAACTTTGCAATATCGCCCTTTACAATGGCATAAGCCTCGTCAGGAACCGCATTCTTAGCCATACCGCCCTTAAAGTCCAGAATAGCTCCATTCTCAAACTTTTTGCTGGTAATATTGCCGCCCAGATGTCCCTTCTCACCATTGCACAGAGGGAACTCGGAGTCTGGTGTAAACAGGAATACAGGCTCCTCATAGTGGTGAACGTAATATTCTACATCTGACATACCGCACTCTTCATCACAGCCGCACATCATGCGCAGTGTGTATGGAAGCTTTTCGCCCAGCTCCTTGAAGAATTTTGCCATATAAAGTGTGAGAATAAACGGCCCCTTGTTGTCGATTACGCCGCGGCCCATAAGATAACCGTTCTTCACGGTCATGTTATAGGGGTCTGTGTGCCAGCCGTTTCCTGCCGGTACAACGTCCAGATGGGCAATGGTTCCGATGTACTTCTCCTGCTCTCCGTCTAACTGGGCATAACCCATATAATTCTCGCAGTTTACAGTCTTATATCCCATACGGTCTGCAATTTTTAAAGCCTCCAAAAGTGCTCTCTTGATTTCCTTTCCGTAGGGAGCCCCCTCCTCTGCCGGCGCGTTTACGCTTGGAATGTCCACAACGGCCTTAATGTCCTTTATAATGCCATCCATATTCGCATCAATAAAGGCATCCGCTTTCTGTAAAAGTTCCTGCTCTGTCATCATTGTTCTCCTCCTGAAATACTTTTAAATTACAACAGTTCAAGTCTGTAAAGACCTGAACTGCCATATTCGTTTACTTGCTCTCCAGCTCTGCCATCTGCTGACGGTTTTCCTCTTCAATTCTTCTTCTGTCCGCCGCAATCTTCTTCCATGCGTAGAGAACCAGGGATACTGCAATGATTCCGTAGCACAGGAATACACGGAAATACTCACCTAACTGCGGGTCGCTGAACAGAACTTTGCCTGCAAGAGGTGTGATAAAGAACAGGATGTGGAACAGAATGGTTCCTGTAAATACCTGTCCCATCGTTGCTTTGTCAATGGACGCGCCGCCTACCAGAAGAGCTGCAACAGCGTAAGTACCTACCTGCTCATGGCTGTTGAAAGTCTGTACGTTACCAATGTTCTGTAAGAAGATAATCTGTCCCCAGGAAGCGATTACGGTAGAAAGCACCGTAGCCACAATACGGGTTTTGTCTACGTTGATGCCTGCTGCTGTAGCAACCTGCATATTCATACCGACGGTCTTAATATCCTGGCCCAGCTTTGTTTTTGTGATAAATACAATCAGCATACATACCAGCGCGATAAGAATTGCTGTCAGCACCGGAACCTGTACGATAAAGAATGCCTTCTGGACTGCCTTGGAGGTCTTCATAAGAATCTGAAGAATTGCCAGAAGCACCGTTGTGATCAGAAAGCCCTTTGCCGCAAACAGGGAGTTCTTAACATCCAGCTTCTTCTTTCCCATATTCCATGCAACCACAAGAACCGTCACAACTGCAAAAATTGCAAGCAGAATCGGAAGCAGCTTCACAAACATTACCTTCCATGCATTATCAATTGCATATTTGGTTGCAGCGTGGAAATCGATGGTGTTTCTAAGTCCTACATAAACGGTCTCGCCTGCTGCATTCTGGGAATTCAGCATGATTTCCGGGTTTACCATAGGAATCACGCTTCCTACCATGAAGATGAATATCAGGTCGTAGATACCAACTGCGAAGAAGCCCAGAATCATACCGGTAATCATTTCCTGTCCCTTTACCTTGTTAAACAGGATACCGGTGAGTGTTCCAAGGATGATTGCCAGAACCGTACCGATTAAAGTGGCAACTACGATTCCCGGAAGACCATCAATGCTCCAGTGGGTAATGAGAATCAGACCAATCTCACCGGCCATTGCTCCCAGTACAATACTGAAGTTCAGACCCATTCCGCACATAACCGGAAGAATCAGGGATACAATCAGAATCGCATTACGGCCTACACGGGAGATAGTCTCAGTAATTACATAGCCTGCCGTCTGACCGGATATTTTAATGCTCACAAGACAAAGCACTGTAAACAAAATGGGAACCATATTTCCCTGAAGGATTTCCAACACTTTATTGCGTTTCTTATTTTCCATGTTTACTTTCCTCCATTACTCTTAATCTTAGTCAACGCATACAGAATAATACCGTTCTGAACGATAATTCTCACAACCTCGGAGATACTTCCTGCATTGATCAGGGCATTTGCTACAGGTGTCGCCAGAGTTAAAAGGCTCTGGAACAGGACAACACCCAGCACCACGTTGAACACTGTCGCCTTCTTCGGTGTAGCTCCTCCGATTAAGATAGCCGCCATCGCCGGAAATGCCATCATTAAAGGTGCGGAATAGAACTGATAGAAACCATAGCTCTGGGAGTAAATGTTAATTCCGATTGCTGCAATAACGGTGGAAGCTACAATACCGATGGTGCGGATTTTGTTGTTGTTTATGCCCAGCATTCTGGAAAAGCCCGGATTGCCGCCGCTGCAACGCATAATAACGCCGGCCTTTGTTTTCATAAACAGCCACATTAAAAGACAGCCAACTGCAAAGGTAAGCAGAAGTCCAGTTGAAATGGACAAATCCTTCCAATTTGGATTATCCTGCAAAATTCCCATTTTTCTAAAGTCAATCTTTAAGAAGTTATCCAGTACCTTGTCATAGTTCTCTTCCAGTGTCATGGTTGTACGAAGTCCTACACCGGTGATTGGCCATACAATTTTCGGGTTGCTGTAGGGAAGTACCAGCCATGCGATGGACATCAGGGATACAATGGAAAATGCCATGTAGTTGCCGACGGTCATCTCGGAGCCTTTTACATTGTTCAAAAGAGCTGCGTACAGGAATCCGACAACAATAGCAACCGGTACCGATACAAGGCATGCCCCCCAGAAACCGCCCAGACCGCTCCAGTTAAACTGCACTGCAATGGAGCCGCCAAACAGTCCGCACAGGATTCCGATTGGGAGACCAAAGTTCAGACCTGCGCCGCACACGATGGAAATCATCATGGCTAACACCAGGAAACCGTTCATTCCCACGCGAACCAGACAGTCGGAGTAAATCATACCAGGGTTAATTCCCAGCGGAAATACTGATATCATAAGCAAAAGCAGAAATCCGATTACCACCAGGCGGGATATGCCGATGTAATCTGCCAGATTTTTTAACTTATTCATGCCTCTTTCGCCTCCTCTTTCGCATCTTCAATCTTAGATCCGCTCATCCGAAGACCGAACTTGTAGTCATCCTCATTGGAACGGAGAATACCGGCAATCTTTCCTTCTGTGACGATGGCAATACGGTTACACACGGAACGGAGCTCTGCCAGCTCACTGGAGGTGATAATAACCGTAACGCCCTTCTCCTTGTTTAACTTTAACAGAGAGTCCAGAATCATCTTCTTGGCACCGATATCAATGCCTCGTGTAGGCTCTGATACAAACAGGATATCCGGTTCCAAAGTCAGCGCTCTTGCAATACATACCTTCTGCTGGTTTCCGCCTGACAGGCTTCTTACCGGCTGCGTATATCCTGTACAGCGGATATCCAGCTCCTTAATCATCTGCTTTGCGTACTCTACCGCACTCTTCTTGTCGTAGAATGGGATACCGCATTTCTTTACCACAAAACGATTCTTTGTCTTTAATGCTGCAATGGAAATGTTTAATTCAATGGACTCGTCAAGCATCAGTCCCACACCCCGGCGATCCTCTGATACGAAAGCAACTCCGTCATTTAAGGTTTCGCTGGTCTTTGTTACGTCAATCTCTTTTCCTCGGATTTTAACGGTACCTCTGGATGGGTACAGACCCATGATTCCGTTTGCGATACTGATTTTTCCGTGTCCGGCCAAACCTCCGATACCGAAGATTTCGCCCTTCTTTATCTGCAGTGAAATATCTCTGGCCACTTCACCGGGCATGCTGACTCTGAAGTGCTCAAGCTCCAGACATACTTCCTGATTTTCATTCTCTTTTTCATCCGTAATGTCACGGTTCAGAATTTCAACCTTACGTCCTACCATCAGCTCGGACATTTTAATGGTGCTGAGCTCATCGGTATCATAATCGCCCACCATCTCACCGTCTCGCAATACGAAGGTGTGATGTGTATAGCGCTTTATCTCATCCAGCTTGTGGCTGATAAAGATAAAGGCGATTCCCCTCTCTGAAACTTCCTTCACGCACTCCAGGAACTGCTCCGCCTCTTTCTCTGTCAGAACGGCTGTCGGCTCGTCCAGAACGATTAACTTAATATTTTTCTTATCCAGCTCACGGGCAATCTCGA
This sequence comes from Lachnospiraceae bacterium, assembly GCA_025758065.1. Lineage (NCBI taxonomy): Bacteria > Bacillati > Bacillota > Clostridia > Lachnospirales > Lachnospiraceae > Lachnospiraceae bacterium. Next base: position 3,691,757 of record CP107199.1, read on the forward strand.
CAAACTGCTTGTAGCCCACAGGAAGACTTCCCACACGGGTTTTCTCGCTTAACTCGATTCCCAGAGAATCCAGAGTTGCTCTTGATTCCTTGTGCATAGATGCGCGGTCCACCAGATTCAGGCGTTTTCCAAAAATCATACTCAGTGGGTTTTTCTTCACATTCTCGCGGTTTAACTTGATATTCTCCGCTACATCATAACCATCAATCAGCATGAATTCCTGGTGCACCATGCCAATGCCGTATTGCATCGCCTCAATGGGAGATTTGATGTTTACTTTTTCTCCATCAATTAATACCTCTCCTTTAAAACCTCCGGTCTGGTGAATGGCCGGCATTCCGAACAGTACATTCATGATGGTGGATTTTCCGGCTCCGTTCTCTCCGATAAGAGCAACGATTTCTCCCGGTTTTACTTTAATGCTCACATCCTTTAATACTTTGTTTCCAAAGAAATCTTTTTCGATGTGATTCATTTCCAATACATACTTGCTGCTCAATCTTTTCTCCTTTCCAGTGTCCCTCATACAGGCACCCGGTGTATTTATTAATGAGGTACCACATTTCTCCCCCGTAAAAAAGAGAGGGATGCGAACGACTTGCACCCCATCCTTTTTGAAAGCATTAGGGAAGTTGTATTCCCTCGTTATTTAGATTGATTTAAACGATTCCATTAGAATCTCTCGTAAGAACACATAATGAAGAAACCATTGTCATAAGTAGTTCCGCCATCTACGATGTTCTCTACGTCTACATCTGCACCAGCTGCCTCGCCAAGAACTGTCTTAAATACATCTGCATCCAGCTTCTCGCCGTTGGTCTTGCCCTCGCAGAATGCTTCTGCATATGCGTAGCTACCGGTCATAAACAGTGTCATAATAGGAGCAGTCCATGTACCCATATGTCCGGTCATGTCAACAGATGCCAGCTTCTCTTTAATAGCGTTCATCATATACTCTGTATCATACAGCTTGTCATCCGGAACCTCAATACCCAGTGCAGATGGGAAACCTACGAATGGGGATGGGTCAGAAGGATATGTAAAGTAGGACTTTGTATCAACAACACACTTGATCATTGGCTCCTGCTGAGCAGTGTTTGTACCAAAGAAAGCGGTCTCGACACCGTACTTGTCAACGGAACGCGGAACATCCTCAAGAACGAACTGCTGTGTACCGGAAACACCTGCATCGGACACCGGGTCAGGAGTTGTGGTCTCAACCAGTGTAAGACCAAGCTCTGCACAACGATCCTTCATATTCTGAAGACGGTCAGCGGTTGGCTGCCATGCCAGGTGACGTGGGAAGGAATAGTGAACGAATGTCTTAGCACCCATATCGCTTAACTCATCTACCATCTGGATTCCCATCTCCGGAACGTTGGTGTGATAGAAGATATCACAGTTTGCAGCAGTAGTAGCTGCATCATCCTGGTAACCAGCTGCGATTAACAGAATGTCAGGACGTACTTCACGAATCTTCTGGCAGGCAGCTGCAGTTCCCTGTACAGCCTGGCTGAAGACGATTGCCTTAACGTCTGGGTCAGAAGCAAGGCTCAGTGCTGTGGAGATGGTTGTCTCCTGCTCGGTAGCAAACTTATCTGGGAATGTAGCCAGAACAATCTTGCCTGGATGCTGCTTCTCCAGCATCTCTGCTGCACGGTAGCTCTCCTCACCCTGAGTTACTGTCCCTGTCATAATACCAATCTTGTAGTCACCAGCTGCTGCGGTAGTTTCTTCTGCTTTGGACTCTCCGGCTGCTGCTGCGGTAGTCTCAGCTGCTGCTGGAGCTGCTGTGGTCTCAGCTGGTTTGGAGCCGCCGCATGCGCAAAGGCTTGCTGTCATAGATGCTGCCAATGCTACTGCTAAAAATTTCTTTTTCATCTTTTTTCCTCCTTTTTTCTTTCGCCTCACTCGCGCTTGGCTGGCCTTTCGACCTTTATACATAATCTTCGCGTTCCGACCCCTGCTTTCAAAAAGCCTGACCGTTCTAAATATGTCTGATGTCTTATGTATATAAACTAACATTTTTTATATTTATTGTCAATACTATTGCAATATTTTCCAATTTTTGTGATTTTTATACAAGGTTTATCGTCGTTTTGCCAACTTGGCGCTAATGTCCCCGTCTTTAGGATTTAGCACTATTACTTTTGGGAGTAATAAAATCCCCCTTTTATTATAAACCGGCATATTTGCTGGTTATTTTGTTGCTAAAAATATTTGACAAAGTTTGTTTTTATCCTTTACATATATAGTGCTATAGTGTTATAATGGAGAAGGGTGATTTATATGTCTTATTTCTTAAAGAAAACAAACAATAAAAAGGGTACTTATTTACAGATCTACGAAAGTTATTATGATCCTACTCGAAAATGCGGTGCTCATCGTTCTTACAAACCTCTGGGGTATGTACACGAACTTCAGGCTACCGGCATCGAGGATCCGATTGCTGTTTTTACCAAAGAGGTCCAGAAACTTAATCAGAAATGCAAACAGAAAAAACAGGCAGAAAAAGAACAACAGATCTCCGATGTGTCTCCCGAAAAACATCTGGGGTATTTTCCTTTAAAAAATATCAATGACTCTCTCGGCTGTAAGCGGTTTATTGATCTCATGCAGACGGCAACTAATTTCAGATTTAACATTTTTGATATGATGTCTGCTTTAATTTATGCAAGAACAGTCCAGCCCTGTTCGAAATCAAAAACTTATGATGAGGTTATCCCAAATCTCTTTGAAAACCACGATTTTTCACTGGACCAGCTGTATTCCGGTCTGGAGTACATTGGCTCCGAATACGAAAAGGTGATCGAGATCTATAACCACCAGATCAATCAGACATATCCGCTTGATACGGCCCACACATACTTTGATTGTACAAACTTTTACTTTGAGATTGATAAAGAAGATGATTTCCGCCTGAAAGGCCCCTCAAAAGAAAACCGCAGGGAACCGATCATCGGTATGGGCCTGCTCCTGGATGCCAACCAGATCCCTATCGGTATGAAAATGTATCCTGGGAATGAAAGTGAAAAACCCGTTATACGTAACATCATTGATGATCTTAAAAAACGCAGTCACATATCCGGCAGAACGATCCAGATCGCGGATAAGGGACTTAACTGCTTTAATAACATCGCACACGCATTGAAAGCTGGCGATGGATACATCTTCTCCAAATCTGTAAAAACTCTTCCTGAGACGGAAAAAACATGGGTCCTGCTTGAAAATGACTATGCAGACGTTATGAACAAAAGAGGAGAGATACTGTACCGTATCAAGGAATGCGTAGATGATTTTTCTTATTCCTGCACAGATACCGCTGGACATAAAAAAACAGTAAAACTTACAGAAAAACGGATCGTAACATTCAATCCAAAACTTGCCGCAAAACAGAAATATGAAATAAACCGGCAGGTCGAGAAAGCAAAGAAGCTCAAAGCCAGTCAGGCAAAAAGATCCGAATATGGCGATAGTTCTAAATATGTTTCTTTTATTCCCACTAATAAAAAGGGAGAAGAAACAGAGGGTGCTGTAAAAGTTGAAATAAACGAAAAATCCATTGAGAATGCCCGCAAATTTGCAGGTTATAACATGATCGTTACTTCAGAGATCCACATGGCTGCGTCCAAGGTGTATGCTGCCTACCATAATCTCTGGCGCATTGAAGAATCTTTCCGTGTCATGAAATCCCAGCTTGATGCAAGACCTGTATATTTACAAAAACAGGAAACGATCACCGGACATTTCCTCATTTGTTACCTTGCGGTACTGCTGACCAGGATCTTACAGATACACATCTTAAAAAACCAGTATGGTACCGAAGAGATATTTGATTTCATACGTGACTTCAGAGTTGCAAAAATATCTGACCGAAAATATATAAACTTATCACGGAATTCTTCTTTTATAAAGTTTTTTTCCGATCATACCGGACTTCCATTAACCTCTTATTTTATGGGTAATACCGATATTAAAAAAGTGCTGAGCCATAGATTTTAGTCCATGGCTTAGCACTATTTCTTCAGTTCAACTCCGAAAGACAGGTTCTAAATATGTCTGATGTCTTATGTATATAAACTAACATTTTTTATATTTATTGTCAATACTATTGCAATATTTTCCAATTTTTGTGATTTTTATACAAGGTTTATCGTCGTTTTGCCAACTTGGCGCTAATGTCCAGCATGTTGCGCCGGTTGTCCTCCAGATGATGCAGCATCGCTTGGGCTGCAGATTGTCCGTCACCTGCGCACACAGCCTCCAGAATATCCCTGTGACTGTCAATGGTCTGCTTAAGGAGACCTTTTCTGGTAATGTCGATAAAAAATGGAACCGCCTGAGTAAAAATAGGCACCAGGGCATGAACCACGCTGTTTCCTGTACACTGGGCAAGGACAGTATGAAACCGGATATCCCACTGGGCATAATCCTTTCCCTGTAAAATCAGCTCTTCCACCTTAAGGCAGGCTTCCCTTAGCTGCTCCAAATCTTCTCTTGTGGCCCGTTCCGCCGCCAGCGCCGCCATGTCCGGTTCTATCATAATACGGATTTCACATAAATCAAGGCCCAGCTTCAGCTTATCCTGAACAAAACGAAACCCCAGCGGATCGTCCATAACCCCCGTCTGCTCTCTCACGAAGGTGCCGCTGCCTCTCCGCACCTCGATAATATTCTGGCTTACCAGAAGCTTAATTGCCTCACGCACCGTACTGCGCCCCACATTCAGGTACTGAAGCAATTCCAGCTCCGTCGGAAGGCGGTCGCCCGGCTTCAAAGCATTCTCCACAATCATATCAATAATTTTGTCTGCGGCCCGCTCCGGCAGAGTCTTTTCTTCTGAGTTTAACGCAGTCAGCATTTTTATATTTCCTTCCCCATTAAATAATCTTAATGCCATCGTCAGGCGGCATATCTGCTTATTATGAGTATTCTAACACAAATTAGATAATTTTGACAATTTATTTTTGTTTTTTCCACTGTTTTCCTGTTGTTTTGTGGATAAGATTTACTTTCCGCAGCATTTCTGTTAAAATCGTAATGTCGTAATAGATACTCCAACAGATTTGGAAGGTGAAAAAATGAAGATTGTAATTATCGACGGTCAAGGAGGCCGGATGGGCAAGGCAGTCATTGAACAGCTCAAAAAAAGGTGTCCTTCTCTTGAGACCTACGCCATCGGCACAAACAGCACCGCTACTGCCGCCATGATGAAGGCCGGCGCCTCTTACGGCGCCACCGGTGAAAATCCCGCCATTGTCAATTCCAGGGATGCTGACATCATTATCGGCCCCATGGGTATTGTCATTGCAAATTCCCTGTTGGGTGAAATCACTCCGGCTATGTCTGTGGCCATCGGTTCCAGCAGTGCCTATAAAATTTTTATTCCCGTAAACCGCTGCAACCACATGATTGTGGGCTGCAAGGATACAACGCTGACCGAGTACATCAATCTGGTCTGTGATGAGGTAGAGAGGAGAATGGCCGAATATGAGAACCGTAGAATTTAAGATGGAACGCCAGGGCCTTGTAAATGTGGGCGATAAGGTAAAAATCATTGAGCGGGAAGGAACCAGCAGCTACAGCTATATTATTGACCCCGCGGTGGCCATGTCAGGCTGCTTTGCCGCCAGAGACCGCATCCGCTCCGAGTACGGCATCGTAAAAGATATCCGGGAAAATTCCAGAGGCTTTTATGTTGTGGTGGATTTTGATGAGGAAGAGCGGTAATTTGCTATAATAAAAAACGGAGCCTGATTCTTGTGATTTCAGGCTCCGCTTTTAATGGTTATCCCAGAGGAATAATCTGTATCTCATCCGCTTCAGTTGTCCCGGCAGGCGCTTTTGAAGGCGCTGCGGTCTCCACCTCCGGCTCTGACTGCGTCGGTGCCAGAGGGCGCACTACAGCGTCTGTCTCCGCCTGTATTGTCTCCTTAACCGAAGATGTTTCCCTTGGTATAGCTTCTCCTTCTATCGGCTTCACCACAACAGTCCCCCCTTCCGTTTCTGCTTCGGAGGTTTTTTCCTCTTTTTCGTAGGTCGTAAGAGGCGTCAGATGGGACGCATCCAGGCTGACTGCCTTGCTCCACAGCGCTCCCTTTATCTCCCCGCCGCCATTCCACAGGCAGTCACTCCACATACAAATAAGGCCGCTTCCCTTTGCCGCCACAATCTGCATCATGTCGTTTCCTGTGGTGGTTCTTCCGCTTCTGGCGCCGAAATCATTGATAACAGATAATGCTCCATCCCTTCCGATGAGAATCGCCTGTCCATAGGCGTTTTTCCAGGGTGTCGGATGGTACTCTCCGTATATTTTTCCTTCATTTTCAAAATAATACATCTGGCTGACGGTTCCCGCGAATCGCTGGCTGACTTCCATCTTATCGCCCCCACTCAGATTCGCCCGGTATATCTGACTGTACCAGTTTCCATTGTCATCTCTGTCCACATAAGCGCAGAAATAAATGGAGTTATCCACAATACAGAAGCTTTGTACACCGTATAACTCTTTTACCAGGGTCTTTTCCCCGGAATCCGATTTTGCATAAATATGGCGGCTGGTTCCGCTTCCCTTTGTATCGTAGATAACATCGTCCTTCGTGACCGAACCGTGCCTTACCGACGTAATACGGCCCGTACGGTCAACCTGGTAAACCCGGTCCTCAATGGACACCGTATTTTCCTTCTCCGATGTAACCGGATTTCCGAGAATGTCCGTCAGGTAACATACCAAGTCTCTTCCAGTAAAGAACGATGCCTACAACGATTGCGATAAAGGAAGCAATGTATACAGGCTGCTTTAAAATGTTCAGAATTACAAACAGTACGATAGAAGGAAGAATTGCTACGATTAAAGGCATTTCCTCAAATGGCACATTAGGATCGATGAACTGAACCTTGCAGATTTCCTTACCGGTATCCATAAAGTGCTCATCTCTCTTTGCAATTCTCTTTAACTCCCAGGTAAAGTAAATCTGGCCGCCGATGATTGCAAGTATACATGCCAGAATACCGAGAACCGGGCCTGCCATAGCGGTTGTTCCTAAAACCTTGGATGCAATGGCGTTGTTTACAGATGGTGAACCGGGTGCCATGGTAAGAGCCATAGCTGCCACGCCCAGTCCGCTGACCGGATACATTCTCCACGGCACATCCATTTCCTGGAACAGCTCTTTTGCGATAGCGATTACAGTGAAGAAGATAACAAATACGCTGATGCCGCCGTAGCTCAGTACGAAAGACAGTGCAGGTACGCACCAGATAGCTGCCAGCTTCTCATGGCCTTTAAAATGCTTTGCAAGACGTGCCATTTTAAGACCGATAGAACGGGCCGCGCCGCTGTCTGCCATCAGGCAGCCGAATACAGCACCGGTGCACAGTGTCAGGAAGTAGTTGGTAAAGAATCCGCCTACGCCTCCCATATAGGTTTTGGACATTCCTTCTGCGACATCCATACCACTGGTAATCAGAATAAAAATTGCAAGCAACGGTGCTACCAAAATACATGGCACACCTTTATAGCTCATATACATAAATACTACTAACGCAATACAGATACACAGCAAACTTACGGTTGACATTCCTGTATCCCCCTTTTTTTCTCATTGTGTTCTCCCGTCTTTTCCGGGAGAACATATGCTGCTAATTAATGGTTTTTCTTCTTATCCATGATTTTTACGCGGTTTGTTCCTGTAAATACCACGGTTCCATCCTGTCTGGTTCCCTTTAATTCCAGAATCAGGTCATGCTTTTCCTCTACCATTTCCTTTACGGTTACCTCATAGGTAACGGAATCACCTACACGGGTAGGTGCCGGGCATCCCCATTCCTGTCCCATGTTGATGCTTGCGGTTCCGCAGAACGGCGCAATAATGGTGCCGCATACCGCGTCTACAAATGCGCCCTGAACCAGTCTGGTTCCGAAGAATGTAGTTTTTGCAAATTCCTCGTCCAGATGGATTGGGTTCAAATCTCCGGTCAGTTCAGAGAACTGGCGCACATCCTCCGCAGAAAACTCATTGGTAAAGCTGACGCTGTCGCCTACCTTGAAGCTGGAAAATGGTTTAAATACATACTCATACTTCTCTGCCATTTTTTCACACTCCTTACTGTGCGTTCATGATATCCTTCAAACCGCCCCACTCTTCCTGGAACAGTTCTTTCGGCATTTCTTTTAAGTCATCCGCAATAATCGGTGCAAACTCCATCTGATCCAGAATATCCTTTTGTAAATCGATACCTGGAGCAATCTCGATTAGCTTCAGTCCTTCTCTTACCAGCTCAAATACCGCACGCTCGGTTACATACAGAATCTTCTTTCCTAAATCCAGGGCAACCTCGCCGCTGAAGGAAACCTGTGCAACCTGGTTAATAAACTTCTTCATATCGCCTTCGCGCACAATGGTCAGCTTTCCATCGCCTACTTTAAACTTTGGTGTACTCTCTCTGGTTTTTCCGCCTGTAAACGTTCCCATGAATACTACCTTGCTTGCGCCGCCTGCAATATTCATAAATCCGCCTACGCCGATTCCCAGCCCGTTTCTCTTGCTGGCATTTAAGTCACCGTTTGGCCCTACTTCTAGGAAACCAAGGCAGCCTACATCCAGAGAACCGCCGTCGTACATGTCAAAAATGCTTCCGCTCTCGATAATGGCATCGCCGTTCCATGCACAGCCAAAGTCATTTCCTGCTGCGGGAACACCGCCGATTCCGCCACTCTCTGTAGTCAGTGTAAACATGGAAGAACAGCCTTCCTCAGCCGCTACATTGGATACGACCGTCGGATTTCCTACGCCCAGGTTTACAATATCGCCTACCTTTAACTCCATAGCCGCACGGCGGGCAATCAGCTTTCTCTCTGTCAGAGGTACAGATGGAATGGAATCCATTGGAACCTTGCACTCGCCGGAGAAGACAGGGTTGTAAATGGAAGCTGCTGTCTGCCAGTGATACTCTGGCTTTGCTACATATACATAATCAATCAGGATTCCCGGAACCTCTACCAGTCTCGGATTTAAGGTTCCTGCCTTCACAATACGCTCTACCTGGCAGATTACGATACCGCCTGTCGCTCTTGCTGCCTCTGCCGCAGAAAGCTGTCCCAGCTTGTAGCCTTCCTTGTACATGCTGATGTTTCCGTTCTCATCAGCTACAGTACCGCGGATGATGGCCACGTTAATTTTCTTTGGTGCCTTGTAAAGCAGCCATTCTTCACCATCAATGTTTAACAGCTCGATTAAATCATCCTTTGCTGCATCATTCATGCGGCCACCGCCGTATCTTGGATCCATAAATGTCTTTAAGCCGATTTTGGTGATAACGCCCGGCTGATGAGCTGCGATTGCATGCAGCATACCTACACATACGCCCTGAGGCCAGTTGTAGATTTCCGCCTTGTTATCACGGCTGAACTCTGTCATGGCGCGTCCGCAGCCGTTTAAGTGGCCGCCGATTCCCTTTGTCATCATTCCCTCATGACAGATGTGGCTTAAGCCTTTGGTATTCATATCACCTACGGCTGCCTGCCAGTAGAAAGTCATGTTGTTCGGATGGCCGGTCTCAAGGAAGCTCTTCTCAAGCTCCATAACACTCTCCTCGGCAAATCCGCCCAGGGTAATTCCTGTCATTAAGACGGAATCCCCATCCTTTATCAGCTTTGGAACCTCTGAAGAAGGAATTACTTTCATCACTTTACCTCCATTTTTTAACGAATATGCTTATACTCAGGGCTTCTCTTGTTGGCAAACGCATCCATGCCTTCTGCCTGATCTGGATTTGCGAAGCAGAGACTGAACAGTTCACGCTCAAACTTCTTTCCTACTTCTTAAGGTATTCCAGACCCTTATTGAAAACGGTGCCACCGTTGTAGTCATCGAACATGATCTTGATGTGATCCGCAATGCTGACTATATCATTGACATGGGACCAGGCGGAGGTGCTGACGGTGGCCGTATTGTTGCCTGCGAGACACCAGAAAAGCTGGCGAAAAATCCATTCAGCCAGACCGGTCATTATTTATGACCCATGGTTGCTTTTACATAAAAGCGTTAAAGTTTAAAGCATTAAAGTGTTGACTTTTATGCTTTTATATATTAAACTGTCTGCAAGCTTTTAAAACAGGATATCCATTATACAGATAAAAATAAGAATGCAGATAACATTATGCAGATAAGGAGTGTACCAGACTATGATCATTATCATGAAACCACAGGCTTCCAAAGAAGACGTTCAGAAAGTAACTTCCCTCATTGAATCAAAGGGCCTTCAGGTCCACCTTTCCGAAGGCTCACAGGTCACTATTGTTGGAGTTGTAGGCGATAAGACCAAGCTTGCAGGAAGCAACATTGAAATGAGTGAGGGCGTTGACAAAGTTGTTGCTGTCACAGAGTCCTACAAACTGGTCAACAAAAAATTCCACCCTGATGACTCTGTTATTCCTGTTGGTAATACCCATATTGGGCCGGGAACCATGACTGTAATGGCAGGTCCCTGTGCAATTGAGTCAAAGGAGCAGCTGCTCTCTACTGCTTTCGCTGTAAAAAAGGCTGGTGCTACCTTCCTTCGCGGCGGTGCTTACAAACCCCGTACCTCCCCATACTCTTTCCAGGGGCTGGAAGAAGAAGGCTTAAAATATATGAAGGAAGCCAGAGAAGCGACCGGACTGAACGTGATCTGCGAAGTTACCAGTGCCCATGCCATTAAAGCTGCCGTTAAATACGTAGACATGCTTCAGATCGGTGCCAGAAATATGCAGAACTTTGAGCTGTTGAAGGAAGCCGGAAAATCAGGAATGCCTGTATTGTTAAAACGGGGCTTATGTGCTACCATAGATGAGTGGCTGAATGCTGCTGAATACATTATTTCAGAAGGAAATCCAAATATCGTTTTATGCGAACGTGGTATCCGTACCTATGAAACATCCACCAGAAATACTCTGGATATCAGTGCGGTTCCTGTGATCCGCCAGAAGAGCCATCTTCCTGTGATCGTAGATCCAAGCCATGCAACAGGCGTAAGGGCTTATGTAGAACCTCTTGCAAAAGCTGCTGTGGCAGTTGGCGCTGACGGACTGATGATCGAGGTTCATCCAGATCCGTCCAAAGCACTTTCTGATGGTCCTCAGTCTCTTACTTTTGATGCATTTGATAAATTAATGGCAGACTTAAAGCCATATGTGGATCTGGCTGGCAGAACTTTTGAAGCCAGATAACTAATACATCGTTTCGTAAATAACTGTACTAATCACGTAGGATGCGGAGTTGAGTGTGCAGGTCTAAAAACGCAGGCGTAGCGGGCTACGCTGAGGCTTTTAGGCCTGTGCAATCAGATTCGCAGACAAGTGAGTGGTACAGTTATTTCGAAAACGATGTACTAGCATACCACTTATTATCCACAGCCAAACACCTGAAGGCCTTTCTTTTGTAAAGGTTTTCAGGTGATTCTGTATTGTAAGGAGCAATTTTGAAATGGAAAAATTCACCATGAATGATACAACCATTGCCTTTATTGGTCTTGGCCTTATCGGTGGTTCCTTGGCTAAGGGAATTAAAAAAGCACGTCCGGATATCCGCATCATGGCCTATATGCGCACCCGTTCCAAACTGGAACAGGCTAAAAAAGACGGTATTGTAGATGTTATTTTAGACGGCATTGATGAGCAGCTAAAACAATGTGACCTGATCTTTTTATGTACACCGGTAGAATACAATGCACAATATCTGTCTAAGATCCGCTCCTATTTAAAACCGGGGGCTTTGATCACGGATGTTGGCAGCACCAAGACCGACATCCACAAAGAGATCCTGCGTCAGGGACTTACAGACTGTTTTGTAGGCGGACATCCCATGGCAGGTTCTGAAAAAACAGGCTATGAAAATGCAACTGACCATCTCCTTGAAAATGCTTATTATATTGTTACACCGCCAGAAGGTTTTAAGCAGAATGGCTGTGGATATGGCGATATTTCCCTGAAATACTCCGAAAATGTCAAACGTATTATCGCCGTTGCGCAGACTGTGGGGGCAATCCCCCTGGTACTGGATTATAAGGAACATGATACTGTAGTTGCCGCCATCAGCCATCTGCCTCATCTGGTTGCTTCCAGCCTTGTAAATCTGGTAAAAGACTCTGATTCACCTGCTGAAACCATGAAACAGGTAGCTGCCGGCGGTTTTAAGGACATTACACGTATTGCCTCTTCTTCCCCGGAAATGTGGGAACAGATCTGTATGACTAATTCAGAGCCTATTGCAGATATGCTGGAGCGCTACATTGATTCCCTTCAGGATATCCTTTCTGAAATAAAAGGTCATCAGGGAAATGCTATTTATAAACTGTTTGAAAAATCCAGGGATTACCGCAATACCATTACTGACCGTGCCAAAGGTTCTGTAGAACCATCCTACGCATTTTCTGTGGATATGGCCGATGAGGTTGGTGCTATCTCCACTATTGCTGTTATTCTGGCTGCCAAGGGCATCAGCATTAAAAATATTGGTATCAATAACAACAGGGAACGGGGCGAAGGCACCTTAAAGATTGAATTTTATGATGAAGCAGCTATGACCGCAGCCTGGAAACGGCTGGAATACTATAAATACGAAATGGTACGGCTGTAAGCCGGACTGTCTGGGAGGAAGATATGGAATTTAGAAAATCAGGCCCATTAAAAGGCGAGATCACTGTTCCGGGAGATAAATCCATTTCCCACCGCGCTGTGATGTTTGGCTCTCTTGCAAAGGGAACTACCGAAATTACCGGATTTTTACAGGGAGCAGACTGTCTGTCTACTATTTCCTGTTTTGAAAGTATGGGAATTGCTATTGAAAATAAAGAGGATATCGTCCTGGTACATGGAAATGGTCTTCGCGGCCTTAAAAAGCCGGAAACTGTATTAGACTGCGGAAACAGCGGCACTACTACCCGCCTGATCTCCGGTATCTTATCTGCACAGAACTTTGATGTAACTTTAACAGGTGACGCTTCTATCCAGAAACGTCCTATGAAGCGTATTATGGAACCGCTGTCCCTTATGGGGGCGGATATTGTCAGTGTAAATGGAAATGGCTGCGCACCTTTAGCTATCCACGGAAAAGCCCTTCACGGCATCCATTACACCTCTAAAGTAGCCTCTGCACAGGTAAAATCCTCTATTTTATTAGCAGGGCTTTACGCAGATGGCCCAACTTCCGTTACAGAGCCTTATGTATCCAGAAACCACTCTGAGATCATGTTAAATCTGTTCGGTGCTCATGTAACCACCACAAATACCACTGCTACCATTGAGCCAGCCAGTGAGCTGCACAGTAGAAAGATAAATGTACCTGGAGATATTTCTTCTGCTGCCTATTTTATCGCTGCAGGCCTTATGGTACCCGGCTCTGAGATCCTGATCAAAAACGTAGGCATTAATCCTACCAGAGACGGCATTCTTCATGTATGTAAGGCTATGGGAGCAGATCTTACTTTATTAAATGTAAAAGAAGACGAGGGAGAACCTGTTGCTGATATTTTAGTCCGCGCTTCTTCCCTTCACGCAGCAGAGATCGGCGGAAGCATTATCCCGACTCTTATTGATGAGCTGCCTATGATCGCAGCCTTGGCCTGCTTTGCACAGGGAACTACCGTGATCCGTGACGCAGCGGAATTAAAGGTAAAAGAGTCCAACCGGATTGCCGTAATGGTGGAAAATTTAAGTGCCATGGGAGCTGATGTAACGGAAACAGAGGACGGCATGATCATCCACGGCGGCAGACCGCTTCACGGTGCAGTGATTGAAAGCCACTTAGATCACCGTATTGCCATGACCTTTGCAGTAACAGGTCTCTGCGCAGAAGGCGTTACACAGATCAATGGGGCAGAATGTGTAAATATTTCTTATCCCCAGTTTTACCAGGATCTTAAGAATTTAATATAAACAGCCGTAAAAAGGCGTATGAGTCTACACCAGGGATCCATACGCCTTTTTCATTTTCAGATCGTTTTCCAGATATACTGGGAAAAATAATTATCATTTTCTCTTCTTCGGAGCAGGAAGCTCTTCATACATTGCCCTAAATAGTCCTGTAAGAAATTCCTTCTGATCCACATCCTCTACCAACAGCATCTCTTTAGTCCCTTCATAAGGTAATTCATAAACAGCCTGGGGTATATAAGAAAATGCGGCTTTTACAGGCTTTACAAGCAGACGATCATCGTAAATACCACCTACGATCTTCCCCCGGTAATAAATAATGTACTCTCCCATCATGGCCCGGTAGGTGATCTCCTCTAAATCAGACAATTGTTCCAATACAAAATCCAAATAACTTTTACTGGATGCCATTCCCTTTTCTCCATTTCTGTGGTCTTAAGATTCACTTAAAGCGCAGTTCCCTTTTTTGGAACAAAGAAACCACTCATATCTGTATGTTCCAGTTTTAACAGCGCGACCTTCTTTTCCATTCCTCCTGCATATCCTGTGAGACTGCCATTTGTCCCTACAACACGATGACAGGGAATGATAATGGAAACTTCATTATGTCCTACTGCTCCGCCTACAGCCTGGGCGGACATATGGGGCGCATCATGCATCTGGGTCATTTTTTTTGCAATCTCCCCATATGTCATAGTCTGTCCATAAGGGATCTGCAGCAGAATCTGCCACACAGCCTGACGAAAGGTTGAACCTGCAGGATGAAGCGCTGGGGTAAAGTCCGGTTCTTTCCCGGAAAAATAAACATCCAGCCATTTTTTAGCCCTAATCAGGACCGGGATTTCCTGTGAAACCGTTTCTTTTGGAAGTGTATTTGCAAAGTATTTTTGTCCCTCAAACCATAAACCGGTCAGTCCAACCTCATCTGCCGCCAGTAAAATATTGCCCAGTGGTGACGGATATGTACATGTATAGACCATATTTCCTGTTTCCTTTCCCTTTAAAGCTTTGCGCTTACGCAGATTCTTTTGAATTTATTGTACCATGATCTTTTTAAAATTACAGCAAAAAAGAAGTGGATCCAGGCAAGAACCAACGATCCACTCTTTTGATCATTTTTTATTTATCCCAAGCAGAATTTATTGCATCCTACGGCGGCTATCATGTAGTGGCCATTGCCAGCTTACAACAGCTGACAGCTGACGGACATATCAGGCGGCTCACTGTGCGGCCGAAATGATCTTTGTATCTGCAAACTTTTTAATAAGGCATTCCTTTTTATAAAACGTAATCCCATGACAGATTTCTTCATTGCCGCTGTAATTAATAAAATATCATCCCAACGCCACATCAAGCACCATCATCAGCGCAAATCCGATTGCAAATCCAATGGTGCCTATATTGGAATGTTCTCCTTCAGAAGCTTCTGGCACCAGTTCTTCTACTACTACATAAAGCATGGCCCCTGCTGCAAAGGAAAGAAAGTATGGCATGAACGGCTCCAGTTTTTCTGCCAGCAACAGCATAAGCCCGGCGCCAATTGGCTCTACGATACCGGAAAGCATACCATAGATAAAAGCCTTTTTCTGCCCTGCCGCTTCTTTTAAAGGAAGAGAGATAACTGCTCCTTCCGGGAAATTCTGTATTGCAATACCCAGTGATAATGCCATGGCGCCTGCCAGTGTAATGGACTGGCTTTTTGCCATCATACCTGCAAAAGCCACACCAACTGCCATTCCTTCCGGTATGTTATGTAAGGTCACTGCAAGGACCAGCATGGTACTTTTCTGCCAGTTACTTTTTGCGCCTTCCGGCTGGTCTGTGTCCATATGAAGATGTGGAACTACCATATCCAGAAACAATAAAAATGCCATTCCTAAAATGAATCCACATACTGCCGGAAGAAAGGCCAGCTTCCCAAGTCCTTCACTCATTTCCATAGCCGGGATCAGAAGAGACCAAACAGAAGCAGCCACCATAACTCCTGAAGCAAAGCCCAGGAATGCTTTCTGCACTCCGGGCTTTAATTCTCCCCGCAGAAAGAACACGCAGGCACTGCCTGCTGTAGTTCCTATAAAAGGGATCAATATTCCTGTTAAAATATCCATCTGCTACCTCATGTTGCTACATTTTTGCCCCACATCGAACACGTCACCAGCACATTCTCCTATCACAGTAAACAGATACTCTGTTTCTTCATCCACATTATTATAAATATCAGTCGATCATTCCCCGAAGCTTCAGATAATCCTTGATCAGGATGATCATCTCATCATAATCAATGCGGCTGGCATTAATAGGAAGATCGTAATTCTCCATATCCATCCAGTTTCTGCCAGTAAAATACTTATGATATTCAGTGCGCTCCTTATCAATCTTCCTCATGCGGCGCAGTGCTTCTTCTTCATCAACCTTATCTACATCCATAATCCTGCGGACTCTGGTAACGGTATCTGCATATACGAAAATGCGGATCACGTCATCTAACTGATCCTGAAGCACATAGTTGCCGCATCGTCCGATGATGATGCAGTTTTCTGACTCTGCCAGTTTTCGGATAACCTCAGACTGGAAACGGAACAGGTTTTCCGGTGATGTAAGCTTATGTCCGTCCTTTACAGGTGCAGAAAGCTCCGGCTTCATATTAGTAACAGTACGATATAATAAATTGTTTCCTGCCTTTTCATCTGCCAGACGGAAATACTGCTCTCCAATAGCACTGGTCTCTGATGTCATTTTCAAAATCTCTTCATCATAATAATGAATGCCCAGCTCCTCTGCAAGACGCATACCTGTAATACGTCCGCCGCTTCCGTACTGACGCTCGATTGTGATCACATAATGTTTACTGCTCATATGACCGACCTCCCTTGTTTTGCTATACACTCTGATCATACATTTACATGCTTCTTATGTATCAAGTATACCACATTTTTACTTAACCGGACACTGTATTATCTGAATTTTACTGAAATTTTTCTTCAAATTTTTCATAATATATTTCATATATGATATCTGCGACTTTTAAAAAAACAGTTGACAAAACCCGCCCCATGTATTAATATACGGATTAACAGCTAAACCGTTGAAAAAGAGGAGTAAGCTTCCAATGCATTAGCACAGAGAGCCGCAGGTGGTGGGATTGCGGTATAAAGCAGGCAGCTGAATGGACTTTTGAGGGCAGTCTTGAAATACTTAGTAGGGACTGACGGATTCTGCACCCGTTACATTTGCAGCACATATGCTAGTATGTGAAAAGTGGACTTTAAGTCAATTTGAGTGGCACCGCGGATTATATTCGTCTCAATCACAATATCATTGTGGTTGGGACTTTTTTATTACAAAAAATCCATTTTAATTTTTATTCTCAGGAGGTAAGTATTATGAAAAAATCTATGGCAGTTCTTTTAACCGCAGCAATGGGCGCAGCTTTATTAACAGGCTGCGGCAGTTCTTCTTCCACTGCTACTACAGCAGCAACTACCACAGCAGCCCCTGCATCTGAGGCAGCTTCTTCTGAGGCAGCTTCCAGCGAAGCAGAAAACAACACAGAAGCTGACGGCTCCTACACCATTGGTATTGGCCAGTTTGCTGAACACGGCTCTCTTGACAACTGCCGTGAAGGTTTCTTAGCTGGTCTTGCAGCAGAAGGCATCGAAGAAGGAAAGAATTTAACTGTTCTTTATGAAAATTCACAGGCAGACGGCGGTACTTCTGCACAGATTGCTAATACATTTGCAGGAAAGGACGTAGATTTAATGTGTGGTATTGCAACTCCTATGGCACAGGCTGAATACAGCGTGGCTATGAAGTCCGACATTCCTGTCATTTTCACAGCAGTTACGGATCCGGTTGCAGCTGAACTGGCAAACGCAGACGGAACCCCGGTTGGCGAGATCACAGGTACAAGCGATAAGCTTCCTGTAGAATTACAGTTAAAGATGATCCGTGAGATCTTACCTGAGGCAAAGACTATCGGTATCATGTACACCACCAGCGAAGTAAACTCTGAATCTGCCATTGCAGAATATAAGGAACTGGCTCCAAATTATGACTTTGAGATCGTAGACTCCGGTATCTCCTCTTCAGCAGATATCCCGCTGGCAGCAGATACTTTAATTGGAAAGGTTGACTGTATCACCAATCTGACTGATAATACAGTAGTAGCATCTCTTCCTGTTATCTTAAGCAAGGCTTCCGCAAAGAACATTCCTGTATTCGGAAGCGAGATCGAGCAGGTAAAGATCGGCTGCCTGGCTGCTATGGGTCTGGACTATGTAGAACTTGGCAAGCAGACCGGTGAAATGGCTGCAAAGGTATTAAAGGGCGAAGCAAAAGCAAGCGAATTAAACTTTGAGACCATTAAGGATGCTGCATTCTACGGCAACACCAAAGTAGCTGAAAACCTCGGCATCACTTTTCCTGAATCTTTAACAGGAACTGCTGCTGAGCTCTTTGACAGCATTGCAGAGTAATAATATTTAGGGTATTGGAGGAACATCATGACAACGATCATTTTCGGTATTCTGGAAGAAGGCCTTGTATATGCCATTATGGCCCTGGGCGTTTACATCACATATAAGATCCTGGATTTCCCGGATCTGTCTGTAGACGGCACCTTCCCTCTTGGCGCTGCTGTGACCGCAGCAGGTATTGCAAACGGGCTTCCTTTCATCGGTACCATTTCACCTGTAGCAGCATTATTCATTTCCTTTGCAGTGGGTGCCTTAGCCGGCTGTATCACCGGTCTCATCCACGTAAAGTTAAAGGTACGTGACCTGCTCTCCGGCATCATTGTCATGACGGCCCTCTATTCCATTAATTTAAGGATCACCGGAAAAGCAAACCTTCCTATATTTAGTAAGGAAACTATCTTTTCCAATTCCTTCCTTTCCACCCATGTACCGGAAGCTGCATCACCCTTTATCGTGACCATCATTCTTTTTGTCATCG
The DNA here is from genome assembly GCA_025758065.1 of Lachnospiraceae bacterium. Classification (NCBI taxonomy): domain Bacteria; kingdom Bacillati; phylum Bacillota; class Clostridia; order Lachnospirales; family Lachnospiraceae; species Lachnospiraceae bacterium. Next base: position 3,710,622 of record CP107199.1, read on the forward strand.
TTTTGGTCTGCAAGGTGTTATTGGATGCCTACTTACAGACACGTTCCGGTTATCTGCTTCGTGCAGTTGGTGATAATGACGTACTTGTTACATCCCTTGCAAAAGATAAAGGTCTTGTAAAAATCGTAGGTCTTGCCATTGCAAACGGCTTTGCAGCACTTGCAGGAAGCGTTTACTGCCAGCAGAAGGGATTTTTTGAAATCTCCATAGGCACCGGCACCATGGTCATCGGCCTTGCAAATGTTATCATTGGAACCCAGCTGTTAAAGAGAGTCGGCTTTATCCGCTCTACTACTGCTGTTATCATTGGTTCCATTGTATACAAAGCTTGCGTTTCTATTGCGCTGCTGTTAAACGACCTGCACATTGGAGGGCTGGACATTTCCATTCCAGTCACTGCATCCGATCTGAAGCTGATCACTTCTGTATTATTCCTTATCATCCTTGTAGTAAGCCCTTCCGGCGGAAAGAAGGTAAAGAGCCATGCTTGAATTAAAACACATCCATAAATATTACAACGCAGGTACTGTCAATGAAATGTGCCTGTTTAATGATTTTAACTTATCCATTGATGATCATCAATTTGTATCTGTAGTAGGAAGCAATGGTTCCGGCAAAACTTCTCTTTTAAATATCATCTGTGGAAGTATTCCGCTGGATGACGGCCGTATTATCATCGGCGATGAAGACATTACCAAAATGCCTGAATATAAGCGCCAGCGCCGCATTGGCCGTGTTTACCAGAACCCGTCCATGGGAACCTGCCCTTCTATGACCATTGCGGAAAACATGGCTTTAGCAGACAATAAGGGCAAAGCCTTCAACCTCCGTCCCGGAACCAACAAACAGCGCCTGGAATTCTACCGTGAATCTCTCCGCTCTCTTGGCCTTGGACTGGAAGATAAAATGGATGTAAAAGTAGGTGTTCTCTCCGGCGGACAGCGCCAGGCAATGGCTCTTTTAATGTCCACCATGACTCCTATTGAGTTTCTGATCCTGGATGAACACACCGCTGCTCTGGACCCGAAAACAGCAGAAACCATTATGGAACTGACAGATAAAGTAGTCCGTGAAAAGAACCTGACTACGATCATGGTCACTCACAATCTCCGCTTTGCTGTGGAATATGGTAACAGACTTTTAATGATGCACCAGGGACATGCAGTGATCGATAAAGCAGGTGAAGAAAAGGAAGCTACTACTATTGATCATATCCTAAAGAAATTTAATGAGATCAGTATTGAGTGTGGAAACTAAAAGATCAGTATTGAATGTAGAAATGAAGTAAAAAGGCTGGCAATTTCCAAAATCTGGAATGCCAGTCTTTTTTATATATTTTATATATATAATTTATATATTCTTTTATTCTGCAAATACCATGATCCGCATAGCTGTATTTTCTTCATCAGACCATACCACTGCTTTTCTCCCCTGGGTAAGGTCATCTAATGTAACAATATTTCTGGTGAGATATGGTACTATTGCACAGTCATCTGCCAGTGTATATTTTGTACCGTCCATAGCAGTCAGTACAGACTGGGAAGATGCTGCATCTGTCACTACAGATTTAACAGTTACATAATCCGGAACTTTAAAGTCTGCCGGGACATTAGTAAAGATCATTGTTGCGTTTGTCATTGGCGGAAGGCTCATGGTCATTGCCGGACCGATATAGGCATAAATGGTATCCCCGTCCTTAATATCAGATAGCTCTTTTGGCAGACCGGAAACAGCATCTAATACATAAGTAGACTCCTGAGATACATTTAAGATCACTTCTCCCTGATATCCCTGATCTGCCTGACTGTCAATGGATAATCTTCCATCTTCCATATGGGTAGCCGGTCCATACAGGCGTACAGAGTCTTCTGCCTGCTCCGGCTGTTCTTCTGTACCTTCAATAGTGCCGCTTACGGTCTCTACAACAGTAGTTTCTTCCGGAGAAGATGTAGGCTCCTGAGATTCACTTACTACTGGTTTTGACTCACTTACAAGTGGCAGCGTCATTGCTGTATCTGCTTTATTGGAACATCCTCCAAGACCTAAAACTGCCGCACTGCATAATACTGCTGCATATAAATAATATTTTCTCAATATGACTTCTCCTTTTCTAATACCAAAGATTATTTTTTAATGTGCTGACACATTCAAAGTTTTCTTCTGGACTTATTATATCGTAAACTCACGAATCCCGCGCATTCGCGCTCTGCTGCCTGCTTACGCAGGCGATTCGTTCGTTAATGGCTTGCGAAAAACAAATGTCTGCTACGCAGCCGCTTGTTTTTCACTACGCTCATTATATCTTATATTATCCATATATCCAATAAAGCTTTTCTTAAGTATTATTTAAATAATATATACAACAAAAAAGAGCCTTCCCATATGATTACAGGAAAACTCCTTTTTTATTTATGCTTTTAAAACCTTTCAACAGGCTTTTTACTATCTCGCCATCTCACTCTGTGGTCCAGTCTGGTTATGGGCCTTGATAATGGTCTCGATCTCATCCAGGTTAGAGGATGGGAGATCGCCAGGAATAGTGTTTTTCACAGCTGCGGTAGCGTTTCCGAAAGCAACTGCCTTCTGGCAGTCACCACCGCTGCTTAACAAGCCATAAAGAGCGCCGGAAATATAGGCATCACCACTGCCGATACGATCTACTACTTCGATATCACGATATGGCTCTTCTTCATAGAATGTGTCTCTTGCAGCATCGTAGATCACAGAACCGAATGTATGGCGTTTCGGGCTATGTACGATACGCTGGGTGGAAGCTACTATAGAGATAGGATATTCTTTTGTAAAGCTCTTCATCATCTCTTTCGCACTGCCATTTTTTAAGAAGGTCAGTCGTGCAGTATCTTCTGAGCAGAAGAAAATATCTACATAAGGAAGAATACGCTCAATACATTCTCTTGCTTCATCACCACTCCACAGATTTCCACGGAAGTTTACATCAAAAGAAACAAGAGTTCCTGCTTCCTTAAAACGCTTGATCATCTCAATTGCAGTCTCTCTGATCTTCTCACTGAGCGCCAGAGTAATACCTGTGGTATGGAAACATTTTGGAGCTGTGTATACCTCCTCCGGGATCTCATTAATATCCAGAGTAAAGAAGGAACTGTTCACACGGTCATAAATAACCTTTGGTTTTCTCGGATATGCACCGTTTTCATAGTAATAAATTCCCACACGGGCTGATGGAGAATGGTCATACATAAAAAAGTCATCGCTGACACCAAATGAACGGATCTTACCTTTCATAAAGCTGCCGATATCATGTGACGGAAGCTTGGAGATAACGCCTGTACGCAATCCTAAAAGAGATGCACCTACTGCTACGTTCAGTTCTGCACCGCCAACCTGCTTTACAAAGGTATCTCCTCTGGAAAGACGGTCATTATCTGGTGGTGACAGTCTTAAAAGAACCTGTCCTAATGTAAGCAGGTCAAAAGTTCTTCCTTTTATCTCACCCATTGTCATATCCTCCTGATGTTTTTAATGTTCTCCCGCAATCTTTCTGTGCCTGATTTTGTAAGAAGATTTTTTGCCAGTTGTGCCCAAATTTCTGAGGCATACGGGGTACGTACATCAATGAAGTTCGGGTGCAACTGGCGAAAAACCGGTCACAAAGGCAGGTACAGGAAAGACTCCGAAAGAACATTTTAAAGAAAAAGCCTGTCTGAAAATACATTCCAGGAACGATATTTCCAAACAGGCCTTTCGGTCTCTTATTTTTTAACTCTTAAAAAAAGTAATTATCTCTGTACACGACCTGAGCCATCGCCACCTGCTAAAGTCTCAACTTCTGCACGGGTTACCAGGTTGAAGTCGCCAGGGATTGTGTGCTTTAATGCGGAAGCTGCTACTGCAAATTCCAGAGCTGCCTTCATATCCTTGCCATCAGCCAGACCACAGATCAGACCACCTGCGAAGGAGTCGCCGCCGCCTACACGGTCAACGATCGGAGCAATGTGGTACTTTCTGGAATGATAGAATTCACGGGTCTGTCCATCCATGATGCAAGCAGACCAGTCATTGTTGGAAGCGCTGTGGCTTTCACGTAAGGAGCTGATGATGTACTTGAATCCGAACTTATCAGCCATCTGGTTGAAGATATCAACGTATCCAGCTAATTCCAGTTCTCCGGAAGTAACATCAGTGTTGCCTGGCTTGAAGCCAAGAACCTTCTCTGCATCCTCTTCGTTACCGATGCAAACATCAACATACTGCATCAGGTTGGTCATAACCTTCTGAGCCTTTTCAGAAGACCACAGTTTCTTACGGAAGTTTAAGTCTACAGAAACAGTTACACCGTGAGCCTTAGCTGCCTTTAAAGCTGCTTCAGTCAGTTCGATAGCTGCATCGCTGACAGCTGGAGTAATACCGGTAAAGTGGAACCAGTCAGCATCAGCAAAGATTTCATCGAAGTTGAACTCATCTGCAGTTGCAGTAGAGATAGAGCTGTGTGCACGGTCATAAACTACGTTGGAAGCTCTCATTGCAGAACCGGTCTCTAAGAAGTAGATTCCCAGTCTCTCACCGCTTCTTGCGATGTGCTTTGTTCCTACATTGTATTTTCTTAAAGCTGCTACTGCACACTCACCGATTGGGTTAGCTGGTACTGCAGTAACAAACTGTACATCATGACCATAGTTAGCTAAAGATACTGCTACGTTAGCTTCGCCGCCGCCGTAGTTTACATCAAACTCATCTGCCTGGATAAATTTTTCATTATTTGGGGTAGATAATCTTAACATGATCTCGCCCATGGTAACAATCTTTGCCATTTTAATATTCTCCTTAAGATATGTGAAAATTTATTAATTTCCGTTCAAACCAGCGCATGGCTGAACTAGTATAATTATGCTCTTGCTGCTTCTACAGCCTTAACAAATTCCTGAGCCTTTGCAGTTACAGCTGCGAAGTCACCGGTCTTAGCGCCCTTTGTAAGGCTGCTTCCGGTACCAACTGCGTATGCACCAGCATGGATCCACTTATCAACGTTATCTACGTCAACACCGCCGGATGGCATAAACTCACCCTGTGGAAGAGGTCCCTTGAAAGAGCTGATAGCTGCAGGTCCTACGATATTTCCTGGGAAGATCTTGATTACATCGCATCCAGCTTCCATAGCGGTAATAGCTTCGCTTGGGGTCATAACGCCTGGCAGCATTGGTACTCTGTAACGGTTGCAAAGCTTGATGGTCTCTACATTTAAGCCTGGGCTTACGATGTAGTTAGCACCTGCTAAAATGCAAGCTCTTGCAGTCTCTGGATCCAGAACGGTACCAGCACCGATCACGATCTTGTCATTGTCTTTATACTTGTCAGCCATCTTCTTGATGAAGCCTACTGGATCTCCGTCATCCATGGTCATGGTCAGCTCGATAAAGTTGATGCCACCTGCGATAACAGCATCTACCACCTTCTCACCCTGCTCATAATTCTTTGCACGGATTACAGCAACCAGGCAGTCTTCTTTCAGTCTTGCTAAAACATGTTCTTTTTTCATTTTTCTTCTCCTTCTTTCGATGAGGTTCGTAAATACGAATCGTTTTCACATTTACGATTTATACTTAAATATTAATAGTTACCAACGGATTTGTCAACAGCAAAACAGATAAATTATTATCTTTTATCCTGTTTTATTTGCCTAAAAATCCCAAAAGCCTTGAAAGCAGTTTTGCCTTTTCAGAAACCAGGCGTCCAAGAGCATCATAATCCTCTGTAGGCTTATAAAGACTGGACATGCTGATGGCTCCTATCACATTGCCATCAGGGCCAAATACCGGGGCTCCCACGCACTCCATATGCTCTTCTAACTCCCTTGCATCAACGGCATAACCAATTTCCTTTACCCGCTCTAACTCCTCCAGGAAATGAACTTTATCCTGTATGGTACGCCTGGTATGGGGACGGAAGTTGATCCGGTCTGCCAGGGCATCCCTCTCTTCCTGTTCCATATTTGCCATAATAGCCTTTCCAAGAGAGGTGCAGTACAACGGATTCTTGGTTCCAACAGTTGCTGTTGTGATAATAGGATTTTCCGGCTCAAATTTACAGATATAAACAATGGAATCATCTGAACGCACTCCAAAGAATACCGTCTTTCCCATCTCTTTTGCAAATGCTTTTAATACAGGATCTATTGTGCCGATAAAATCCAGATTATTTGTATAATTAATTCCTACACGATAAGCAGTCAGTCCAATGGTATAACGCTGCTTCTGCCCTTTTACCACATGGACCATACCCGTATGTGCCAGTGTTGTGATAATATCATAAGCACTGGTCTTTGGAAGCTCTAACTTCTCGCAGATCTCATCCAGTGTAATGCCGTCCGGCTTTTTGGAAACCATTTTCAGTATATCCACCGTGCGCAGCGTTGTCCGGTTTAATTTCATTTATGTTCCTCCTGCATCAGGTTTGTTAAACGTTTTGTATAAATCTGTACGTACAGCAGATTGTACGTATATATGTTTGTTGTACGTATATACGATTTCTTTCAGTATAGCGCATCTTGCAACAGATTACAAGATGTGCTTTTGTTTTCCCGGCGCAGTCAGAACAATTTCCGCCACTATACCTACAGAGTTACGCCCTGCTTGAAGATAGCCATATCATGGAAGCCTGCTGCTTCTGATTTAACCTTGCGTCCGGAAGCAACTTCCAGTACATAATTTAACAGATCCTGCGCCAGTTCTTCTTTTGTCTTGTCTTCTACCATCTGTCCCGCATTGAAATCGATCCAATTTGACTTGTGTCCTGCAAGCTTAGAGTTGCTGGAGATCTTTACGGTTGGAACAGGGGAAGCAAATGGAGTTCCACGACCGGTAGTAAACAGTACCATATGGGCACCAGATACCGCCAGTGCAGTTGCTGCCACCAGATCGTTTCCAGGTGCACTGAGCAGATTTAATCCCTTTACCTTAACCGGCTCTGCATACTCTAATACACCCTTTACCAGGGAACTTCCTGATTTCTGGGTACAGCCTAAGGATTTGTCCTCCAGAGTAGAGATACCACCCTTCTTGTTGCCTGGAGATGGATTCTCATAAATAGTCTGGTTGTGGCTGGTAAAGTAGTTCTTAAAGTTGTTGATCAGGTCAACCGTCTTGTCAAAAAGCTCTGGTGTTGCGCAGCGGTTCATTAACAGAGTTTCTGCACCGAACATTTCAGGAACTTCTGTTAAAATAGTGGTTCCGCCCTTGCTTACTAACAGATCAGAAAAAGCACCTACTACAGGATTTGCAGTAATTCCGGAAAGTCCATCAGAACCACCACACTTCATACCAATGATCAGCTCACTTGCATCTATCTTCTCTCTTGAAAATGCATTTGCATAAGCCGCCAGTTCTTCCAGGATACCCATAGCGGTCTCCATCTCATCTTCTACATCCTGGCACTGTAAAAACTTCACCCTCTGCTCATCATACTCGCCAATATAATCCATTAATACAGGAATGTTGCTGTTCTCACAGCCCAGTCCTAATACCAGAACACCTGCCGCATTTGGATGATGGATCATATCTGCCAATACTTTTCTGGTATTTTCCTGGTCATCCCCCATCTGTGAACATCCATATGGATGCTGGAATGCGATCACATCTTCTACATTTCCGCCTACAAACTTCTTCGCAGCTGTTTCAAGAGCCTTTGCAATGGAGTTTACACAGCCAACAGTAGGAATGATCCAGATTTCATTACGGATACCGGCTTTTCCGTCTGCTCTGCGATAGCCGTCAAAGTATACATGCTCAGATGGCTCTACATCCTTACTTCCTTCTGGCCTATATTCATAAGAGAGAACATCCCCTAAAGCAGTCTTTACATTATGAACATGTACCCATGCACCTTTTTCAATGGCTTCTTTTGCGTAGCCGATGCGGAAACCGTATTTTACTACTTCCTCTCCCTGGGCAATGGCGCGCAGCGCAAATTTATGTCCCTGTGGGATATCCTGGACCAGAGTTACCTTTTCTCCTGCAACATCCAGGGTCTCTCCTTCATTTAAAGGACGAAGAGCAACGGCAACGTTATCATTCTGATTGATCTTAACAATGTCCTGCATGGTCTTTAATCTCCTATCTTTCTTTGTTTAGTGTTATGATGTTGGGGTCAAAAGGTATTTTGACCCCTCTGATACCGAATTGCTACGTGCTTTGCACTCCCGCAATTCTAAAAACATTCGTAATTCGCTCATTTTTCTTCAAAAAATGGCTTCTTACTCATGTTTTTGGCAGGTCCAATGTCATAAATCCTCCTGCAAGCAAGCTTGCATCGGATTTATGACCTTTTGCCCCTGGTATCTTGTTATTATAGTAATGAAAGTCAGCTGTATGTACCGTTGGCACTCCCACAACTGCCGCCACTATTCATGATCCGGGCTGTTGCCCTGCTTACTTAATACCGGCCTGGCTGCCAAATGTTTATGTTTCCTGGCATGCAAATACACAATCCACCTAACCACCTGGCAACACTTTCACAAAAGCATTTAACTTTGTAAGTACTTACAATTATTCTACCCATTTTCCACACAGAAGTCAATAGAAAACTGTTGCAAACTTTATTAGTAATATGTATAATAGACTTAGCGTGTAAGCGCTTACAGAATGTGAGGTGGATTATTGAATGAATATATACGACGTTTCTGGACATGCAGGGGTCTCCATTGCTACGGTTTCCCGTGTACTCAACGGCAACCCCAACGTAAGTGAGCGCACCCGCAAAAAGGTACTGGCAGTGATGGATGAACTTGGTTATACTCCAAATGTGTTCGCCAGAGGACTTGGGCTTGACACCATGCAGACCATTGGTATCATGTGTTCTGACTCTTCCGATCCCTATCTTGCTGAGGCGATCTATTATCTGGAACGGGAGCTGCGCAGTCATGATTACGACTCTATCCTCTGCTGTACCGGTTACGACCTGGATGTAAAACAGAAATATTTCAATCTGCTGCGTTCTAAACGTGTAGATGCCATTATACTGACAGGTTCCAAATTTGTGGAAATGCGCTCTAAAGATAATAATTATATTACAGAAGCAGCTGCAAACGGGCTACCGGTAATGCTGGTAAATGGTTATCTGGAGGAAAAAAATATTTACAGCACTGTCTGTGATGACTATGCCTCTATGTATGATGCCACATTACAGCTGATTCATTCCGGTCACAGCCGTATTCTTTATCTTTATACCAGCATATCTTACAGCGGTGTAAATAAAATGGAAGGCTACAAGGCTGCATTAAAAGAAAGTGATCTGCCTGTGGATGCTTCTATGATCCATCAGTGTTCCAAGAGTATTGAAACTTCAAGAGACCTGCTTTTAAATCTGAAAGAAGAAGGACTCGTATTTGACGCAGTTTTAGCGTCTGATGATTCACTGGCTGTAGGCGCTGTAAAATATGCCCATTTAGCTGGTATTTCCATTCCGGAAGATTTAAGCATCATCGGATATAATAATTCCATCCTGTCCCGTTGTACGGACCCGGAGATCACATCTATTGACAGTAAAGTAGAAGCACTTTGCACTACTACCGTCAATACCCTTATGGGGGTTTTCAGCGGCGCCAATGTCCCCAACCGGACAACCATCGCCTCTGCTCTTATAAAAAGAAAAACCACAAACTTTTAATTTTCAATTTTAAAGGAGGATCTATCACTATGAAACAGTTTTTGGACAAGGACTTCTTATTATCCACAGAAATGGCAAAGACACTCTATCATGATTACGCAGAAAACATGCCGATCTTAGACTATCACTGCCATATCAATCCACAGGAGATCTGCGAAGACCGTAAGTTTGAAAACATTACCCAGGTATGGCTGGGCGGCGACCATTACAAATGGCGTCAGATGCGTTCTAACGGTGTTGATGAGAAATACATTACCGGTAATGGCACAGACAGAGAAAAATTCCAGGCATGGGCTGAAACAATGCCTAAGCTGATCGGAAACCCACTGTATCACTGGAGCCACCTGGAGTTAAGAAGATACTTCGGATACGAGGGCTACTTAAACGGCGATACTGCTGAAGAAGTATGGAACCTGTGCAACGCTAAGTTACAGGAAGATTCCATGACTGTACGCAACCTGATCAAGCAGTCCAATGTTACCCTGATCTGTACCACAGATGATCCTGTTGATTCTCTGGAATGGCATAAGAAACTGGCTGAAGATACCACTTTTGATGTACAGGTTCTGCCGGCATGGCGTCCAGACAAGGCTATGAACGTTGAAAAGCCAACTTTCGCAGCTTACATGGCTCAGTTATCCAAAGTCAGCGGTATTGAGGTAAAAGATTTCGCATCTTTAAAGGAAGCTTTAAAGAACCGTATGGATTTCTTCACTTCCATGAAATGCTGCGTATCTGACCACGCATTAGAGTACGTTATGTACGCTCCAGCTACTGAGGATGAAGTAAACGCTATCATCGCTAAGAGCTTAAAGGGCGAAGCAGTTTCCAAAGAAGAGGAATTAAAATACAAAACCGAGTTCATGCTCTTTGTTGCAAAAGAATATGCTAAGAGAAACTGGGTTATGCAGCTTCACTACGGATGCAAGCGTGACAACAACGCTTACATGTTTGAACAGTTAGGACCAGATACCGGTTATGACTGCATCAACAACTATGCTCCAAGCGCACAGATGGCAGACTTCTTAAATGCATTAAGCGCAACCAATGATATTCCTAAGACTATCATTTACTCCTTAAATCCAAATGACAACGCTTCCATCGGCACCATCATCGGCTGCTTCCAGGAGAAATTCCCAGGAAAGATCCAGCAGGGTTCCGCTTGGTGGTTCAATGATCATAAGGTAGGTATGACCGACCAGATGGTATCTTTAGCTAACTTAGGCTGCCTGGGCAACTTCATCGGTATGCTGACTGATTCCAGAAGCTTCTTATCCTACACCAGACATGAATATTTCCGCCGCGTTCTCTGCGCACTGGTTGGCGGCTGGGTAGAAAACGGTGAATATCCGGCAGATATGAAATCCCTGGAATCCATTATCAAGGGTATCAGCTACAACAACGCAGTTCAGTATTTCGGATTTGATCTGGATGTTGTGAAATAATAAACATCACTGAATTATCTGCGTAGGCAGACAGTTCAGTGCGTCAACAACATTCTTAAGTTTGACCAGTTGTGCTGCACCTGATTAAAAAAAGGCGCCCGCCCCACAATGTAATGTGAGATCGGGCGCCTTCTTAATATCCGCACTATATCCGTACTCTTTTTTATTACCTTTACTCTTCTTTTAAATATCCCTTTTTACGCAGCTCCTGCTCAATAAAATCCAGGTTTTTTTCAGATTCTGCAGTGACTGTATGATAATGATAATCTCCGGTCAAAACCTTTAAAGGCTGAGCTTTATAACGATCCATGCGCTCTACAAATTCTTCTACATCCAGTCGGTTATTGATAATAAGATCTGCCCGGATCTGTCCATATAGCGGATGATCCACTGCCACATCTAAAACATGACCGCCATAATCTACAATAGTCTGCAATTCATCTCTTGTATCTTCTGTAGAATGACAAACGCAGAATACCCGGATATATTTTTTCTTTTTTACCTGATCCTTTTCAAGAACATATCCTCTGTAAGTAGAAAGGATCTTCTGGTCCTCTGCCCGCAAAAGGGCAATATCCTGAACGATCACCTGACGGCTCACATTAAAATGCCTTGCCAGCTCCGTTCCGGACAGCGGCATATTTGTATCCTCTAACAGCGAAAGAATGCCTTCCCTTCTTTTTCCGCCTTCTGTCATAATAAAATTCACACTCTTTTCTCTATTAAAATTTTTGCTTCCACTAAGAATATCTACTCCCTCAAAAGCCGGTGTTCAATGATCTCATCATCTAATTCCAGCATTATATGGACTTTTTCCCCGGATCTTTGCCAAAAAACAGTTTAAGCATAATATCCACTCCCTGTATACTGCATACGTTTCCCCTTATGCGAAAAAACGTCCCCTTTATTCAAGGAGACGCACTTCATTGCTGCAAAGGTTGTGAGTAAAACGATAAGCCGGGTTATGTCGTTGGATGGTCATCTATCTAGTACTGCTGTCACCAGCAGCATCAAGCAACCTACCCGAAAGCTGACGGGCCGCCATATGCTTTCTGTTTGGTCTTGCTTCAGATGGGGTTTACATGTGCCCCGCCTGTTACCAGCCGGGCGGTAGTCTCTTACACTGCCATTCCACCCTTACCTGCTGCAGATGCAGCGGGCGGTATATTTCTGTTGCACTGTCCCTAGGGTCGCCCCCGCCAGACGTTATCTGGCATCCTGCCCTGTGAAGCCCGGACTTTCCTCTCCTGCGTCCTCTCGGTGTCGCAGCAGCGACCATCTGTCTTACTCACAACTTATTTAGTTTAGCATAATTTTTTTTCTGTGTCTATGGGGAGATCTAAAAAATTGCGATATTGTTGACTAAAGTCCGAAAGCCGCCGGTGCACATAACAGATGCGCATTTGGGAGAAAATCCTTTGTTCGTGGGCTTGCGTCGCCTATTGTCAGAACTGCGAACCAAACTCGCACGCTTTGCGTGCTCAAACAGTGGTTCTCCGTTCTAACGCTATGCGCGCCCACTCACGGATTTTCAAACAAATGCTTATTCTGTCATGTGCACCGGCGGCTTTCTATGTTATTGGCAATAAAAAATGTAGGAACAAACCAATAAGCAATTTTTATGTGGGAGGGGGATTGTGCTTAAGTACGGCATTTTTCATGTGACATATCCCATACAGTAGAAAGGGCTCCTCCATGTATAATAAGCATTCGGTAGGCAATTTTGTCCATTTTGTGAGCATAGCTGGCAGGTTGGAGGCACTGTTTGAGCGAACGCAGTGAGCGAGTTTGCCGGAGACCTGCCTAATCGGCGGCGGAGCAAAATGGACAAAATTACCGTGAATGCGTTTATACATGGAGGAGACCTTTCGGACCCTATTGAACTAAGTCCCAATTTCACCCCATGCAGCCGTTAGTCTTCCAGATTCCACACTCACAAACTACACATCCAGACAGCTTCCGCCTATAAATTCCCTTAAAATAGAGTTTTTCGGTATATCTTCGCTGCTGACACCGATAAAATAATCCAGGAATTTAAGGAGACGCTTTGCCTCTGTATATTCCGGACAGTTTTTTGGAATACCAAAAAGCAATGGTTCCACATACTGCTTTAACACAGCCAGTTCATAGATCAGAGCTGAATTAAACATAGCATCTGCCTCTTCCTGATATGGGAAAATGTTTTCCTCTTCTCCTTTTCGCACAGACGGCCACATACGAATGGTATCCCGGGCAGAAGTTCCCCTTGTCCTTGCATCCCGGATCATACGGCGCAGCAGACGTCCGTCTGTAGTAGGAATACGATTATGCTCGTCAATATTTAACTGGGTAAGAGCACTTATGTAGATCTTAAACTTACTCTCTCTTGGAAGAGAATATGATAAACGGTCATTTAAACAGTGGATCCCCTCGATCACCAGAATATCCTCTTTTCCCAGCTTCAGGAAATCACCCTTGTACTCCCGTTCTCCTTTTTTGAAATTATAATAGGGCAGTTCCACCTGCTCTCCTCTTAAAAGAGCCTGCATATCCTGATTGAACTGCTCTACATCCAGACATTCAAGGATCTCATAATTATAATTGCCATTTTCATCCCTTGGGCTGTCTATCCGGTTTACAAAATAGTTATCCACTGCAATAGGGTGCGGTTTTAATCCGATGGCCTCTAACTGCACTGACAGTCTATGTGAAAATGTAGTCTTTCCTGAAGAAGACGGACCTGCGATCATAACGATCTTAGCTGTTTTCCGTTCTGCGATCTGAGCTGCGATCTCTGCAATACGCTTCTCCTGAAGAGCCTCCTGGATCAGGATCAGGTGAGACATATCTCCTTCTGCTATCTTGTCATTTAAAGCTCCTACTGTCTCCAGATCCAGACGTTGTCCCCATAGTGAGGAATCTGCCAATGTATGAAACAGCTTTGGAAGAGGGGCAAATTGCGGCAGCACTGTAGGCGCCAGCATCGATGGCAGCATAAGTACAAAGCCATATTCATACAGCTTTAAATCGAAATAACGGATGTATTTCGTATTTGGAACCATATATCCGTAAAAATAGTCCTCAAACCCGTCAATACTGTAAACATTGACTCTGGACACACGACGATAGCGGAAGAGACGTTCTTTATCATACATCCTGTGCCTGTGAAAGCGTTCTATGGCATCATCGGTAGAAATACTGCGTTTTAAGATTGGGATCTCCTGATCTACGTATTCCTGCATTTTAGCTTTCACCTGTTCAAGAAGCTCCTGGTTTAATGTAAAATTTCCTCTTGCTTCTACAAAAAAACCTTTTCCAATGGAAAAATCCACAATAACTTTCTCCACATTTTCAGGACCTGCCACTGCGTAAAAAGCTTTCAGCATCAGAAGGGTGGCACTTCGCTTATAAGCGGAAATTCCCGGTTTTTGCCTTGCTGTGATAAACTGAACTTCTCCTTCCCGTATTTTTTCCTGAAGTTCCTGGAGTTTTCCATTTACCTGCACTAATAATATCTCATCCGCGTACTCTTTCTGATACTCTTCTGCTACCACCTGCCAGGTAACATCTTCTGAATATGTTTTTATCTGTGTATCTATCTTCAGCTGGATCATAGACACCTCCTTTTTATATGAAATGTTCTCCCGGAATCTTTCTATACCTGATTTATGAGAAGATTTTTTGCCAGTTATACCAGAATTTCTGAGAGACTGCGTTGCATCCGCCTCTGAAATTCAGGCATGACTGGCAGAAACTCAGCCACAAACACAGGTGCATGTTGAACTCCGGGAGGACATTGTCCATCAGCTGCACAAAGACAACAATTATAAAAGAACAGTTGGCCATGCAGATGGAGCTGTAACGACCTCCACATCCGATGGCAGGTTTTTTTTCAGATATCCAGCCATATACTGGATAAAAATGTGCTCCATTCCATAGTGCCCTGCATCGATCACTGCTATATCTCTGGCTGCTGCATCAATTCCCTGATGATGACTGATATCCCCTGTTACCAGTGCCTTTGCACCTGCGTGGATAGCTTCTTCGATAACGCTTCCGCCTGCACCTGGACAAAGAGCCACTTTTTCTATTTCCATGTCCATCAGTTCTTCTCCATATACCAGCACAAAAGGAAGATCAAAAGCCTGTTTAACTTTTTCAGCCAGAGCTTTTACAGTCAGCTTTCCTGCCAGATTTCCTGTTTTTCCAATTCCATATGCCACAGGATTTCCATTTATTTCCATATTTCCCATACACTCTAACGGCTCTGTATCCTTTAAAGAAAGCCGTTCAGCTGCCAGGTCTGCCATACAACCGGGAGCTGCATCAAAATTTGTGTGCATGGCATAATAGGAAATATCTGCCTGGATCAATTTTACTAGACGTCTGGTAATGAAATTCTGGTCATTCACTTTTTTGATTGCTTTAAAAATAAGGGGATGATGGGTCAGAAGCATATCTGCTCCCCCTTTAATGGCTGCCTCAACCACCTGATCTGTGGCATCTAAGGCAATATAGATTTTTTTTACCTCTTTATCACTGCGTCCTGCTAATAATCCCGGATTGTCCCAGTCGCAGGCACAGCTTTCAGGAGCCAGTCTGCCTAATACCTCTATCACTTCACTGCATTTCATCTTGCGCCTCCCTGATACATAAAAGTTCTTCTTTTAAAGTCCTGCAGGCTGCTGTCTGTCCTGCAGTCAGCTCTTCCTCTTTTTTTCCTGCAAAGCCCTTTAAGATCCCTTCTACTCTTTTTTCTTCTTTTAAAAGATACTGCTTCAAAACAGCATCCCTACGCCTGATCAGAACAGCCCCAAAACGATATTCCGGAACTGTTTCACAGCTTACGATATCCTTTCCTTCTGTACCAACCCCCGCTTTTAGCACTGTATAAAACTTTCCTTCATCCAGTATCATGGCTTCATCTTCAATAAAAAAGCCATTTTTCTTCAGATAACGGCGGAACTTCTCCAGATCTGACTGGGGAGAAAAGATCCAATGTGGGATACTGCCCCATAATTGCTTTCCATTCTCTAAAATGCTGATCTCCAGCTCTCCACCCATTCCTGCGATAATGACCGTATCAGCTTCTCCGGCATATAATTTTTCCAGTCCATTGCTTAAACGGGTCTCTATGGAAATAGCAGCATCTCCTGCATCCCGTCTGTATTCTTCAATATGTTCATCCGCTCTTGCTAACGGTCCTTTTCTCACATCCATAGCCAGTGCACTTTTTATTTTTCCTGTTTCTGCCAGATAAATAGGCACATATCCATGATCTGTTCCAATATCTGCGACCCGGCTTCCTTCCGGTACAAAAGAAGCCACCAGTTTTAACCGTTCTGAAAGGCGAAGCCTTGTCTTTTTTGTCTCGCTATTGTTAATTTTATCCGTCATATCCGTCCTGTTCTTTCTATACTGTATATATTGATGTTGGGGGCAAACGATATTTTGACCCATCAGCTTTCCAGATAATCCTTTAATTTCCGGCTCCTGCTTGGATGGCGCAGTTTGCGAAGAGCTTTATCCTCGATCTGGCGGATCCGTTCTCTGGTTACATGAAACTTTTTTCCCACTTCCTCCAGCGTTCTTGCCTCACCGTCATACAACCCAAAACGCAGGGATAATACCTGCTGTTCTCTTGGTGTCAGTGTTTGTAATACTTCTACCAGCTGCTCATGCAAAAATACAAAGGATGCCTCGTCCTGAAGAAATGACATTTTTTCATCCTGTATAAAATCCACCAGATGACTATCTTCTTCCTCTCCAACCGGTGTTTCAAGAGACACCGGCTCCTGAGCCATATTTAATACTTCTTCTACTCTTTTCACCGGCATATGTACCTGGTCTGCTATCTCCTGAACTGTAGGCTCCCGCCCCAATTCCTGAATAAGCCGTCTGGAGCTTCGCATCACCCGGTTAATGATCTCCACCATATGGACCGGAATACGGATAGTTCTGGCCTGGTCTGCAATTGCCCTTGAAATAGATTGACGGATCCACCAGGTAGCATATGTACTGAAGCGGTAACCTTTTTCATAGTCAAACTTCTCCACAGCCCGCATCAGCCCCAGATTTCCTTCCTGGACCAGATCTAAAAATGCCACTCCACGCCCTGCATAATGCTTGGCAATGCTCACCACCAGACGCAGGTTAGCCTTTGCCAGCTTTTCCTTTGCCTCTTGGCTCCCGGCCTGTATCTGTATGGCCAGATCCAGCTCCTCTTCCTGAGTCAGAAGAGATATCTTTCCAATTTCTTTTAAATACAGACACACCGGGTCTGCCTGATCCCATGCCCCTCTTTCTGCCTGAGCCATCTTTTCTGCCAGTTCCTTTTCTGGCTCTGTTTCAGGATCATCCGGCTCTTCTTCCCCATCTAATATCTGTACCTGATTTTCTGCCAGTATGTCAAGAACACGGTCCAGCTCCTCCTCTTTCAACTCTTTTGGTTTGAAATACCGGAAAACATCACGGTACTCCACCTGACGTTTTCCGGTACCGGCATCTGCTAAAAGCCGGGCTATTTTCTCCTTAAAGCTTAAAGATTCCTCTCTGTGCGTTCTTTTCATCAGGCTTCCTCCTTAAATCAATCCAAAGATATATGCAGCTGCTTTAACGCTGCCTGCTGCTTTATGATCTCCTGCAGCTGGGCTATATCTTTCGCATTTCGGCTTGCAGTGTCCAGGCTGTTCTTTCTTACTTTCATCACAGTCTCCGCAAATGCCTTTTTCTGCTCCTCATTGTTTAAGGATTCTTTTAAACTGGCATTAAATAATGCCGCTACTTCCTTGTACTGGTCTTCATCATTGATGAACCTGCTTAAAATACCTGCCGGATTTACATTTCCTGCTTCATGGCCTTCAAATACCATGGCTGCCACCTGATGATACAGGTCTTCCACAAAATCATCAGCCGTTATAATGCCATTTATCTTGTCAAATAATTCCGGGTTCTCGATCAGCCAGGTAAGCAATAATCTTTGGGATCTTCGTATGCCATCTTCCCGGTCCTGCTTTCTTCCGGCTTTCTTTATGGGCATCTGGTTCTGCCCCACTGCCTGTCCCACATATGGATCACCGCCATGCTCCAACCGTCCAGTATTATTGCCTGGGCTATTTTCATTTTCCCTGGAAATAACACTTCTTCCGGAAGTATCTTCCCTGTAGCTGTCACCGGCCTTTAAGCCCATCTGCATTCCCAGACGGTTCACTAACTGGCGAAGCTCTTCTTCTTTTATCATCTGTTCCCTGGATACTGCCTGGATATAATTATCCCGTTCCAAAGGTTCTCCAAACTGTAATAGCTTCTTTGCCGTTTCCTGATAAAATCTCGTCTTCTGCTCCGGGTCTTCTAATTGATAGTTTCGTTTTAATACATCTATCTCAAATAAGAAGCTGTTTTTTGCCTGGGCGATCCTCTCTTTAAAAGCCTCTGACCCCATATTTTTAATAAATTCATCCGGATCCTTATACGGCTTCATGTTCAACACTCTGGCAGAAATACCTGCATCCCTTAATATAGGAATAGCCCGCAGCGCAGCTTTTACACCGGCGCCATCACTATCATAAGTTAAGATCACCTGATCTGTATAGCGTTTTAAAACCCCTGCATGCTGGCTTGTAAATGCAGTTCCCAAAGATGCCACTGCATTGGTAAATCCCGCCTGGTGCATGGAGATCACATCCAGATAGCCTTCGCACACCAGCATGTATTTTTCCCTGGTAGTCCTTGCATAATTCAGTCCATACAGATTCCGGCTTTTATCAAATAATCTTGTTTCCGGAGAGTTTAAATATTTTGGCTCTCCATCCCCCATTACACGGCCGCCAAAACCAATGACGCGGTTATTCACATCCATGATTGGAAACATGACACGGTTCCAGAATTTATCTCTCCCACCTCTCTCTTCAATGGTCACAAGACCCGTCTGGCTTAAAAATGCATCATCATAGCCCTTGTCCTTCAGAAAGCGGTACAGATCGTCACTTGTCTTATTGGAATAACCAAGTCCGAAACGCAGCATAGTCTCATCAGTAAGCTTTCGTTTGTCATGGAAATATTCGTATGCCATTTCTCCCTGCGGCTGCTTCATCTGGTAATAAAAATAGTTGGCTGCCAGCTTATTTACCTCTAACAGCCTGCTGCGAAGCTCTGCCTGTTCTCTGGCTTCTTTGCTGTATTCCATCTTCGGCAAGGTAACTCCCGCCCGGTCAGCTAAAGACTGCAGGGCCTCCTGAAAAGTATAGTTTTCATATTCCATTACAAAGGTAAGAACATTTCCCCCAGCTCCGCAGCCGAAACAATAATACATCTGTTTTCCCGGAGAAACGGAAAAGGAAGGTGATTTTTCATTATGGAAAGGGCAAAGGCCAAAATAATTAGCTCCTTTTTTCTGCAGCTTTACATATCCTGAAATCACATCTACGATGTCATTCTTCATTCTTACTTCCTCTATGACTTCATCCGGATAGTACATGCTTTTTTCTCCCTTCTGTTACAACTGTGATCATTTAATACACGTTCCAGCGTTTTGGAACAAATAATTTTTCAAACTGGTCTATGGCATAAATATCACTCATGCCTGCTATGTAGTCGCACACTACCCTGGAGACTTTTTCTCCTGCATCTAAGAAGTTTAAATACTCCTGGGGCAGCTCATCTACATGATCCATATAATAGAAATAAAGCTGGGAAAGCATCTGCTGGGCTCTGCCTTCTTCTGCTTTTGGTATCTCATTTTTATATACATGGTCAAACATCCACTGGCGAAGTCCCATCATAGCCTCTTCCATGCCTTCTGACATAAAGATCCCCGGCTTGTTTAGACTGTTTAAAATAATATCATGGATCATGATATTTAAGCGTTCCCGGACACTGTGGCCAAGAACATCTGTATAGCACAAAGGAAGATCTTTTTCTTCAAACATCTTTGCCCGGATGGCATCATCTATATCGTGGTTAATGTAGGCGATCTTATCCGACAGCCGGACTACTGCGCCTTCTAAGGTAGAGGGATGACCTGCTGTGCGGTGATTGCGGATCCCATCCCGCACTTCCCAGGTAAGGTTTAATCCTTTTCCATTTTTTTCCAGCTTTTCTACCACCCGTACACTTTGCTCATAATGGGTAAAGCCATCTTCACAGATCTTATTTAAAACAGCTTCCCCGGAATGTCCAAAAGGCGTATGCCCCAGATCATGTCCCAAAGCAATAGCCTCAGCGAGACTTTCATTTAACCGTAATGCCTTTGCAATAGTCCTGGCTATCTGGGACACCTCCAAAGTGTGCGTAAGTCTTGTGCGGTAATGATCTCCCTCCGGTGCAAGAAAAACCTGTGTTTTATGCTTCATGCGTCGAAATGCTTTGCAATGCAAGATGCGGTCTCTATCCCTCTGGTATTCCGGGCGGATATCACATAAAGGTTCCTGCCTGTCTCTGCCTTTTGTTTTTGCAGAAAAAGAGGCATACGGGCTTAAAGTTACAAGTTCCAGTGCTTCCTGAGATTCTCTGATGTTCACTAAGTCACCCCGCTTTTGTGGTGAAAAGTCACTTTGCAGTATCTTTTCATTTTCGCTATGTATATGTGTATGCCGATAGTTGTGATTTTATGACAAATATATATTTTTAGAATTGCAGGAGTGCAAAGCACGTAGCAATTCGGTATCAGAGGGGCAAAATACCTTTTGACCCCAACATCATTTTTAATAGTATAACACATTTAAAAAACAGACGCCACCGAAAACATTTCCGATGACGCCTGTTTCATTATTCTATATGATATTTTGCTTATACATGTTTTCCTACAGTAATCCTAACATTGACGGCAGGCCCAGTGACAATACCGGAACATAGGTCACTAGCAGCAGACCAATGATGATCATTGCAAAGTACGGCAGCAAATGGCTGATGACACTTTCAATAGTAACACCGCCTACCTTACAGCCTGTAAACAGGATGGTTCCTACCGGAGGTGTAATGGTGCCTACAGACAGATTGTAGCAAAGTACGATACCAAACTGAACTGCATTCATTCCAAGGCTTGTGCAGATCGGCAAAAAGATTGGAGTGAAGATCAGGATTGCTGGTGTCGGATCCATGAAAGTACCTACAAACAGAAGGATAATGTTAATTAACAGAAAAATAATAATCTTGTTGCTTGTAATACCAAGAACTGCTGCAGCTACCATATCCGGTATTCCGGTAAATGCCATTGCCCAGGACATAATAGAGGAAAGTCCGATCATAAAAGTAATAGTACCGGTGATTTTCGCAGAGTCCAGTACAATTCTTGGGATATCTTTAATTTTAATAGAACCGTAAAATAAGGAAAGAACGGTTGCATATACAACTGCTACTGCGGAACCTTCCGTTGCAGTGAACACACCACAAAGAATACCTCCAATTACGATAACGATCATTAAAAGGCTTGGAATCGCCTGCCAGAAAGTCTTTAATACAATGCCGGCAGTCAGCTTTGCTTCGCCTCTGTAGCCTAATTTCTTTGCTGTAATAGTTGCCAGAATGATAACACCAAGCCCCCAGATCAGACCGGGAACATAACCAGCCATAAACAGTGCGGAAATAGATACGCTTCCTGCAACCGTAGAATAAACGATCATAGTATTGCTTGGTGGGATCAGCATACCAACAGGAGCTGATGCAACGTTTACTGCCGCAGAATAATTCTTGTCATAGCCTTCTGCTTCTTCCAGAGGTCCCATGGTACTTCCGATGGCTGCAGCAGCCGCTGCACCAGAACCACTGATAGCACCAAACAGCATGTTTGCGATCACGTTAGACTGTGCTAATGCACCAGGCATACGTCCGCCGATGACCTTTGCACAATTTACAAGTCTTAATGCAATACCTCCGTTATTCATAATGTTTCCTGCAAGAATAAAGAACGGGATGGCGATCAGTGAAAATGAGTTAGAGCCTGCAAAAATCCTCTGTGCAGATGTTGCAAAAGCTACATTGGATGGCAGCATACAGATCATTGAAACTGCGGAAGAGAGTCCGATTCCCACACCGATCGGCACACCTGCTGCCAGTAATAAAACCAGAAGAACAACCATTACCAGGGCAACCTGAACTGCAATAGACATATCTTATTCTCCTCCTTCTTTCTTGTTCAGTTCTACAATAAGATTATAGATACTGTAGAAAATGATCAGTACTCCACACACAGGAATAATACTGTAAATAGTTCCTGTAGGAATCTTGAGGATGGAGTCATACTGCAGCATATTCATGGTTGTGATAACAGAACCACCATAAACCAGGATCAATGCTGAGAAGATAATGACAACTACTTCAATAGCAGCATTTAACATTCTCTTTGCGCTGCCATTCATTTTATCCTTTAAATAGGTAATACAAATATGATCACGCTGTCCGAATACATAAGTTGCTGAAAGCAGGATCAGCCATACAAAACAGTAACGGGTAAGGACTTCGCTGACACTGCTTGGGCTTTTAAACACGTAACGTACTACCACCTGATATACCGTAAGAAGGACCATAACAATAAAATCAACAATACAGACAAAAGCTAAAAAGCGGTCTAAACCATTTTTTAATGTTTTCATTATTTATTGTCCTCCTCTCTTAATTCTACTACTGCATCATAAATCTGCTTTGTCACATCAGACTGGTTTGCAATCCTGTTTAACAGCGGCATGCAGCGCTCACGCAGTTCACTGGTATCCGGGTAGCAGAACTGGGTGCCCGCTTCTTCGGCATCTTTCTTTGCTACTTCAATATCCTGTTTAAATGTTTCAAATTCTTCTTCAGTGGATTCCTTGATCAGTCTGTCGAAGATCTCTCTGTCTTCGTCACTTAAGGAATTTAAGAACGCAGTACTTGCAAGCACTACGTCAGGATGTACAATATGACGGGTATAAGCATAGTAAGGCGCAACCTCATAATGCTTAAAATCACGGTAAACCAGCTCACTGTTCTCAGCAGCATCAATAACGCCTTGCTGCAGTGCTGTATAAACCTCAGACTGTGCCATAACGCTTCCATTACCACCCATCAGCTTTGCCATTTCTACATAGGTCGGGCTGTCATTTACACGAATGATCATACCTTTAAGATCATCTGCAGAATTGATCGGTTTCTTTGCATATACATTTCTCTCACCTGCCGTATAAACAGTCAGTACACGGAATTTATATTTTTCAGTAGATGCAAACAGATCATCAAATACCCCGTTTAATGTTGCTTTTTCAAGATGATCAATATTATCATACAGATAAGGTGTTCCTACAATAGCAAAGTCCGGATCATATCCTTCTGGAACAGAACATGGCACGATTGCCATTTGTAAAGCTCCTGTGCGGATAAATTCAGCCATTGCTCCCTGCTCTCCTAATACCCCATTAGGATAAATAGTTACATGATAACGTCCCTTTGTTTCCTTCTCAAATTTTTCCCCAAATGCTTTCATGGCACGATACTGCGGATGATTCTCGTTCTGATTAAAAGCTACGCGAATCTCTGTCACCTTCTGTTCAGAAGTACGTCCACAGGCTGTAAGCATACCCATAAGGCAAATAACCCCCACAGCTATTGCCATTTTTTTTAACATACCGGTAAATCCTCCTACTGGTTTTACAAATTAATATTAAGATTTTCTTACCGTCAACTTATGTCAACATGTTTTTTGCGTTTTATTTTTGCGTTTTTTCAATATTATAGCAGTTCAGCATATTAACCTAAAATAGTATTCCAGGCCAATACCATATGCTAAGCTGCTTATCTTTTAAAGATTCATTTTATATATGCATTCCACATATACAGTGACACTGCTCTCTTAATTACAGCAATGCTACACTTACCTTAACTACAACCTTACGCAGGTTCATAGCTTCGCCGGAGATAACCTGTGGGCGATGGATATCAGATGGGAAGAATACACAGAAACATCCCGGACGGGACTCAATATATCCTTCATCTTCCACAGCTTCATAGAAGATCAGGTCTCTTTCCTTAATGTGCTCTGCTACTTTGTAGTTTCCGGTATTCTTGGTAAATCCAAGACGTTCTCTTCCGGATACTAAAAACTGTACATCCAGATATTTCTCATGAGACTCCGGACGTCTGTCTGCAACATCTTCTGTCATGGCATCAAATACCTGAGCATAGATATCTTTTCCCTGGATCTCATATACACCAGGTTCCATAGCTGCGAAATCGTGGCTCTTTAAATACTCTAATGCAGTCTGAATCGCTGCCGGGTACTTTTCAAAAGAATCACCATTTTTAATAGATGAAAAAATCATTTTTTCTCTCCTTTATTATAAGCTTTTTTAGCTTTATTTGTTTCTGCCTTCCATTGCATGTACAAGACGTACAATACACTCATGACCAGGAACTTCAACTCCATGCTTATGAGCTGCGCGCACTACAGCACCGCTGATAGTATCAACCTCTGTTTTTCTGCCATCACGCAGGTCTGCACGGATAGATGTACATCCCTTTGGATTATTAATAGAAGTATTTTTAACTTTTTCACGAACTTTTTCTTCATCAAAGTCCAGTCCGGCTGCTGCTGCTGTCTTTACAGTCTCATGGATCAGCTGGCAGCACAGATCCCATGCATACTCATTTGCTGCAATATAGCCCATATCTACCTGAAGAACACCTGTAAGGGCACTTAAGGAAACATTTGTAAACAGTTTATCCCAGATCAGAGTCTGGATATTTTCATGGATCTTTACATTAAAACCACACTGGTCAAATGCTTCTTTTAACTGTAGAAGGAAACCTTCTTTATCTTCTACAAGCATACCAACATTAGTAACACCTGTTCCACCACGGCGTACATGTCCCATTCCAAGAACAGCACCATTGTCTTCTGTTGTACCAATCACAATATGATCTTCATCAACAAATTCCTTTAACAGATCTTCATGTCCTGCACCATTCTGTAAAGTCATGAGACGGGTGTTTGGTCCGATGAGACCACGATTCCCTTCTAATGCTGCTCTGGAAAACAACGCCTTTACAAACAGGATCACTAAATCTGCAGGCGCTTGTCCCTGTGTATTACTAACTGCACCTGGATGATAAGTATGAGTGGTACCGTCTTCATCAATGAGAAGACCATTGTTTGAAACCTGCTCTACTACTTTTTCATTAGTATCTACTAAGAGAACATCGTTGTGCTGGGAGAGATGTCCGCCATAGATGGAACCCATTGCTCCTGCACCGATCACTGCAATACGCATTTTACTTTCTCCTTTTTTATTCTCACATTCAGCGTTTTACTATGCCTTAAATCAGATTGCGCCCTGCATAAAGTTTTCTTATGCCGGGGCGCAGTCTGATTTAAGATCCACTCTTTGTAATCCTTGATTATTCAGAGAACTCAGCCAGTCCTTCAATTGCATATGCACGAACAGGGCTGGAATCCAGTCCAAGGATTGGAAGTGGGGAATAGCTCATGAAGAATACATCCTTCTTAAGCTGCTCTAAGTTTCTTAACACTTCCAGGAATACGATATTCTCTGCCATTAAAATGTCATGGAAAGGCTTAACATCTTCATTGCAGTTTTCGATGGAAACACCATCACCAAAACCAACTGCTTTTACCTTGTGAGCCTTGAACCACTCAGCACTCTCTGCACCAACTAAAAGACGCTGGTCCTTATCTGTGTTGGTATCAGGTGTAAATGGATACAGCTTATAGGAAGAATCAATGATAACGATATCTCCTTCTTTAACCTTTCCAGCTTCACGGTCTAAATCAGCAGCAGTGATATGTCCACGCTTAGCAACAGTCTCCTTAAAGTCTACATATACTGCACGGCCTAAGAAAGTGGTTAATGGCAGCTCTGCTACAGATGGCCAGTTATCATCATGATGGTAAGGACACTCACAATGAGTTCCCAGATGGCTCATCAGATCCATATTGGTGTGGAAATCCGGAATAGCACCACCGGTATTAAAGCGGAACAGATGGCATCTTCTGCTCTCTGTCTTTGGATCCAGGATCTTGGAAAGATCTACAATTCTTACGTTACCCATTTCGTAAACACACATTTCAGGTTCCTCCTTAAAATTGGTTTTTATTTTCTTTGCTGACTTTTTCTTGCCTATCTGTATACCAGTATACCGGTATATCGGTGTGCTGTCAAGTTTTTCCCAAAAGTAAAAATCAACAAATTTCCAATAATAATTTTATGCATTCGTTATAATGCCTTTTCTCAAACCACTGTCATGCCAGGAAAATCATGGGTTCTTCTTGACAGACACAACCGTTTAGCCTTAAGATTGTATACAGATGATGTTGAGGGTAAAAGATATTTTGCCCCTCTGATACCGGGTTACTGCATGTTTTGCACTCCCGCAAGCAAGCCCTCGTCGGATTTTTGACCCTTATATCATACAGATTATAAAAAGGATATGGATACAAGAAATGAAAGAAAAAAGCTTCCTGCAGCTGCAGGCTTACGATTCCATAAAAAATGGTATTTTAAACGGTGAATTAGTACCGGGCCAGCTCTATTCCGAAACAAAGCTGTCCGCCCAAATAGGAATTTCCCGAACCCCCATGCGTGAAGCCCTCCAGTGTTTAAGCCAGGACGGTTATATCACCATCATACCAAGTAAAGGTTTTATGATCCGTCAGTTAAACGAAAAGGATATGAAAGACAGTATCCAGATCCGCTGTGCCATCGAAGGCTTCTGTACTACTGTGATCGCCTCACAGGCAGATACAAAAGAGGGCAAACGGCTGCTGAACAACCTGAAAATGATCCTGGATAATATGGAAGAAGCATTAAATTCTGATTTATTAGAGGATTTCATTTATTATGACCATCAGTTCCATCTTCTGATCGTTAATTATCTCCATAATGATGAATTTAACCAGATCTTTCAGCGCCTGCTGTACCTGATCCACTTAACATCCCAGGATGCCCTTTCCGCAGAAGGCCGGATCCAGGGAACCATAGATGAGCATCTGGCTTATTACAATGCAGTAAAAGAAGGAAATGGACAAAAAGCTTACAATATCATGATTGAACATCTGATGATGCCTCTTAAGGTACATGAGAAGAAAAGTGAAAGAAAATAATACAAAAGCCGCCTATCTGGCGGCTTTTATGCGTTTATGATCCGAATTTTACTGTTTAGCCTTCCAGCTGGCGTACCAGGTTCACCATCTCAATGGCTCCAAGGGCACAGTCATAGCCCTTGTTTCCTGCTTTTGTTCCTGCACGCTCAATAGCCTGTTCAATGTTATCAGTAGTCAGCACTCCAAACATAACCGGAATGTCGCTTGAAAGAGATACATTGGCGATTCCTTTTGAAACCTCACTGCAAACATAATCATAATGACTGGTTGCTCCCCTTATAACAGCTCCAAGGCAGATCACTGCATCATATTTTCCGCTTTTGGCCATTTTAGATGCGATCAGCGGGATCTCAAATGCACCTGGAACCCATGCAAGGTCAATATCTTCATCTTTTACATCATGGCGCAGCAGACCATCTCTGGCACCTGCCACTAATTTAGATACGATAAATTCATTAAATCTGGCTGCTACGATTCCTACTTTAATCTCTTTTGCTACTACTTTTCCTTCTAATGTACGCATATTTTTTATTTCCTTTCTATTTTATGTATATATTTATGTGTGATCCGCTCATTTTTCCTCAAAAATGGCTGTTTTCATTTTGAACTGCACTTTATTATCTACTGCAGCATATGTCCCATACGTATTTTCTTGGTCTGAAGATAAAAATGGTCATATTCTGTTTCCTGCATCTGGATAGGCACACGCTCTGTGATCTTAAGTCCAAAAGCAGATAACTGATATACTTTATCCGGGTTATTGGTCAGCAGACGCATGCTCCTTACTCCCAGATCCCTTAATATCTGGGCTCCAATATAATATTCTCTTTCATCCCCTTTAAATCCAAGAGCAAGATTTGCTTCTAATGTGTCCATTCCCTGTTCCTGCAGCTCATAGGCTCTTAATTTATTGATCAGGCCTATGCCTCTGCCTTCCTGACGCATATACAGCACAATGCCTCTGCCTTCTTTTTCAATCTGGGTCATGGCTGATGCAAACTGCTGGCCACAGTCACAGCGCAGGGACCCGAACACATCACCTGTAAGGCATTCTGAATGGACTCTGCAAAGCACGTTTTCGCCATTTCCTATGTCACCCTTTACCAGCGCTACATGATGTTCACCATTTAACCGGTTTATATATCCATAAGCCGTAAATTCTCCATATTTTGTAGGCATTTTCGTTATAGTCACCTGCTCAACCAGATGTTCATGGACTTTTCTGTACTCCTGGAGATCTTTAATGGTAATAAATTTAATATTCCATTTTTTCGCCAGCTCCTTTAACTGCGGGGTACGCATCATAGTTCCATCTTCTTTCATGATCTCACAGCAAAGACCACATTCCTTTAAACCAGCCAGCCGGCACAGATCAACCGTTGCTTCTGTATGGCCATTGCGCTCTAAAACACCGTTTTTCTTTGCAAGAAGCGGGAACATATGGCCCGGTCTTCTGAAATCTTCCGGTTTTGCATCTTCTGCCACACACCGCATGGCTGTAACAGAACGCTCTGCAGCGGAAATTCCAGTGGTGGTATCCACACAGTCGATCGATACAGTAAATGCAGTTTCATGATTATCTGTATTTGTCGTCACCATCTGTGGCAGTTTTAATTTTTCCACAAAAGCTTCTGACATAGGCATACAGATCAGTCCCTTTCCGTGTACTGCCATAAAATTAATATTCTCTGTAGTTGCATATTCTGCCGCACAGATAAAATCTCCTTCATTTTCCCTGTCTGGGTCGTCAGTAACAAGGATCAGTTTTCCCTGTCTTAAATCTTCTAACGCTTCCTCCACTGTATTAAATCCATTTTCTGTATTCTTTGTCTGATCCATGATAATTCTCCTCTCTGCTGCAATATATTTCAATATCTTTATGGTTGATCTTTTATCAGGCACACTCCCGGAACTTTTAATCAATACCCATAATGTGCCAGTTTCTCTCTGGTTATCCCCTGATTTTTTTTCTCACTTGTATTTATCGCTGTTTCATGAGGTTTTATCTCATTTGTAAACTTTTCCACATATTTTCCTACAATATCATTTTCCAGATTGACCATATCACCTTTTTTACGTTCTCCCAGTGTGGTGATCTTTCGTGTATGGGGAATCGTAGAAACAGAAAAAGTTGTCTGTGTTACTTTCGCTACTGTAAGGCTGATACCATCAATAGCAACTGACCCCTTTTCCACAATATAGCGAAGTATTTCAGGCGATGCTTCTATGGTATACCAGATTGCCAGACTGTCTTCTTTTATTTCTGTGATCTTTCCAGTTCCATCAATATGCCCCGATACAATATGACCTCCAAACCTGCCGTCCGCTGCCATGGCCCGCTCCAGATTCACGCTGCTTCCCGGCTTTAACATTTTAAGAGAAGTGCGGTTTAATGTTTCATGCATTACATCTGCCTGGAATTCATTCTTAGAAAATGCTGTAACCGTAAGACAGATCCCATTTACTGCAATGCTGTCTCCTTTATGGATATCGTTCATGATCTTACTGGCCTTTATGGTAAGGACTGCCTGGCTGTCAGTTTTCATGATCTTACTGATGATACCTTTTTCTTCAATGATCCCTGTAAACATTTCTCTCTATCTCTCCTTCCACAAGCAGGTCTTCTCCCAGAACACTTATCTTTTTATGTCTGAGGAAAAAAGCCTGATCCGGTTCTTCCACTCCTCTTCCTTCTACCGGAGTCTTAGCTGTTATCCCACCAAAAAGCTTTGGTGCTATATATGCCTGTATTTTCTGGACAACCCCAGCCTCTAACGCCGCCCAGTTAAGAGTGCCTCCTCCTTCTAACAGGATACTGTCTATCTTCTCCCTTCCCAGTTGTTCCATAAGAAGATCCAGGTTAATGTGACCCATATTTTTCTCTGTTAAAAGTATTTTGCAGCCAGCTTCTTTATAGGGCTTTTGCAGTTCTTCATCTGGTACGCAACAGGCAATAATGGTAGGAATATCTTTTGCCGTTTTTACGATCTTTGAGGTAAGAGGCATCTTTAAATGGGTATCGCAGATAATGCGGACAGGATTTCTTCCCCCTTCTATACGACAGTTAAGCATAGGATCATCTGCAAGCACTGTACCGATACCTACCATGATCGCTGTATTTTTCTTTCGCTGTTCATGTACATGATGTCTGGCTTCTTCCCCGGTCACCCACCTGGAAGCGCCGGTATAAGCAGCGATCTTTCCATCCATTGTCATAGCGTACTTCATGGTCACATAAGGGCGTCCCGTCTGGATATAGTGAAAAAATACCTGATTTAACCTGTCGCACTCTTCTCTCAGTACATGCTCTGTTACCTGTATTCCGTGGTCCCTCAAAATCTGGATTCCTTTTCCTCCCACTAACGGATTTGGATCCCCGGAACCAGTCACTACCCGGCCGATACCTGCTTCTATGATTGCATCTGTACAGGGGGGTTGTTTGCCATGATGGCAGCAGGGCTCTAATGTTACATAAATGGTTGCCCCTTCTGGTGACTGGGTACAGGAAGCTAATGCATTCCGCTCTGCATGGGGTTCTCCATATTTCTCATGATATCCCTGGCCAATGATACAGCCGTTTTTTACGATCACTGCACCAACCACTGGATTGGGAGCTGTATAACCATATCCTTTCTTTGCCAGTTCCATAGCTAAAACCATATATTTTTCGTCTTCACTGTAATTTTCTGTAGTTTTCAAACGTCCGCCTCCTTGCTGCTCTCCTAAACGTTTAACCGGCACATGTGCCATTAGCACGTTCACATCATAAGATGCTGGGGCAATTCTAATATGTATGGCAATGAAAAAACGCCCCGGAGCCTATCTCATTCTCCAGAGCGTTTTTTGTAAAAATTTGGAAATTCAGAAAACTTTTCAGCCAGCCCAGACATTCTTTAAAAACTAAAAAGCTCTGAAACAATCACTGTTCCAGAGCTGATATCCAACAAATATCTGATACTGCATTCTACCGTATCTTTTATCCCGTTCTCTATCTTCTTTCATCCAGACTATACTGTCGGCCTCGGAATCTCACCGAATCATACCTTGCGGCTCGTGGGCTATACCACCGGTAGGGAATCTCACCCTGCCCTGAAGATCATATGCACTTGTTAGTTATAACTATAATACTATTTTCCGGAAATTGCAATAGAAATCTTCCTGCTTTTGTAATCAACAGCTGACCATCATTCCAGTAAATACCCGTCTTTAGGATTTAGCACTATTACTTTTGGGAATAATAAAATCCCCCTTTTATTATAAACCGACATATTTGCTGGTTTTTTTGTTGCTAAAAATATTTGACAAAGTTTGTTTTTACCCTTTGCATATATAGTGCTATAGTGTTATAATGGAGAAGGGTGATTTATATGTCTTATTTCTTAAAGAAAACAAACAATAAAAAGGGTACTTATTTACAGATCTACGAAAGTTATTATGATCCTACTCGAAAATGCGGTGCTCATCGTTCTTACAAACCTCTGGGGTATGTACACGAACTTCAGGCTACCGGCATTGAGGATCCGATTGCTGTTTTTACCAAAGAGGTCCAGAAACTTAATCAGAAATGCAAACAGAAAAAACAGGCAGAAAAAGAACAACAGATCTCCGATGTGTCTCCCGAAAAACATCTGGGGTATTTTCCTTTAAAAAATATCAATGACTCTCTCGGCTGTAAGCGGTTTATTGATCTCATGCAGACGGCAACTAATTTCAGATTTAACATTTTTGATATGATGTCTGCTTTAATTTATGCAAGAACAGTCCATCCCTGTTCGAAATCAAAAACTTATGATGAGGTTATCCCAAATCTCTTTGAAAACCACGATTTTTCACTGGACCAGCTGTATTCCGGTCTGGAGTACATTGGCTCCGAATACGAAAAGGTGATCGAGATCTATAACCACCAGATCAATCAGACATATCCGCTTGATACGGTCCACACATACTTTGATTGTACAAACTTTTACTTTGAGATTGATAAAGAAGATGATTTCCGACTGAAAGGCCCCTCAAAAGAAAACCGCAGGGAACCGATCGTCGGTATGGGCCTGCTCCTGGATGCCAACCAGATCCCTATCGGTATGAAAATGTATCCTGGGAATGAAAGTGAAAAACCCGTTATACGCAACATCATTGATGATCTTAAAAAACGCAGTCACATATCCGGCAGAACGATCCAGATCGCGGATAAGGGACTTAACTGCTTTAATAACATCGCACACGCATTGAAAGCTGGCGATGGATACATCTTCTCCAAATCTGTAAAAACTCTTCCTGAGACGGAAAAAACATGGGTCCTGCTTGAAAATGACTATGCAGACGTTAAGAACAAAAGAGGAGAGATACTGTACCGTATCAAGGAATGCGTAGATGATTTTTCTTATTCCTACACAGATACCGCTGGACATAAAAAAACAGTAAAACTTACAGAAAAACGGATCGTAACATTCAATCCAAAACTTGCCGCAAAACAGAAATATGAAATAAACCGGCAGGTCGAGAAAGCAAAGAAGCTCAAAGCCAGTCAGGCAAAAAGATCCGAATATGGCGATAGTTCTAAATATGTTTCTTTTATTCCCACTAATAAAAAGGGAGAAGAAACAGAGGGTGCTGTAAAAGTTGAAATAAACGAAAAATCCATTGAGAATGCCCGCAAATTTGCAGGTTATAACATGATCGTTACTTCAGAGATCCACATGGCTGCGTCCAAGGTGTATGCTGCCTACCATAATCTCTGGCGCATTGAAGAATCTTTCCGTGTCATGAAATCCCAGCTTGATGCAAGACCTGTATATTTACAAAAACAGGAAACGATCACCGGACATTTCCTCATTTGTTACCTTGCGGTACTGCTGACCAGGATCTTACAGATACACATCTTAAAAAACCAGTATGGTACCGAAGAGATATTTGATTTCATACGTGACTTCAGAGTTGCAAAAATATCTGACCGAAAATATATAAACTTATCACGGAATTCTTCTTTTATAAAGTTTTTTTCCGATCATACCGGACTTCCATTAACCTCTTATTTTATGGGTAATACCGATATTAAAAAAGTGCTGAGCCATAGATTTTAGTCCATGGCTTAGCACTATTTCTTCAGTTCAACTCCGAAAGACAGGTAACTATAATACTATTTTCCGGAAATTGCAATAGAAATCTTCCTGCTTTTGTAATCAACAGCTGACCATCATTCCAGTAAATACCAGCATACTGAAAATCAGGCAAACCACAGCACCGAAAAAACACAGGAATCCTCCAAACACAGGCTTTCCCGGGCGGTTTTCTGTGATGATATCCGGCCTGTTTGGAGCATAATATCCAACTACCTGCTTTCCCACATCTCCTTTGCCAGAAACTGACTTGCGGCTGTAATACCAGTATTTTTTACCATTCACCGCATATTCGTAAGTCGGAAGATATATCTTTTCGCGGCGCAGCCGTGAACTTCCCTCAGGCTGATTTTCCCAACTTTCAAATTCAGACTCTTCTACATCTACAACTTTCATCAGGGTACTGGCTAAGTATAACCTCACATCATGCTTATAAGTCTCTTGTGAGCTTTTTCTTTGAAGAATGCCAATCCAGGCCAAAAGCACTGCAGCAAGGCTGAAACCCAGGCCTGATGTAATATGTTCCATATATTGGAACGGCAGCGCTACCAGCGCGATCGCAAGGCTGAAACCGCACACTATGATCGTAATCCTTTTCATATGCCTCCTTCTGCCACTAATGTGCTTTCTTAAACTTTCACTGCCTTTACACAGAACGGAACACGTCCACCAGGTCTGTAAACCAGTTCAGCTCGCGAATATAACGCTGGCGCAACTGTCCAGGATCTTCTTTTCCCTTACCAATATCAAAAAATGCATGCCCACTGTGGACTGCAATATATATTTTTCCATCCTGGTTCAGATTGACAGCAAATTTTCCAAAAGAATTATCTGCCAGTTCCATGATACGCTCTATCCGGCTGATCTTCAGAATGTGAAGAGCTTCCTGTTCATTATCACTGCTCAGATTAAACCGCTTATCAAAGGCTTCATTTCCGGTTTTGATCGTCCTGGCATGAAACAGCTTATCCATTTTATCCCTCGGCCAGAAAGTCAACCAGGTCGGAAATTCCTGTTCAAGTTCGCACAGCATCCATTGTCCCCTATAAATCTCACGTTCATTCTTTTCCCACAGCCCGGTCTCCTCACGCTGGAATTCATCAACATCCGTCAGCTTAATGGTACACAGCTCTGACGTCAGTCCATGATATGTTCCCCTGATGTATCCGCTGCCACTGCAGTAACTATGACTGGGCAGCGGAATATTCGTATCTTTTGCATCCAGAAGATGAGGTAGCGGATCCATTTGTATGTTTGTAAAAATATTGTCCACAATTTCCGGCACAATGGTATCATATGCCTGTTTGTTTGCTTTATCCCCGGCTTTGCCCTGGGTCATCTGGCCCAGCCCCAGCAATACAGCGCCTATAATAATCAACGCCATATTGCCCCCCAGGATAATGCCAAATAGGATTACAGCTCCGCCCAGTAACGAAAGAAGTTTTCCGCCTATCCTGCCGCCTTTGCTCTTATTCAGTTCCTGTGATAACTGCTCATCTGTCATTTTCTGCTCTTTCATAATCTTTTCCTCTCCTTATTCCATGGAATCCATAGTTCTGTGTGAAAATAGTCTCCAAGCTGCTAATGTATCAATGCCTTCTACCGCCTGATAATGCCCCAACTTCTTTGCCAGTTCAGCATCTGTCATCCTGACAGGTTCAGCTGAAACAGAATTATTTGTTTTTTTCTTTATACATTCCTCCCTCGCATGTATTCTGAAATAAAAGAAATCCACCGTATTGTTATTGTACGATGGATCCTATAAGATAACTATTAACCAAAGGTTAGGAATTGGGTAATACTGGCAAGATTCTTCTTAATCATGTTTGCATACCACAATATACTTATTTTCTTTCATTGATTCCCTCTCATTTTTATGATACGATACCTACTGACTTTTATTTATGATAATGTCACCATCAGGCGGCATACCCCTTTACAAACAGATTAAAAAATTCGTTACAGTAATAAAAATTCAGGAAAGTATGATTTTATGAAAGATTTAACAAAGGGTTCTCCCTCAAAAGTAATGATCTCCTTTGCCGTTCCTGTGGCTCTTGGAAATATTTTCCAGTTGTGTTACAGTCTGGCAGATACCCGTGTAGTAGGCAGCACCTTAGGGGAAGCGGCTCTGGCTGCAGTAGGCGCTACTACTTCTATCAGCACTTTATTTATCGGATTTTTGTCCGGACTTACAAATGGTTTTGCTCTTCTCATTGCACGGCAGTTTGGAGCCGGAGATAAGCGGGGTGTAACCCGATACGGGGCCGGATGTCTCCTTTTAGGCGGGATCACAGCCCTGCTTCTTACAGCTGCCTGCGTAGGCAGTCTGCCCTTTATTTTAAAACTGCTGAATGTGCCGGATGCATTAATGGACCAGTCCACAGCCTACATACGTGCTGTTCTTTTAGGTCTTTTAGCCACTATGCTTTACAATGGCTGTGCCTCTATCCTTCGGGCTGTAGGCGATACCACTGCCCCTCTTTTGTTCCTGCTTTTTGCAGCAGTATTAAATGTTGCCCTGGACCTGCTTTTTATATTAAAATTCGGTTTTGGCGTAGCAGGCGCTGCCTGGGCCACTGTATTATCCCAGTCGCTTTCCGCGCTCATAAGCCTGGTCTATATGTTTAAACGGTATCCTGTTTTCCGTTTTTCGCTCCCGGACTTTAAGCTTAAACCATGTGAGATCAAAGCGCTGTATGCTTCCGGACTTTCCATGGCAGCTATGATGTCCCTTGTATTTTTCGGGACACTGTCTCTTCAGTGTGCCATCAATACCTTTGGACAGGACATTATCGTTGCTCATACAGCCGCCCGCAAGATTACAGAATTTTTCATGCTTCCTTTTTCTGTTATGGGCGTGACCATGGCAACCTACTGCGGCCAAAACATGGGGGCAGGTAAGAAAGACCGCATCCGCACCGGTATCCGCCAGGCACTGATCCTTACCTGGATCTGGTCATTGGGAATGATCCTTTTAAGCTATACAGCTTCCCCATGGCTTATATGGCTGGTAACTAGTTCTAAAAATCCGGTGGTTCTTTCCAATGCATCCTGGTACTTAAAAACAGATTCTTTATTCTATTTTGCCCCTGCTGCCATCTCTGTTTTAAGAAATGGCCTTCAGGGAATGGGAGATCACATTACTCCTGTATTTTCCAGTTTGATCGAGCTGATTGGAAAAGTGATCTGTGCTTTTCTTCTTGCCCGCATCTTCCAGTACTGGGGAATTATTATGGCAGAGCCTATTGTGTGGATCTTAATGATCATCCCACTTATTATAAAAACCAGAAGACTGCTGTGATATCGGTTCACAACAGCCTTCTGGCTTTTTTGTGTTATGTATTATTTTATTTAATGATCTCTTCTGCTCTTTCCAGCGCAGCTGTGATATTCGGGCAGAAACTCTCTGCTCCCACCAGTTCAGTAAATCCGGCTTTTTTCATTGCCTTCATAGGCTGCTCATTTACATGGGAGAATACAATGGTCACACCCTTGCTTTCACAGGTCTTTGTAAGTGCTGTCAGGGCATTCATGGCTGTACTGTCCAGTGCCGGTACTGCCCTCATACGCAGTACCAGGCATTTTGCACTTTCTTCCACAACAATGTGCTCAATGGCATCAGAAGCACCGAAGAATAAAGGACCGCTTACTTCATAAACGCGGATGGCTGCCGGAAGCATACGCAGATTTTCATTAACTGCTACTGTATCATCATCAGTATATACCCAGCTTTCTGCCTTGGTTTCTTCGCTCATTCTCTTAATGAACAGCAGACATGCAAGGATCATGCCTATTTCTATCGCAACCACCAGGTCAAATACTACAGTCAGTACAAAAGTAACTACCAGAACCAGTATATCGCTCTTTGGAGCTGTTTTTACCAACTGTAAAAAAGTACGCCACTGGCACATATTATAAGCTACGATAAACAGGATGGCTGCAATGGTAGGCATTGGGATCATACCTGCATAAGGCATCAGCACTACCAGTACGATTACCAGCGTAATGGAATGGACCATACCTGCAACTGGTGTACGGCCGCCATTTTTAATGTTAGCCGCTGTACGTGCAATAGCGCCTGTAGCCGGGATGCCGCCAAATAACGCAGATGCAATATTTCCCGCTCCCTGTGCCACTAATTCCATATCAGAGCGGTGTTTTCCATTGATCATGCCATCTGCGACTACACAGGAAAGCAAAGACTCAATGGCTGCCAGGATAGCAATGGTAAATGCATTTGGAATAGCTGCCTGCACGATCTCAAAGTTAACTGCCGGCAGATGGAAAGATGGCAGTGCATTGCTGATAGTGTACAGATTTCCAATGGTAGAAACCTTTAACGGAAGGAATTTCACCATAAAAATACCAACGATAACTGCGATCAGGGAACCTGGTATCTTCTTAAAAATATAAGGGGAAATGATCAGGATTGCCAGGCTTACAGTTCCTACGATGAGAGCTGCCGGATTAACAGTTCCAACATTTTCCAGAAATGCTGCCAGCTTTTCCATGGTCTCGATCGGACGGACACCTTCCGGATAGGTCACACCAAAAAAGTCCTTTAACTGCCCGATCACAATGGTAACAGCAATACCGGAGGTAAAACCGGTTGTGATGGTGTACGGGATAAACTTGATCAGGCTTCCGAAACGGCAGATTCCCATAAGAATCAGGAATACACCTGCAAGAACCGTTGCGATCACAAGACCGTCCATTCCATCTCTTGCCACGATACCTGCTACGATGGTTGCAAATGCTGCAGTCGGTCCGGCAATCTGTACACTGCTTCCGCCCAATGCGGAGATAACGAATCCAGCTACGATAGCTGTAAAAATACCTGCCTCAGGACCTACGCCAGATGCCAGTGCCAGAGCGATAGACAGTGGAAGTGCAATGATCGCCACAATGATACCTGCTGTCACATCTTTCACAAACTGGGATTTGTTATAGGACTTTAAGGCTGTTAGTAACATGGGTTTTAAGTTGCTCATTTTACCTTTTTCCTTTCATTTTCCTTTGTTTCTGCTTTTTACACACGTAAATCTGATTATAACATAAAGAAAACGTTAATAAACCGGTATTTCCCATGTTTTTATTAAAATACATTTTTCTCCGCCTCATCTGCAAAAGCCAGTTCTCCCGCTGTCATCAAATATGCCACATGCTTATCACATACTCATCTGGAAGATAATTAAAAACTCCTTGCTTTCATCTCCATTTTGTTCTATACTACTCAGGTCTGTAACTTCCAGATGCGATTGACAGTTCGAGACCATCCTGTCACAAAATAAAACTAGGGACAACAAATATTAACTATGATCAATTGTTGTTGTGATTATATTTTGGAGGTGAACAAACATGGAAAATCAAACTTTTACTAACGTCCGGAAACTTACAACTTCCGGCATTGTGATCGCGCTTTATGTTATTATTTTATTTATGACACAAAGTTTTTCTTTTGGGGCTTATCAGATCCGCATTGTAACTTCTTTATATGCCCTTTCTTATCTTTTTCCGTTCCTGGTTATCCCGCTTGGTCTCGCTAATTTCATCGCAAATATGCTTGGAGGTTTCGGCATCATTGACATGGTCGGAGGTTTTATCGTCGGCATTGTAACATCTGGTATTGTCATGCTGATCAAAAAATTCCACCTGCCGCGTTTTATGATCTTTTTCCCGATCACGCTTGTACCGGGCCTTGGTGTCGCACTATGGCTGTCACCTATGGTCCACATGCCTTATGGGGCACTGGCACTTAGCCTGTGTATCGGACAAACAGTACCTGCTGTATGCGGCGTAGCACTGTCCAAGGCACTTGAACAGGTATTTTACCCAAAACATTCTATAAGCAACGCATAGGGGGATATGAAAATGACTGGAAGAAATGAAAAAGAACTGGAAGGCGTCAGCCTTTTAGGAAACCAAAACAATGTATACAGAGCAGACTATGCTCCGGAAGTCCTGGAAACTTTTCCCAATAAACACCCTGAAAATGATTATTTTGTAAAGTTTAACTGTCCTGAATTTACCAGCCTTTGTCTAAAAACCGGACAGCCTGATTTTGCTACGATCTATATTTCATATGTTCCGGGTGAACGCATGGTAGAGAGTAAATCCTTGAAATTGTATCTGTTCAGTTTCCGCAACCATGGTGACTTTCATGAAGATTGTGTCAATATTATTATGAAAGACCTGATCCGTCTGATGGACCCAAAATATATTGAAGTCTGGGGAAAATTCACCCCTCGCGGCGGTATATCCATTGATCCCTACTGTAACTATGGAAAAAAAGATACATTATGGGAAAAAGTGGCTTTTGACCGTCTGACACACCACGATATGTATCCGGAAAAGATCGATAACCGTTAGCCCTCTCTCCCACTCCCCAAAGGAAGGCTTTCCGATACACATAAACTGCCATACCCCACCCGCTCATTTGGCCAGATATCATATCCCGGTAAATGTCTGGCGCCACGGATGAGGTAGGCTTTTACTTTTTCACCGTATAGAAACGGATCGTTTCCGTTGATGATCCCCCATTGCATCAAAAGTGCTGCCGCTCCGGTAACGAAGGGCGTTGCGAA
Source organism: Lachnospiraceae bacterium (assembly GCA_025758065.1). Lineage (NCBI taxonomy): Bacteria > Bacillati > Bacillota > Clostridia > Lachnospirales > Lachnospiraceae > Lachnospiraceae bacterium. The sequence continues at coordinate 3,750,472 of CP107199.1, forward strand.
AGATGTTCCTGTGACAGCTTCGTAGCCGCCCCTGTTTCCGGCTGTGATGATATTCACCCCCGGAGCCACCAGATCTGGTTTTACCTGATTGGTCTGCCGGGTAAAACCACGGCCTGAGAAGTCAGCATAAGCTCTTGTGCGAAAGTCATAGGCGCCTGCAGAAATAATTTTTCTGGCTGTAGAGGGAATAGTCAATGTAGTTTCCGGGGTACTTTTTAAAAAGCGGGTATCATTATTTAATGCAGCTTTGGAAGGAAGCCACAAATCAAACTGACCGGTAATGATCCTTTCCGGTGTCAGGATAAACTGCCAGATGCCGCTGTCTATATAATCTCCTGTTGGTATAAAATCAAAATATACCTCCTGCGCCATGCTGTAAGGAGAAGGTTTTCCATAATAACTCAGGATCTGTGTATTTTCACTTCTAAAACGCTGTTTCTCCAGATTTTCCTGTAAGGTTCCTATAATAGCACCTGAAGGCGATCTTAGGGAAATAGAAAATATATCTGCATAAGATTTCCACAACTGCACCCCAAAACTATTTTCAAAAGCAGATACAGACAGTTCTATGACCTGCTCTCTTCCCATTTCCAGCAGACCGCCTGTATGACCTGCTCCGGCTCCCTCATTTCCGGTTCCCGCTATGATCACATTTCTGCCATATCCTGTCATATCATCTAAAAAGGTTTCTAAAAGACTGGTTCCGTCGTGAGAACCGTAGGTATTTCCAAAGCTTAAATTCACTGCCACCGGCCGTCCCAGCTGTCTGGCTGTGCGAAGGACGAAATCTACTGCTTCCATCAACTGGGTAGTTTTGGGGAAATTATCTGCAAGGGGGATACCCAGTTTTACCACCATTAGCTCACTTTCATAGGCTACACCACGGTATAACCCGCTGCTTCCTCTGCCATTTCCTGCTGCAATAGCAGATACTGCCGTTCCATGGCCACTTGTATCCGCAGAAGGAACAATCTGCAGTGCCGCAGCCCTGTTTCGCCCCCCAGAACCTTCCCTGTATGCTGACAGAGCCTCATTTATCTCCTCTTTCGTGTATACAATATCCCGGTTCTGATCCCATAGATACAAGATGCGGCTGGTGCCGTCTGAATTTTGAAAATCCGGATGAAGGTAATCAATACCGGAATCGATAATAGCAATGAGAACGCCTTTTCCAGTCAGATCCGTTGGCAGCTTAGCCTCTGCTGATACTCTTTCCGTCACAGTGCCCCCGTCCATACCAAATATATTTTCTAAAGGGTTTGAATTTGCAGTTTCTCCACCAATCCCCTGCTGCACGTCCAATAAACAAGAGGCTGCTCTTGCCTGATTTACAGCAAAGAACAGCCTCTTAGGTTTTTCTATATATTCAATTTCCGGTAAGTTTGTAACAAAGTCCACCAGATATTCCGGCACCTTCAGTATACCATAACCATTTAACAATTCCCGTACCCGGATGCCCCGTTCCCGCAATCCACTAAGATCACCAAAATACTTAACGATCAGCTCCCATGTCCGTTCTTCCCGGTCAAAGCCGGTTTCCAGACTTTCAGAACGCATCCGCTCTTCTTCTGATACGCTTAAAGACAGGTTTAAAAGATTTTCCCTCTTCTGGTCTGTATTGGCTGTATTGGCTGCAATTGCCATATCTGTTATATTTTCCTGCTTTCTTACGCCCTTTCCCAAATACTTATGCATCAAAACATAGCTAATATGACATTTTCGGATCTGTCTTACTTCAAAAATCCATTAATGATCTGATTTTCTGCCTCTTCCTCAGTCAGTCCCAATGTCATCAGTTTGATCAGCTGCTCACCGGCAATCTTTCCGATAGCTGCCTCATGGATCAAAGCTGCATCTACGTCGTTTGCTTCCAGTCCCGGAACTGCCAGGATCTTTGCATCATCCATGATAATGGCGTCACATTCTGTATGACCGCTGCATTTTGCATTTCCTGCAATGCTGGCACGGAAGGTCTGTTTGGAGGTTCCCTTAGCAACGGAACGGGATACTACATCGGCACTGGAGCCTTCCCCATTTAACTCTACCTCATAGATACTTTCAGCTACCTGGGCACCATGAGTGAGAAGACGCTCTCTTACTACCAGTCTGGCACCTGCTGCCAGTTTCGCTGTATTGGTCCGGATGGTAGAGTCAACACCCTTGATCTGGACCATCTCCATTTCCATCTGGCTGTTTTCTTCCATATATACTTCTGTTCCCGGGTTTAGAACACGTTTTCCTGTACCGTCACCTTCACCGTAATGCTTTTCTACGTATTTAACTTTCGCATTCTTTCCAATGAAAAATCTGTGGATGCCGTCATGCTCAGAGTCCTGATCGCCACAGTTGTGGATACCACAGCCTGCTACGATCACTACATCAGAGTCTTCACCAATGTAGAAATCATTGTAAACCATTTCTTTTAATCCGCTGGCACTTACCACTACCGGAATATGGACACTTTCATGCTTTGTTCCCGGCTTGATCTTAATATCAATTCCCGGTTTATCTGTTTTAGTTGTAATATCAATGTTGGCTGTGGTACTTCTTCCAGCCATTTTCCCGTTAGCACGGATATTGTAAGCACCTTCCGGTACTCCGTGAAGGTCAGCTACTTCTGCAAGAAGTCTCTCCTGGATCTGATCCATCATTACTGATCCTCCTTTCCGTCATTTCCCGTAAAACCGGAACAAACGCCTACTGCTGCTGCGGTTCCCATAATTTCAGGCATGATCTCTTCTCTGGTTCCCTGTTTTATTATCTTGCCATCTGCGATCACAACGATCTCATCTGCAATATTTAAAATACGCTCCTGATGGGAAATAATGAGAATGGAGCCATTATTATTCTTTCTCATACGCTCAAATACCTGGATCAGGTTCTGGAAGCTCCAAAGATCGATCCCCGCTTCCGGTTCATCAAAAACAGAAAGCTTTGCATTTCTTGCAATAACAGTAGCGATCTCAATTCTCTTTAATTCACCGCCTGAAAGACTTGCGTTGATCTCACGGTTGATATAATCTTTTGCGCAAAGTCCTACCTCAGACAAATACTGGCATGCCTGCGCTGCTGATAGCTTCTTTCCTGATGCCAGACGCAGAAGGTCTAACACCTGAACACCTTTAAAACGGACTGGCTGCTGGAAAGCAAAACTGATGCCCATTCTTGCTCTTTCCGTAATGTTCTTCTCTGTAATATCTTCTCCGTCAAAGAAAATCTGACCGCCGGTCGGACGTTCGATCCCCATGATCAGCTTTGCTGTGGTGGATTTTCCACCTCCGTTTGGTCCTGTAATGACCACAAATTTGCCGTCATTCACTTTCAGGCTGATATCTTTGATAATTCCTTTTTCTCCCTTGTCATCATTTACTTCAAAGGAGAGATGTTTTAATTCCAGCATCTGCTGTACCCCCACCTTTCTTTATTATTTCAAATAATAGCTTTCCGCTTATCTTCTCCAAAATATCCGGAAAGCAAAAACAGGAAGCCAGTTTCCTGACCTCCTGCTCATCTCCTGCAGAAGAAGGGAGTCGAACCCTCAAGGTATTACTACCACACGGACCTGAACCGTGCGCGTCTGCCAATTCCGCCACTTCTGCATCTCTGCGTTGCTATTTTCTTAAGCAACGTAGATGATTATATCGTAAAACAGATCGTTTGTCAACAGTGATTTTGAATTTTTTGAAAAGGCGAATACACTCATTTTAGTTTATGTGCGATCACATTAAATAATACAAAATTGTGTTAAATGTACACAATTTCATTTAGCCCAATTTTTCCACAGCATTTTAAAGGCCCCAGCTCAAGACATCTGATCACCGGTCTCTACCTGAAAAGTGACATAGCAGGACGTTCATCTTCTGTATTTTCTCTCAAAAAAATCTCACCATGGCTACTCATATCCAATGAAATAACAACGACCTCGCAAAAAGGAGCCTTTGCCCGGAAATATATCCGGTAAAGGCCCCTTTCTATAATGTCAAGTCCTAAAGTATTGATTTTATGTACATGCCATTATAGGAAGGTTTTGTAAAAATATAAAATTTAAACCGCCTGCTGACCGGTCAGTTCGTATCGGCTTTTACAAAGTTTCGATAAACCGTCCGAAAGCAATTCTTCCCTTAAAGGCTTTGAAACCTGGATCTGACAACAGACGGCAGCGGAGTTAACAGCCCCATGATCCTGGTATCAAATAGATTTTTCCAAGCGATGGTATCTTCTTCTAGAATTCCCTGCTGATGAGCATAAGAGACCATATCTTCCAGAATTTCAGCTAATGGCCGGCTTTTCAGGATTTCTTCTTCATGAAACTCCGAAAGACGAAAGAGGTCTAATAACTGATTTGTCACAAAAATCTGATCATCCTTTGATACCAGACCACATTTTAAGCCATAAGCCACAAGTTCATTGATCTGTGTATTGATCATAGCAATCTTCCCCCTTTAATCAGCTTTGTACCCATGTGGATGGGCCTGATGCCATTTCCAGGCTGTTTCAATGATTACTCTCAGATCTGCATACTGCGGTTTCCATCCCAGGATACCTTTTGCTCTTCCACTGGAAGCAATCAGAGTTGATGGATCTCCTGCTCTTCGTGCTTCTTCCTTTGCAGGGATCGGATGTCCGGTTACTTCTCTGGCAGTTTCCACAACCTCTTTCACAGTAAAGCCGACTCCGTTTCCAAGGTTAAAGATATCGCTCTTTCCGCCGTTTCGCAGATAGTTCATAGCCAGAATATGTGCCTGAGCGAGGTCATTGACATGGATATAATCCCTTACGCAGGTGCCATCTTTTGTATCATAATCCGTACCGAAAATGGAAATATACTCTCTCTGGTGGTTCGGTACCTGAAGAATCAGCGGGATCAGATGTGTTTCAGGATTATGAGCCTCACCAATTTTTCCATTCGGATGCGCGCCACAGGCATTAAAGTAGCGCAGGGAAACATATCTTAAATTGTGTGCGATGGAGGTCCAGTGGAACATTTTTTCCATGGACAGCTTCGTTTCGCCATAGCAGTTGGTCGGAACAGTCGGATCGGTTTCCAGGATTGGAATGCTCTCAGGCTCTCCATACGTTGCCGCTGTGGACGAAAAGACGATCTTGTCAATTCCATGAGCCACCATGCTCTCCAAAAGCACCTCGGTACCGCATAAATTATTACTGTAATACTTAAGCGGGTCCTTCATGCTTTCCCCGACCTGGGAACTTGCTGCAAAGTGAATGACACCGTCGATATCTTCTTTTTCAAATACAGAATCCATAAAAGCTCTGTCCCGGATATCACCCTGGTAAAATTTAGCTTCTGGATGAACAGCTTTCCTAAATCCAGATTGTCAGATTAAAATTTGCATAGAAATAATCACCTAAATATACATGCTTCCCGTAAGACATATGGAGCCCATCTTCGATATACACATGATCCCCACAAGAACCAAGCAGTTCCTTTAAAATTTTTAGCCGCCGATCCTAATCTCCCGGTCTGCAGTGATTATAATCAAACATCAATTCTTTGCAGTCTTTCCGCTCATTTTCCAGGCGTTCTTCTATCTCCTGATTGACCGGATCTACATGCCCGGATTCATAAAACAGCATGCCTGCTTTTATACGTTCTTCCAGATTCATTTTTCATTCCCCATACAATACACAGATGTTTCCATTTCGTTTCACACGATGGTCATTTTTCCGGTTGCGCGGAGGCTTAACAGATGGCAAAGGAATAGGAAATAACATTTTCTGCATTGATGCGGTATGCTTCCTCCACGTCACTTCCCCAGCTGTCAATTCCACCAACACCTCTTACTGCGCCACAAACGCACAGAACAGTCCTTCTTGCCGGCGGCAGTTCTTCATAGTGTGTTGCGTTTTCAATCTCTTCTGCTGTATATGGCAGGCAGGAAAAAGCAAACGGCTCGTCTGTTTTTTCAATTTTTAAGATCTGCAAAGAATAATCCCTTCTGCTGTTATCAAGACTCGTATATCTCGCAACCTCCAGCCAGTCCGTATCCATATGCATTCCACAATCCTGCGGAACAAGGTATGGGGTAAGGCTTAAATCACTCACCTGATATACCCCTTTTACAGCGCCTGCTTTCCGGTCCGGATAGGTTTCTCCGGATAAGCCCTCATACATGTAGCTGTCTGCAAGTGTCGGCATAATGAATCTCATGCCAAACACAGGAAGCTCCGGGAGACCCTTTACTCCGTGGTATTCTACATCCACCCTGATTTTTCCGTTTCCGGTCACAGTATAGCTTACCAGAACCGTCGCGGAAGGATTGCTGATGGTCTTATAGGTGAATTTTACAATGATCTCATTTGCAGATACATCGCCCCCATAGATATTATTGTCCGGAGCATACTGCTTCTGCATTTCACCGTCCATGATGACTTCGACATTCTGACAGTCGATAAACGTATCTGCTGCCATCCAGCTGCCGCTTTTAATATGGAATTTGCTTCCCCGGTCATTATCTGTCAGTGCTCTCCAGAAGGTCGGCTTCGGGCAACGGTACAGCCATTCATAGCCGTTTTTTACAATAGACTCCAGACCGCCCTGAGCATAAGAGAACGTATAGTCGAACCCTTTTCCGTGTACACCGAGCACATAGTCACCATAAACCACTCTCAATTTCCCATTATCTGTATAAACCATAATAATACCTCACTTCCTGCATAGCCGGCTTCTCCACACGGTTTGCAAATACAATTCCATCTCCTGAAAATTCATAATCGGAAGGTCTGTCATCAAAGTCTCCACCATAGCGGAGCACTTCTTTCCCCGTAACTTCATCCTTCACATAAAGTGCCTGATCAATAAAGTCCCAGATAAATCCACCATGGTACATGTCATATTTATCAATCAGGTGCATATAGGTGCCAAGTCCACCCATGGAGTTTCCCATGTCATGCATGAACTCACATAAGAGGTAAGGCTTCTTCGGATCATTGTCCAAATATTCTTCGATCTCATACGGCTTTGCATACATACGGCTTTCCACATCGGAAATTGTGTCTTCATAAGCTCTGTTATAGAAGGAGCTTTCATAATGGATCAGGCGGCCGTCTTGTTTCTCTTTATAATAGGTGTTCATGGTCTCGATATCATCCCCAGCATAGGACTCATTTCCCAGGGACCAGAATAAAATGGCGGTATGGTTTTTAAACGTTTCAAAGTTGCTTCTGGCTCTGTCTACCACAGCCTCTTTCCACTGCGGGATTGATCCCGGCACGTTGCAGGAAGGTTCGATCGCACCAAGCTTCTGGAAGGTTCCGTGGCTTTCTAAGTTGTTTTCAGCCATCATATAGATTCCTGCTGCGTCGCACATATAATACCACGGGATCTGATCCGGATAATGGCAGGTGCGCACGGCATTGATATTATTTCTTAAGATGCATTCAATATCGGACTTCATTTCGTTCATACTGATGCAGCGGCCTGTTTTAGGGCTCCACTCGTGACGGTTCACACCGGTCAGGACCAGGCGTTTCCCATTTAAATGGATCACCTTGTCGATCACATCGATCCGTCTAAAGCCGATGTCATACGGTACTACTTCAGCCAGATTTCCGCTTTCATCCGTCAGCTCCACATATGCATGATACAGATATGGGTGATGGTTGTCCCAGGCTTTTACCTGCGCATCATCTGTCTGAATTTCTTCAGTGTAGATTCCGTTTTTCTCCTGCAGGGCAGCAGATTTTTCCAGCACAACACTGCCTTCCTGATCCTTTAACACAAACCGGGCATTGATCTTCCGGTTCTCTGGTGCGGATACTTTCAGATTTACGGATAATTTGCCGCTCGCATTATCCTTATACAATTCCGGGCGGAACCACACATCCTCCAGATGAATCTTAGGAACCGCACGCAGGGTAACATTTCTGAAAATTCCAAAAAAGCGGAAGAAATCCTGATCTTCCAGAAATGCTGCCGTACTCATCTTATGCACCTGTACCGCCAGTACATTGCCCTTTTCCCGGATGAATGGTGTCAGATCAAACTCGGAAGGAGTAAAGCTGTCCTCTGCATATCCTACGAACTGACCGTTCAGCCACAGATACATTGCCTCTTCCACGCCTTCAAAGCAGATACGGACTCTCTTGGAACACAGCTCCGGATCCAGATCAAAGCGTTTGATATAGGAACCTACCGGATTATACTCAGCTTCGCTGAACATTCCGGCTCCGTCTCCGGTGCTCTCCATACTGTAGGCGCCTCTGCGGTATTCTTTTCCCTCCCATGGGTACATGGTATTGATGTAGCGGATCTTATCATATCCAGCCAGTTCAATATGGCCCGGCACCATAATCTTATCAAAGTTTTTCGCATCAAAATCCTCTTCATAGAAGTTTTCCGGTCTGCTCTTAACATTCTTACTGAAAGCAAATTCCCACTGTCCATTTAAAGACTGGATTAGTGCATTTTCCTTCTTTTCCAGTGCTTCATAGCTTTCATAATAAGTATGATCGCTGTGCGCTTCCAGCTGATTTACCCGGAATACTTCCGGATTATCCAACCATTTCATATCTGCATTCATGTTCTATCTTCTCCTTTTCTAAAATAAGCCCCTAAAGAAAACTTTAGAGGCTATTGATTTATGATTCCTGCATATTTTCAATTAATTCGCGGTTTGCACCCTCCACATTCAAGAAAGAAAGGATAACCGTAATGATGATATCAAAGATAAATGGCAGCCAGAGGTACATAAAATACATCATTTTGATACAGCTGGCCGGCTGAACCGCGTTGTCCATATTGATATATCCACTGATGTCAAGCAGCCATCCGGAAAGAGCAATACCGATACCACCGCCAAGTTTTATACCCATGGAAGTGCATGAGAACATGGAACCATCAATACGTTTTCCGCTCTTTAAATAGGTATACTCGGAACACTGTGCAATAACAGCACTCATATCTCCCTGCCACGGACCTTCACCTAAGGAGGTCATTGCGATAAATAACAACATCAACGGGATACTTCCCATATAACCTGCAAACACTACCAACAGACGGGAGAAGCTTGCAAATACATAGCTGTATTTGTTCAGCTTGTACATTCCATTTGTCTTTGCTACCAGCATTGGTGTGATCGCCAGAGCAATGATCAGAGGGATATTGTTAGCCCAGGAGAACACACCAAATAAATTCTTATTTAAAAGAACATAGGTCATAAAGAAAATTCCCACATTAACCATTGCTGCACGAAGCTGCTGCAGAATGTAGATCACACAAATCATGGAAAAATACTTGTTCTCAAACAGCAGCTTTACAGTCTGCTTGAAAGAAAGCTTATCATCCTCAATCCCCATAGAACCATTAGATTTCAATTCTTCTTCCGGAAGTTCTTTTACGGAAAATACAGCAAGCGTATTGGTGATGATACCGATCACACAGTAAATGAGCGCAATGATTCTCCATGCTGTTGCACCGTTACCAAGAAGCTCAACTGCTCCTACAGTAATAGACTGAATTGCAAGGTTTGTACCAAAGGAAAACATGAAACGGAAAGAACCCATCTGCACTCGTTCTTTACTGTTCTTTGTTACCAGAGAAGTCAGTGCTGCATATGCGATGTTATTTGCCGTATAGAATACTGCGTTTAACAGGGTATAGCAAATAAAGAACCAGGCATACTGCGCAGTTTTACCCATATTAGTAGGGATCGCAAAAACTCCGTAGAGCGTGATAGCACAGCCAAAGAAACCATAAAACATCCAGGGTCTTGCCTTACCCATTTTGCTCTTTGTCCGGTCGATCATGGTTCCAAAAAAAATATCCGTTATACCATCAAATAATTTGGATACTGCAATTAATGTGCCAACGATTCCTGAATTTAAGCCAATTGTATTTGTCAGGTAAATCATGACAAAAGATGACAGGAACGCATAAACTAAGTTTCCTGCAATATCACCGCTTCCGTACCCCACTTTGTTATGCCATTTCAGGTATGTCTTCTCTTCCATTTTAATCCTCTTTTCATATAATAGTCTTTGTCATCCTGCCTTTTCAATACGTTGTAACTACTATACAAAAATGCGTGGGAAAACTCCATATCTTTTATGAGACAGAATATGCACAAAATGATAGGGGGTTACATACTCCCACCACTTAGCCAACACTTGAAGTGTGAGCTTTTCGTTCGATTGCCCTATAGGGCAAAGCATAAGCGAGTTATCCCCGTGTGTCCCACAGTTTTATTAGACATTATGATATTATGGAATTTCTTCCGCAAGGATCAGAAATTAAATGGGCAATTCACTGTGAACATATCAAAATTTATGCAAACGATAGGATTACTTTCATTATCCCTGCCAATACCATGACCCAAATAGGATTCATTCTTGTTTTCCGCAATAAAGCTACACATATAATAAAAATTAAAACCATAACCCATTTTGTTTTAACAAAGGTAACCGTACCATTTCCCCAAAAAGCCGTCATAAGAATCAAAATTCCCGCTGACGCTATCATTGCTACTACTGCAGGGCGAAGTGAATGCAATACCTCCTGCATCATATCCACGCTTCTATACTTTAGATACAATTTTGCTAACACGGTTACAATAATACAGGACGGCAAAATGCATCCAAACGTAGCGACCACTGCCCCGAGTACACCTGCAATCTTGAGTCCTACAAAAGTTGCCGAATTAACTGCAATAGGTCCGGGGGTCATCTGCGATATTGTAATAAGATCTGTAAATTCTGACATGGTAAGCCACCTATGGTTAGTAACTACCTGACTCTGAATCAACGGCATAGCTGCATATCCACCGCCAAAACTGAATATTCCGACCTGAATAAAGCTCAAGAATAATTGTAAATACATCATTTTACGCTTCTCCTTTTTAATAGAAGTGTGCGTATTACACCAATTACCCCACATGCTATTACAATATACACTACATTTACGCTAAACACGCATGCTGCAATAAATGCTACACACATAATGATCAAAGACAGATGGTTCTTCTCTTTAACAATTGGTGCTGCCATATCCACCGTGACAGATGCTATTACTGCACCCACCCCTGCCTGCATTCCTTCAAGCAACTGGCTGATCAACCAATCGCTTTTAAACGCATTATAAAATATAGATACTACTGTCAAAACAATAAAAGGTGGCAGAATGGTTCCCAGAATTGTTATGAATATTCCCACAACACCCGCCAGTTTATAACCTACAACGATTGCTCCGTTTACCGCAATGGCCCCGGGGGAGGATTGTGCTATTGCCACTAAATCAAGCATTTCATTTTCTTCTATCCAATGGTATTCATCTACAAATTTATTTTTCATCAGCGTAACAATGACATATCCACCACCGAAAGTAAACGCACTTAAATATAGCGTAGATATGAACAGTTTCCATAATATTGTTTTCCGCTTTTTTTCGTCCATAAATCTCTCTCAACAGTTTTAAGACTTTAACTTTTATATATAACCAGCAGAAAATGATGCGAATTTTATAAACCTCAAATCATCGCATCATTTTCCTTATTTTCTTTTTTCTAAATCACTTTAATGCTGCATAATCTGCATCTGTGTAGTCTTTTGTCACATCCCAGTTAGGAAACTCCAAGGAACTATAATCCATTCCTACTGCCTCCGATGCGCGTTTCCATTCTGTAGTTGTATCATCTGCCAGTGTTTTTAATGCGCTACTATAATCGGTAAGACTCTGGGAAATAATGCCTTGCACAATTGCACCTAAGCTAGGCTGCACGTCTTTTACTTCTGCATAGAAATCATTTGCCTTTTCATCTCTTTTTACTAAAGTAGGTACTACCCTAGATGTTTCTTCAGCAATAGTATAATACTCCTTCATATGTTCATTCGTCATATATTTTTCGTTGATTTCAGGAATACAAGAAACAAAACTTCCGCTTTCTACATTGCTCTGCTGGTATCCATACCGTTCATCATATAATGCCATTAAATATTCAGCCGCTTCCTTGGGATGTTTAGATTGTTTATAGATGCCCATCCAAGGAGACAATTCGCCCGCCTGAACATAAGTATTTGTTACCCCATCAGGAACAGGAACTGCCATAACTCCATATTTGAGGTCAGGATAATTTGCATCCCACTGGGATACACACCACATTCCTTGGCAGAGAAATGCTGCTTGTCCCTGTGCAAACAATTCTCTTGCTTCTGGTGCACTCACGTTAATGGTATCCGGATGAATACTTCCATCATCTACCAATCCTTTAATAAGGCCAAGCGCTTCATTCATTTCCTTACTATCGTAAGGTGCCACTCCATTATCTGTCAGTACCTTCTGCGTTGCAGCCACCTTACCGCCAGCTGCAGCAGCCAGAGATCTTGCCATAACATCCATGCGGTTCATCTGCTTGCCCCCATCGATCAGGCCATAAATGTTTCCATTCCCCATCTCGGTCACTTTTTTGCAAGCTTCTCTAAACTCCGAATAAGTTTTAGGTATCTCATTTACGCCTGCCTGCTCCAAGATGCTCTTATTGTAGAAAAATAGGCACTGAATTATCGGCATTTGTTCGGTAACAGTATACCATTCATCCCCAATATCCGTAACTCCTTCTGCAAAAGCTGCCGGATCAAATTTTTCTCTAAAATCATCTGTTACATAGTCATTAATCGGCTGAAACCAGCCCTCTTCTACTGCAGTATCTAGTGTAAGACCTACCGGAATGGGAAACAGGTCAGGACCTTCCCCTGATTTGATCATTGTAACGATAGTATTCTTGAACTGATCTACCGTAAGCATGGTGTATTCAATTTTAATATTAGGATGTGTTTCCTCAAATTTCTTATGAAACTCTTCTCTCTGTGCTGCAGACCCATCACTCCAATCTACAACTTGAAGCGTTATCTGTCCATCCGTTTTCTCTTCCTCTTTTGATGCAACACCTGTATTTTCACTGGCGCCGTTCCCATTCGCATTCCCGGTTGACGGCATTGCCCCACATCCTGCCAATGTTGTCACTGCCATTGCAGCAGCCAGCAACGATACTGTCATTTTTTTTAATCTCATTCCTAATTCTCCTCTCTTATATGTGATTTGGTGGATTGTTCTTATCAACTCTTAACAGCTCCAGCAATTCCCTCTACAAAATGCTTTTGCATAAAAATGAATAATATAATGATCGGTATTACAGCAATCGAACCGCCAGCTGCAATTCCTGTCCAATCAACCGTGTTTTCCCCTTTAAATGCATATAAGCCAACTGCCAATGTTCTGGAAGATGGGTTATTCAGTGTCAACACTAAAGGAATCATAAAAGCGTTCCATGCCCAAATAGTTTCCATAATAACAACTGTCGTTGCAACAGGCTTACACAGCCTCATCATAATGTAATAAAACGTCTGAAAATAATTACATCCATCTATTTTAGACGCCTCTTCCAACTCTTTCGGTACGGATTGGAAAAAACTGGTGAACAGTAACAGAAAGATAACATGTGCTCCACCGGCCTGAGATAGGATCAATCCCAGCTTAGTACCTACCAGATTCATCCCTTTGACAACTTCATAGGTTGGAATGATTGTACTTACCAGTGGAATTGCAATGCTTCCCAAAAATACCGCCATACAAATATTTCTTCCAACAAATTTGTAACGTCCCATGGCGTATCCAGCCGTCATAGTCATAATTAAAACTATAATGACCGAAAATACAGTTACAATAATAGTGTTAATGAAGTAGGTTCCAAAATCTGCTTTTTGCCATATGCGTATAAAATTATCAATTGTTGGTACCAATGGAATCAATCCTAGGCGGTTCTGGAAAAATTCATTCTGCCCTTTAAACGAAGCAGAAATCATCCACAAAAACGGATATATCCAGAAAAACCCCACGCAGAGCAGTAAAGCATGCTTAATAATTGATTTTACAATATGAATTCTTTTTTCTTTGCTCAATTACTTCACCCCCTATTGTGCCTTCTTTTGCAGATGGCCTTTAATAACATTTAGAAGCAATCCGACTATTATAACTGCGCCTCCAAAAAACAAAGCCGCTGCGCTTGCATAACCAAGTCTGGGCATTCCAACCTCACTTGAAAACGCCGTTCTGTAGACGTAAGTCGCAATCACATCAGTTGCATAATAAGGTCCGCCCTCTGTCATTGTCTTAACAATGTCAAACACTTTTAATGAATTAATAGCACACAGGATTGCAATGATTCCTCCTGTTGGTGCGATCAGAGGCAATACGATATGTAAAAATGTCTGACTTCTGTTTGCACCGTCAATAGTCGCAGCTTCATATACATCCTGGGAAACTCCCTGCAATCCTGCCAACCAATAGATCATATAGGTACCACAGTCCTTCCAAAGAGAAATAATCACTAACGTAGGCAACGCATACTTTGCATTTCCAAGAAAATTTATTGGATTTTTCAGAATGTGCAAGGAAATCAAAAGATGATTTACTGGTCCTTGTACTCCCAAAATAAATATCATGATAATTCCTACTACAGAGGCTGTCGTGACTACAGGGACAAAATACATTGTACGATATAATCCACGGCCTTTCATTTTTTCATCATTTAAAAGATATGCAAGAAACAAAGATACCGCCAGTTCCAAAGGAACTATCATCACCATATATTTAAAACTGTTTATAAAGGCATTCCAGAATAAGTCATCATGCATCAGTTCTTTATAATTTTGCAAACCGACAAAAGTCGCATTAGATGTCATGCCTGACCAATCTAACAAAGAGTATTGAATGCTGCATATAATAGGATATCCTTGAAACAAAACATAAAAGCCAACTGCTAATGACATGAACAACCAACACCAGGCATTTAATTTTAATTGTCGTTTAAATCGAATATTCCTCGTTTCCAATCTTATTTCAGACTTTACCTTTGTCATTATTCTCCCCCATTTCATATAGATACTTGCTTCTGACTGCTTTTTTCATAGGTAATCCTGTATCATAGTCAAGCTGACGTGGTTCGTATTCTTCATTTTCCCGCTGTCGCGTAAACCCTTCATTATCCCACCTTGGAATGTATCCTTTATTCCAATCTCTAAGTGACCACTGATAACCTCGATACAGATCTCTTGTATCATTCATATGTGTAACCAGTTTTTTATGATATTTGCAGATAATTTCCAGGTATTCCGGATTATCAATTTCATTTACCATTTCATCAGGATCTTTTTTTAAATCGTAAAATTCATCTTTATCAAGTAAATTAACTGCCAATTTATAGTTTTCTGAAATAACACCCCTCATGATTTGAAGCCCTCCAAATCCATCGTGGTCTATCTCATATCTGGTAAATTCTGTATAGACTTCGCTGTTTATTTTTAATGTTGTATCGTATATTTGTGGAAGCATGCTCTTTCCTTCCAGCAGCTTCGGAATTGGCAGTTCAAAATACTCCATGACTGTCGGCGCAATATCAATATGAGATGCCGGTGCTGTAACTACCTTTCCCCTTTCCCCCCCTTTAATGATCAGCGGAATATTAACAACTTCTTCATAAATGGCTGCGTTTTTAGAAAACAATCTGTGAGCTCCCAACATATCCCCATGGTCGGAGGTATAAATAATCATGGCATTAGGCAGCTTTTCCTTAATCACATTCAGAACTCTTCCTATTTCATAATCCACATAACTGTTGCATCCTAAAAACAATGCCAAGCCATCAGAACTCTGATTAATCTGACTTTCGTCCTCTGTCAGTCTGTCCCCTGCCCAAAGTCGCTGCATTAATGGCTTATTATCCAAGGTATCCGTAAATTTAGCAGAAGATTCAAATTTAAAGTCCTTGTACATGGTATTGTACGGTGCCGGACATAGCGATGGCCCATGTGGTTCGTCATATGATACCGTAAGAAAAAAATCTTCCTCTTTATATTGCTCTAAAAATTTAATTGCTCGATCCGAGCATCTATGGGCATATGTAAAACCTTCAGAAAAATCTGGCTGATAAGATTCCTCTGGCTGTCTGGAACGTCTACGTTGCTCTTCATTCAGTTCATTTAGATAGCATCTCATATCATACCAATAATCTACATCCCATCCTGCTGGGCAACAGCCTAAACCAAAATAATCTCCACCATCTAGATGCCATTTTCCTATATATCCACATTTGATTCCGTTATCTGTTAACCGCTGACCAATCGTTTTTACATTTGCCCCCAGTGGAACCCCATTCGTAACCATGCCATTTGTATGAGGAAATGTACCTGTAAAAATTGCACTTCGCGCCGGACCACAAACAGGTTGACAAGTATACGCATTTTCATATCGGATTCCCTCTTGTGCCAACGCATCCAAATTGGGGGTGATCATTTTTTTATTACCATAACACCC
Organism: Lachnospiraceae bacterium; assembly: GCA_025758065.1. Taxonomy (NCBI): domain Bacteria; kingdom Bacillati; phylum Bacillota; class Clostridia; order Lachnospirales; family Lachnospiraceae; species Lachnospiraceae bacterium. The sequence continues at coordinate 3,766,793 of CP107199.1, forward strand.
CACCATATCTTTTCTGGTTGTATCCGTCATCAATAGAATAATCTGTTTTTTCAATGAGACTCTCTCCTTTTATGGATTCATTGCTTTATAAATCAATAGTAGCTATATTATTACTTTCCCGCAATCAACATAATTGCTTTTGGCATGGATTTTTCTGCTTTTATGTGTTATTCTCATAGTAGTTAATTAAAAAGATGGGAATGAATACAATTTATGATAAATATTAGCGGGCATTATAGAGAAGAGAGGAAAATAACAGGCTATTGTGATAACGATGTTCCTCTAATGGTAAATTGCTGTGGAAAACAGATCTTTCAAACGCAAGATTATTTCTGCAATCGTAAAGACGGTAGACTAGATTATCAAATCATCTATATCCATCGTGGAAACGGACATTTTTATATAAACAATGAATGGACTACATTATCTGCCGGAAACATTGTTTTATATCGTCCTGGAATACCACAATTTTACTCTTATTATGCAAATGAAAAACCCGAAGTCTATTGGATACATTTCACCGGCAATCAATGCGAGGATATTCTAAACACATACGATATCAAAACCTGTTATATTGGTGAAAGATTATATTTAAAATTGCTCTTTCAAGAAATTATCACTGAATTGCAACTTAAAAAAGTGTCATATCAAGACATTGTATTACATAATTTTTATATTATTCTGTGTTCTATCCACAGGTCATTTAGTAGTCTTTCAAAACCTTTTGATAATGATTTTTCATTTGACAGACTATTACTCGAGTTAAACTCAAAATATGCAAACAAATGGTCTGTTTCTTCTATGGCCAATTACTGCAAACTAAGTGAAAGCTATTTTTCTCATATGTTTAAAGAACGTATGGGATTATCTCCTATGCAATATTTAAATAACCAACGAATGGAAAAGGCCAAAGATTTTCTATTATCAAATACCATGACTATTTCAAATATTGCACATCTGGTGGGATTCGATGATCCCTTATATTTCAGCCGCGTTTTTAAAAAATATACAGGAGTATCTCCACAAATGTATTACCTTAATACTTGCAACTTCAATACACCCGAGTGGTTTCTCAGCAATACTTCAAACCGCTGATTCTTACCTATTAAGCATCTTTGAATATCTTCCAATAGAAAGGCCCCTCACATCTTTTCCATCCCACGCCTAATTGTAAGGGATATTCTGACGGTTGAATGATAAATGATTCGCCTTGTTGCCTGTTTATTCGCTTCCGTCAGTCCATCAGATTTCCTTCTTAAAATACCAGTTTTACCTGCCACATAAAAAAGGGCGAAAATTCAATCCAACATGAATTTTCACCCTTTTTATTTGGGATCATTCGCACCTGAAATTTAACAGATTCTTACTCCATCCTTAATCACAGCAGTCAGGTTAAGTTCTTTATCCAATAGAACCACATGTGCCTTCTTTCCTGCTTCAATAGATCCATACTGATCGTCGATATCCAGACTTCTGGCTGGATTGATAGTTGCACAGCCTACAGCTACTTCTAAAGGCAATCCCATCTGTTTCACCGCAGTTCTCATACAATCCATCAGGTTTGTTGCGGATCCAGCAATTGTGTCAGTATTTCCAAGCGTAGCCCTCTTTCCAACCACTTTTACATCCTGCCCGCCGAGAGTATACTGACCATCCGGCATTCCCGTTGCCCGAATGCTGTCACTGATCAAGAGCATACGGTCTGCTCCCATCATCCGGAATGTTGCCCGGATCGTTGCTGGGTGGATGTGTATCCCATCGCAGATAATTTCTGCCATTACATGCTTATTGTCAAATACTGCCCCTACTACGCCCGGCTTCCGGTGCGTAAATTCAGGCATTGCGTTGTACAGATGAACCGCATGATTGGCTCCGGCCGCAAATGCAGTCGCCGCAGTTTCATAATCAGCATTGGTATGTGCAAGGGAAACATTCACCCGGTCTTTTACTTCCTGAATGAATTCAATTGCATTACTGCTCTCTTCCGGAGCCAGCCCGATAAATTTCACAAGCCCATTGGATGCTTTCAAGAACCGGTCACAGATTTCCACACTGCAAGGAAGAATATTTTTTTCATCCTGAGCACCTTTTTTCACATGGCTGATAAACGGGCCTTCCATATTAATGCCAACCAGATCTGCCTTCCGGAAATCATTTGTTTCTTTCTTATATTCTGCGGCAACTTCGAGGACATGTTCCAGCTCTTCTACTGGTAAAGTCATGGTAGCCGGAGAGATTGCGGTAACGCCTACGGATGCCTCATATTCAGCAATCCGTCCCAGAGCTTCTTTGTCACCATCGCAAACATCATCTCCCTTACATCCATGAAAATGCAGATCGATCAGTCCCGGGATTGCATAATTTCCTTTACCGTCAATCACATTCCCCGTCAGCTTCGGAGCATCCTCTTCTTCATAAACCCGCATAATTTTATCTCCGTCCAAAACAATACCGCCTTTTACAAAAATCTTATTGGCAGTATACACATACACATTATCAATGATCATCTTTTTTATCCTCCTAATATAATTCCTTACGTCTTTTTTCTCCCTCTTCCAGTGCACGAAGAGTACTATCATGCATACCCTCTCGGATATATTTATTTTGTTCTACATAATAGCCATAAATAATATCCAGCATGACCAATATAGGAAATTGTGGTGAAATCACATTGCCATGGTTCAAATGTTTTAATGACGGCAGCAACACTACTTCTGAACAATATTCATCAAATTCAGATTTGTTGTTTTCTGTAAAAAGAATTGTTTTTGCTCCCTTACGATTAGACTCTCTAAGTAAATAAAGGACTTCCTCTCGCTCACCACTAAGGCTGAATCCTATCACAAGGCTATTTTTATTCTGAAACACAGATGACATGCGCATCATATCTGGATCCAGCAGCGAATCTACATTAACACCAATTCTCATAAAACGTATTTCCATCTCTCTTGCCGAGAGCCCTGAGCTCCCCAAACCACAAACCAAAACTCGGTCTGCCTTATTGAGATATCCCATGATTCTTCCAATCTGTATTTCATCTACAAGACTATACGCTTTATTCAGTAGTTCCTGATATGCATTCAATACCATGCGAGTGTTATCAGTAATCTTTTCTGGTTTTTCAATTAAAGTTTCTTCATATTGATAAATAAATTCTTTATATCCATGATACCCACATTTTTGCGCAAAACGAACCAGTGTCGCCTTTGATGTAAACAGCAGTTCCGAAATATGTTTTATTGAAAAATCCATTTTTTTCTGATTATGAATAAAAAAATTAGCAATTTGTTTTTCAACAGGTGTAAACTTGTCATAGTTCGATTCAATAATCGGGACAACTGATTTCACATAATATTCCATAAACTCATTCCTATTCTTTTAAATGCATTCCACAGAAATGATAAAATGCGCCCAACATCCCAGCATCATTCTGATTTTCTGCAAATGTAATTTTTGTATGCTTCTCAATGCTGGATACAAGATATTTTTTCACGGCACCTTTAATTCGATCTTTTAAAAAGGTTTCCTGCGCCATAATTCCTCCACCTAAAACAACAATTTCTGGATTTAGCACATAACAGATATTTGCAATGCCTTTTCCGAGCGTATCCGTCATCTCTTCAATTGCCTGTATGCAAATCTGATCTCCCTTTTTTGCCTCTTCAAAAATATGGTAGCCGTCCCATTTATCTTCTATTTCATTTTTTCTTTCAGCAACTTTTTTTGTTAAAATGCTTGCCGCTCCTAATGTCTGAAAATCGCTATCATCCATGTGCATATATCCAACCTCACATGCACTGTTGCTGAAACCATGAAATACTTTTCCTTCTAGCAGAATGCATCCACCAATTCCAGTTCCAATGGTTAAAACTAATGCAACTTTACTTCCTTTAGCAGCACCATTTCTATATTCTGCAAGGCCAGCACAATTTACATCATTTTCAACTTCACATGGGATCTGAAACTTTTCTTCCAATATTTTTTTGAATTGTGTACCAGCATAGTTTGGAATCAACGGTGCAGAATAGAATATAGAACCAGTCTCTGTATCTACCATTCCAGCAGTAGATATGCATATTCCTGCAATTTCTGAGTGCGACACAAGCATTTCGTTAACAATGCCGATGACCTTATCAAGAATAGCCGGTCCACCTTTCCCAGCCTCTGTCGGCATGGATTTTTTCAGCATAATCTTAGCATCTTCACCAATAATTCCATATTTGATAGCAGTTCCACCGATATCAATACTTATATACCTTTTCATCTTGTAATCCTACTTTCATCTATTATATATAATTTCAAATGCATTCTCAAGTTATGCTTAATATGATTTATGCGAAAAAGGCAAACCTCTGGTTTGCCCTCTTCTTCAGCAGAATAAATGGCCTGCTAAAATCTTAAATTCTCACTTTAAAAATTGCTTTTTTGATTGTCTCCGGTTTATCGCCTGCCTGAACCGCGGTCCGGTGTCCATCATTTGGATAACAGATCAAAAAATCACCGTCTGTTAATACTACGGAAGAATTCTTATTTCCATCCATTGGAAGGAAATCATCTTTTTCTACAAATTCATTCAATTTCATATTCTGAATGAAATTCAGATCAATCTGCTCAGTTCCACGAAGCATCACATGGACATCCAGATATTTTTTATGTGCTTCCCAGAATCTTTCTTCCGGAGTTGTGGTTGTGTACTCCACAATATTCACAAAAAGGCGATCTCCATCAATCTCGTGACTTCCTTTTTCAAAAGAAGCAAGATCATGAGTCTTTGCATATTCAAAGCACTCTTTTATTCCCTTTTCAAGATACGGAAATTCTTCTACGTGATCCATATTTCCAAAAATCATTTCCATACACTCCTTATTAGTTTTTATAAATCGTTGTGTTCGGTGCCGGCTCTGATTTATCACCTTTTATATTTCTCCAGATGATGCTTGCCGGAATTCCAACTACCAGTGAAACTGCAATTGAGATAATGGAATAGCTCCAAATCGTTACCTGTCCAGCAGGAACAAAATATTTAATATATACCATCACTGCTGATGCTGCAATAAATGCAGCAGTTGCACCAAATGTGTTAGCCACTTTGGTAAATGCTCCAAGAATAAAGGTTCCGATAAGAATTCCGAGTACCAGGCCCATAAAACCATTGAACCACTCGTATGCGGATTTCACACCTCCATTTGCAAGCACCATGGCAACAACGATGGAGAAAATACCAACAGCAAGAGAAACTCTCTGACCAATTTTTGTTTCCTTCTCAAATCCAAGTTCTTCTTTAGAAAGGTTAGATTGAATATCCAGCGCCCAGCTGGAAGCAACCGAATTAAGACCTGTAGAAAGAGTTGACTGCGCAGCTGCATAAATCGCTGCTAACAAAAGTCCAGTCACACCAACCGGCAGTTCAAATGCAATATAAGAAGCGAAAATCTGGTCCTGTGCAGCTGCCGGCGGCAGTGCATTCTGCTTGTAAAATACAAATAAACCTGTTCCGATCAAATAAAATACAGTTGCAATAAAAATGGATAAAGCACCATTTGTCAGCATCATTTTATTTAATTTCTTCGTATCTGTAGTTGTTGTAAAACGCTGCACAATATCCTGGCTGGATACATAAGATCCCATTGTATTAAAACCAGCACCAACAATCAAAATGAATACGCTGTCTTTAAAAATATTTGGATTAAAAATCGGCTGATCAACAGCAAGGAATTTGTGTTCCAGTGAAAATGCCTGGAAAATAGCTCCCATTCCACCATCAATATGTGCAATTAAGAACACCAGAGCAAATGTTACACCAATCAAAAGAACCGAACCTTGAATAAAGTCTGTCCAAAGAACAGATTTCAATCCACCCGTATAAGAGTAGATGATTGCAATCACGCCCATGATAATAATCAGGAGATTTACGCTGATACCAGTCAGACTTCCAAGTACCATACATGGAAGATACATAATAATAGACATACGGCCAATCTGGTAAATGATAAACATCACTGCTCCCAGAACACGAAGCCCTTTGCTGCCAAACCGCAATTCCAGATAATGATATGCTGTATCAATATCCAGTTTGCTGTAAACTGGAAGGAAAAACTTAATTGTAAGTGGAATTGCAAGCAGCATACCAAGCTGTGCAAACCACATGATCCAGGTACCTGCATAAGAGTTACCTGCTAATGATAAAAATGAAATCGGGCTCAGCAATGTTGCGAAGATAGATACCGATGTAACCCACCACGGAACGGTTCCATCTCCTTTAAAATATTCTTTCCCCTTCATTTCCTTTTTGGCAAAATGAAGACCCGCAAACAATACAGCTGCCAGATACACGACCAAAATGATGAGATCGATATAAGTAAATCCCTGCATACTTTTTCCTCCTAATTTCCCCAGTACTCTTCTCTTTTACACAATACCCGGCACACCATATGCCGGGTATTGTTTTACCCTCTTATAAATATTTTTTCTTTGCGTCGCATATCATCTGTGCTGCTTCTTTTACAATGTCCATATCTGCTTCGACTAATGCCGGAAGAGGTTCTCTTACTCCGCCAAGTTCAAGGCCCTCATTGATTTTGAGAATTGCCTTAATGACTGCATACATATTTCCATGAGCGGAGCACATTTTGTAAATGATTGCATCGCAGGCATACTGAATCTCTCTTGCTTTTTCCATTTCTCCGGCTTTTACATATTCATCCAGTTTCAGATACAGTTCCGGCATAGCTCCATAGGTTCCTCCAATAGCGCCTTCCGCTCCAATCACGCGGCCACTCATAAACTGTTCATCCGGGCCATTAAAGATAATGTAGTCTGGGCCAGCTGCCTGTTTGAACATCTGAATATCCTGAACTGGCATGGATGAGTTTTTCACACCGATCACATTCGGATTTTTTCTCATCTCTGCAAAAAGATTCTGTGTTAAAGCAACACCGGCAAGCTGCGGAATGTTATAGATTACAAAATCAGTATGCGGTGCTGCAGCACTGATATCGTTCCAGTACTTTGCAATAGCATATTCTGGTAAGTGGAAATAGATCGGAGGAATTGCTGCAATTGCATCTACTCCTAAGCTCTCAGCATGCTTTGCCAATTCCTGGCTGTCTTTTGTATTATTGCATGCAACATGCGCAATAACAGTAAGCTTACCCTCTGCGGCCTTCATAACATTTTCCAGAATGATCTTACGATCCTCGACGCTCTGATAAATGCACTCTCCTGAAGAACCATTTACATAAACTCCCTTTACACCTTTCTCTACAAAGTATCTTGTCAGTGCCTGCACTCCTTCTGGGCTTACATTTCCCTCTTTGTCATAACATGCATAAAATGCAGGAATGACTCCTTTGTACTTTTCAAGATTTCTCATGATTATACTTCCTTTCTTTATATAAACTTCAATAGTTCCTTTTAACGTTCCATACCCTCAACAAATGATTTTGTAATCAGCTGAGGCCTTGTAATGATAGAGCCAACAACCACACTGTAAGCACCAAGTTCTATCACACGTCTTGCTTTTTCAGGAGTATTGATATTTCCCTCAGCAATCACTCTGTGTTTTGCCTTATCTACAATTTTTCTAAGAATTTCAAAATCATTTGCCTCGATCTTGTCACCCTTGCTCTGCTTAGTGTATCCAACCATTGTTGTTCCAATAAAATCGAATCCTAACTCATCAGCGTGGAGGGCTTCTTCTACAGTCGAGCAATCGGCCATCCAAAGCTGATTCGGATATTTTTCCTTTACTTCATGGAAAAATTCATCCAAACTCTTATTTCCAGGTCTTTTTGAAATCGTTGCATCCATAGCAATAATTTCCGGTTTGACCTCCATCAGCTCTTCTACCTCTTTCATTGTCGGAGTAATATAAATTTCGCTGTCCGCATAATCTCTTTTTACAATTCCGATAATTGGGAGATCCACCTGAGACTGAATTTCTTTAATATCTTCTTTCGTATTCGCCCGGATTCCGCTTGCGCCGCCGACTTTTGCCGCCAGTGCCATTCTTCCCATAATAAAAGATGAATGTAACGGTTCATCTGGTAACGCCTGACATGATACAATCAATTTTCCTTTCAAGTTTTCTACTTTTTGATTCATCATTCTGTCCTCCTCTGTTCATGTCCGTAGTATAGTCTTTTATAAAACTATTTTCAAGATATTATCTGTTTGTTGTAACTAGTTTCATGTTTTTTGTCCAAAACCTTATTATCTCCAGAAATGTATTTTTCTTTTTGAACAATATGCACAAACGCATGGCCTATTTTTCAATCTGTGAAACTAGTTTCTTTTGATCGATTTTCTATTGAATTTTTTTTCTTTCTGGATATACTAAATTACAAACGATTAATAAATAAATTAAAGAAAAGGGGATTAAGAAAATGGTTATCTATAAGGCAAAGAATTACCAGGACATGAGCAGAAAAGCTGCAAATATTATTTCCGCACAGATTATTATGAAACCGGACTGTGTACTCGGATTAGCAACCGGTTCCTCTCCAGTCGGCACTTATAAACAGCTGATTGAATGGTATAACAAAGGAGATCTGGACTTTTCCAAGGTAACAAGCATTAATCTGGACGAATACAAAGGATTAAGCCCGGAAAATGACCAGAGCTATCGTTACTTTATGAACTACAACCTATTCAATCATGTAAACATCGATAAGTCCCGTACCTTTGTTCCGGACGGACTGGAAAGTGATTCCCAAAAGGCATGTGATACTTATAACGAGATCATCCGGCAGCAGGGTGGCATCGATCTGCAGCTTCTGGGCCTTGGTCACAACGGCCATATCGGTTTCAATGAGCCGGGTGCTGCATTTGAAAAGGAAACCCACTGTGTGGATCTGACCGAAAGCACCATCGAGGCAAATAAGCGCTTCTTCGCTTCAGAAGATGATGTCCCGAGACAGGCTTACACCATGGGTATTAAGAACATCATGCAGGCCAAAAAGATCCTGGTTGTCGTAAGCGGAGAGGATAAGGCAGATATTTTAAAAGAGGTCCTCTATGGTGCCATCACACCTCAAGTTCCTGCATCCATCTTACAGCTTCATAACGATGTGACCATCGTTGCAGATGAGGCAGCTCTTAGTAAAATTAAGTAAGCTCTTTGCATCTGATCCAATATAAAATACCGGATAGGCATTTGGCATATTGCTAAGCGGCTGACCGGTATTTTTTCATATTCATTTATTACTTGCTTCGGCATTTCCCCTCAAAACCTCTGCACAATATAAAAACAACGACAGCCTTTATGCAACAAAAGTGCCGTATCCATACAAAAGGAGCCTTCACCCGGCATATGCCAGGCAAAGGCCCATTCTTATTGCTTATTTCTTTTTTTACTGAATCCAGGTTCCATCCGGTCCTATTTTATAGCCGTTCTGGGTCATCTCATCTGCAGCCATGATACCATCCGGCTTCAGATAATACCAGTGTTCATTCCAGAACAGCCAGCCAGTGATCATATCTCCGCCTGCATTTAAGTAGTACCAGTGGCCCATGTAAGACACCCACTCGCTGTGTGCCATAATACCATCCGTCTTAAACCAGTACCAGTGACTGTCTTTCTGTACCCAGCAGTCTGCCGCAAGCTCCAGCGTAAGTACATTCTGTGCATTCTCATCGCTCATATACGGGGTTGCCGTAATGATCATCACCAGATCACTGCTTTGGGTGCGGTATGCCGTTTCACCGCTTCCGCCGGATAATACTACCCGGAACGCACACTGTCCATTTGTTCCTGCAAGTGCGCCGATGCTGCCCTTTACCGATACATTCAGTTCCGCCTTCATATCTGGATTTATCATGGAAGACATCGCTTCAAATTTTTCAGAAATTAAGAGGATGGTGATTCACGTTGGTTTTCAACGGCTATACTGTTTTTTCTGCCTCTATACTCATTTTCACTTCAAATGTCGTCCCCAAATGCTTATTTGTATAAACTTTAATCGTCCCGTCATGAACCCGCACAACTTCTCGCACCATCGCAAGTCCAAGCCCCACACCTCCAAGTTCCCGGCTTCTTGACTTATCTACCCGGAAGAACGGTTCAAAGATCTGTTCCCTGAATGCTTCATCAATTCCATTTCCTGTATCCGAAACCGTCAGGACAACTTTGTTCTTCTCCCTTAGTGCTGATACCATAACGGTTCCATCTTTCCGATTATATTTAATCGCATTTTCCACAAGATTATATAGCATCCTGTAAATCAGAATATCACTTCCTGTCAAAAATAATACTTCGTCTGCCGTTTCCTTTACTTTCTGTGACTTCTGTATCAGTTCAACCTTCTTTTCCTGTGCCAGCGGTTCCAAATCTGTCAACACTTCCTCAATCAGGCTATGGATTTCAATTCTGTCATTTCGCGCTACTGTCTGTAATTCGCTCATATCCAAAAGCGTTCTGACCAACTTGCCAAGACGTTCATTCTGCTCCGTTACCATCTGAATTGTCTCTTCTGTCGCTGTTGTACTCTCTGGATGTTCTGTTGTATGGTATAGATCCAGTTGTGCCTGGATTAAAGCCAGTGGCGTACGTAACTCATGTGCTGCATTTCCCGTAAACTGACGCTGCGTCTCAAATGATACTGAAAGCCGCATGAGCATTTTATTGTAAGATATACGAAGTCTGTCCAGCTCTGCAATCTTATTCTCTTCGATTGTATAATCTGTCAGATTCTGTGCCTGAACTTTTTCCACTGTCTCCGAAAATTCCCTGAGTGGTTTCAATGCCCGTCCACTGATAAAATACGTCGCTGCACCGCCAAACAGCGCTACAATAGCAGTAATCAGAAGGCTTCTACTTCTATAATCTGATTTGGAGTTATAAACCTCCATAGAAAACTGTGCCACAAAGTCATCCCACTCATTATCCGGAATATCAATGTACACCGCTTCCGGCGCTATGCCCTGATCCGTGATAGATGCCTGAAGCGTATCGAAATAATAGACTCCGTTTTTATATAAAAAAAAGGTAAGGCATCCGCATAATATGGTGATCAACGCTGTTGTAAGAAGTGTTAATTCCCACTGGAGTGATATTTTTTTCATGCTTTGCCATCTCCCCATATCTTATACCCCTCACCGATTTTGTTCACGATTGGATCATATCCGAGTCCTGCTTTCAGTTTTTTTCTCAAAGAAGACATATGCACTCGGATTGAAGCGCTAAAACTGTCCACAGAATAATCCCAGACATGCTCAATCAGTTCTTCCTGACTGACCGGTCTTCCTTGATTTAAAAGGAGATATTCTAAAATCCCATTTTCTTTTCTCGTTAATACAACCGGGTTATTTTCTGCATATGCAACCCTTTCTCTCGTATCAAATCGAAGTTTTCCACACTCCAGGCAGATATTTTTCTGTACAAATTTTCTTCTTGTCAGGCTTCTCACGCGAGCCTCCAGTTCCTGAAGGTGAAATGGCTTTTCCATATAATCATTTGCACCAGAATCCAATCCCTCAACCTTATCTGCAATCTGACTCCTTGCAGACAGAATTAATACTTTTGTCTCTTCATTTTCTTTACGAAGTTCCCGAAGGATCTCCATCCCATCCAACCCTGGCAGGTTAAGATCAAGCACAATCAGGTCATACAGTTCCGTATAGATCATATCCAGTGCTCGCTCTCCATCATTACACATATCCACCTCATAACCTGCCATGTGCAGACTTTTCGCAATCATATCACATAATTTCTTCTCATCTTCAATAACTAATAATCTCAATTCACTTTTCTCCATTTCCTTAACAGGGAATTTACATCCCACATTATATAATGTAACCATTGAACAGTCAATAAACCGCCTTTGAACAATAATATCGAAAGGAGCAGTTACTGCTTACAGTAACAAGTGATGCCTTAATGAAATCAGAAAAAGCAATACAAATTTTTTTACTTGCAGTTGGTCTCGTTTTTTTTCTTGTTGGAATTTTCCGTGGAGAAGCTGCAACTGTACTTAGTAAAGCAATAAAATTGTGTATGGAGTGTGTCGGAATTGGATAAAAAATTAAAATCAAACAAGAACTATCTGGTTGGTTTCCGCGGATGTTTTCAGGCAACTGCAACACTGCTGACCAATCTTCATATTCCGAATCTGTTTAAAGGAAAACTTTATCAGGGAAAGCTAAAAACAATATGTGCACCAGGGCTGAACTGTTACTCTTGCCCATCTGCCACAGGTGCCTGTCCAATTGGAGCTTTCCAAGCTGTAGTCGGTTCATCAAAATTCAAGTTCACCTACTACATCACCGGATTCTTTATCTTACTAGGAGTTCTATTAGGACGATTTATCTGCGGTTTTCTCTGTCCGTTTGGATGGTTTCAAGATCTGTTACATAAAATTCCAAGTAAGAAACTATCTACTGCAAAACTAAAACCCATGCGGTATCTGAAATACGCAGTTTTAGTCATCTTTGTTATACTACTTCCGACATTTGTAACTAACTCGCTGGGTATGGGAGACCCATTCTTCTGCAAATACATATGTCCACAAGGCGTACTTGAAGGCGCAGCTCCACTGTCACTTGTTAATCCAGGAATCCGTGCGGCACTTGGGCGCTTATTTATGTTCAAGTTTATAATCCTTGTATTTGTAATCATTTTAAGTATTCTGTTTTACCGTCCATTCTGTAAGTGGATCTGTCCACTTGGCGCTACCTACTCGCTGTTTAACAACATATCATTTCTTAAGATTAGGGTAGATTCTGAAAAATGTGTTAGCTGTCAAAAATGTAGTCATTCCTGCAAAATGGATGTAAATGTAGTAGACACACCAAATCACCCGGAATGTATCCGGTGTGGAGCATGTGTGAAGGCCTGTCCAACGAATGCGATCTGCTATCATTACGGATTTTCAAGAAGAAACAGCTGACAATAGATAAACTAAAATGAATCAAATAATATTCAAAAGGAGATTAAAAATTATGAAAAACAAAACAAGTAGAGTAAACAAAATGAAATTGAAAAAAGCAATTGTGGCATCTCTTGCCATTTTTATTCTTCTTGCATTCACAGGTTGCGGAACTTCATCTAGTTTGGCAACAACTGAACACACAAAGCAGGAAAATCCTTCTAAAACAGATTCAAACATGTCGGCTGAACCGAATGAAAAGCTGAATGACCTTTTTCAACAGGAAAACCAGATCTTTGCAAATCACAAAAATGTATGGGACAAGGCATTTGACCTTATGAGTAAGAACATTGACGGTGATCCCATGAATGAAGACTACGCAGACTTTCTTGCAAATACAATAGAATCACACAAAGATTCTTTCTCCAAAGAAGAATATGTTACTCTGAGTAAAGACATCAAAACGATTCGTGGCATTGAAGAAGAGATTGCAAAACTAGAAAAAGAAATTGCCACATCTGCTTCTTCCAGCAGTAGTTCCTCCAGCTCAGCTGACTCTGCTGGTGTGTTCCACGGTTTCAAAGGGAAAGATCTGGATGGTAACGATGTAGATGAAAACCTATTCTCCAAAAATAAAGTTACGGTTGTAAACTTCTGGTTCAGCGGATGCAAGCCTTGCGTTGAAGAACTTTCTAAACTGAATGAATTAAATGATAAAATTAAAAAAATGGGCGGCGAAGTTGTTGGTATCAATACAGACACATTAGATGATAATCAGGATGGGATCAAAGAAGCGAAAGACATCCTCAAGTCCCAAGGAGCTTCCTACAAAAACTTGACTTTCGCTTCCGATTCAACAGTTGGAAAATATGCAGGAAACATTATAGCATTTCCAACAACAGTTCTCGTAGATAAAGGCGGAAATATCATTAGCGAACCTTTCATGGGCGGAATCGATGATCAAGCAAACTACGAGCAATTAACGAAACAAATTCAGTCCATACTTGATCAGGAATAATTCATTTACTGAAGATTTATGCTTTTTTATGTTGTATATAAATGCTTGATTCTGATGTTGTCAAGATTGGTTGACACATTTTTCTCAAGGACATCATGGACTATGCTGCTATACGCAGAGAATCATAGTATCTCTGTCGCTTGAGCATGGGAGGAAGACCACCATTGGTGGTGCAAATCCTCCGATTGTTCCAATAACTGATAAAGTATCTCCAGATTAGAGACTTCAGTTCGGACACAGTCAGGTTTTCACTGTTGTATCGGTCATACAATAATTCTGTCTTTAGACGCGCCCACATGCTTTCACAACGGGCATTGTCATGGCATCGACCACCGGCACTGTTCATACTTTGGATGATTTCATATTTTCTCAGGGTGCTGCGGTAAAGCTCACTGGTATATTGGCTACCTCGATCGGAGTGAAGCACTGCTCCTTGAATTTCAGGATATGCGATAAAAGCGTTTTCTACCGTATGCTGGCAAAGCGTTGCCTTCATCGTGGTTTCCATTGCCAGCCCCAGTACTGCTGAATCAAAACAATCGAAGATTGCCGAAACATAGAGTTTTCCATCTTTTGCTTTGATTTCGGTGATATCTGTCACGCATTTTTCAAGAGGCTTTTCTGATGTGAAATTTCTCTTAAGAAGATCATCCGATTTACGAGCCTCACGGTCTGCTTTCGTAATTCCTTTCGGATTACGCTTAGGACGATGACTGAGACCGATTTTTTCCATGACTCTATAAACGGTACGCTCACTGGGGATAGGAATGCCATCAGGTCGTTTAAGAGTTAATGCCTGGAACATACGTACACGTCCATAGGTGTCGTTGCAGACATCCTCAGCATGGATTTCAAGCATGGTATCTGCAAGCGTCTGGTATTTCCACGGACGGTCTTTTACGGACAGATATTTATAAAATCCCTGGCGGCTCACATGTAACATACGACAGTAAAAAGCCAGTTTTCCCTTGATGGTGCCATCGTCAGTCTTAATCGCAATGAATTTCATTCTTTCGGTCTTAGAGACTTCCGACGGCTCGCTGCGAAAAAAGCGCTGGCTTCTTCCAGAAACTCGTTTTCTTCTTTCAGACGACGAATTTCTTTATCCTGATCTTTCACGCGTTTTCGAAGCATGGTTAATTCCTCCGCAAGGCTCATGGCAGATTCTGGAGTATGGGCACCTTCTCCAATATCCAGTTGTCCGGTTCTTACGGCTTTAAGCCAGGTATGGATAGTCCCTTCAGGAATTCCTAATTCTTTAGCGGCTTTCGCACCACCGATTTCTTTTGCAAGCTTAACTGCCTGCACTTTGTATTCATGATCGTACTTACGTTGACTTCGTGCCATAGTTGGGCACCTCCTTATTCTCTTGATTATACTATGAAATCCTTGAGAATAGGCTGTCAACTTTATTTATACACCATCATGGAATAAACCGCCGAATCTCGCGACACATCTTTGCTGCTTCTTTTAGGACAAATTTCCCTGCCGGAATGATCAAACCGGTTTCCTCCAGCAGCGGGATAAATTCTATCGGCGAAATCACTTCCGGCCCTTCTTCTGAATCCATCGTAAATCTCATGAGAGCCTCCGCCCCGGTGATCGTTTCTGTTGCGCAATCCATGATGGGCTGATAATACACGTTAAATCCCTTATACTGCTCCGCGATTGAGCAGCGAAGCGCGCTTATGATTTTTTCTTTTCGCAAAAAGGCATTATAGTCCTCTTGTTGGAAAGAATAAAAACTATTTTTCCCCATCGCCTTGGCATATCGCAGGGAAAAGTCAAACTTTCTTCTGCATTCTTCATAGCCTTCCAGCGCAAATCGTGCATCTATGGCTCCGGCAGAGACAGTAAAGACTGCTTTATATTGCTCCGACACAATAAACTCATATATTTTTTTGCTGATCTTTTTTTCAAGCTGCGCCGCGTCTTCCATGCTATGGCTCCGTAAATCTACAATGATATATTGGTCTCCCACAAGACGATACAGGCGCTGTTGATCCGAAATACATTCTTTCATACAGTCTGCCACGCGTTTAAGCACATAGTCACCATAATCATATCCACAGGAACTGTTGATCCCCGAAAAATCGTCAATGCTTATGTGCATTAAAAAGCCTGCTGAAATAGGCTCCTTTTGCGAATACAGATACGCACGGAACTCGCTCCCACCCAAAAGCCCGGTAACATTATCCGCTCTCTGCTGATTTCCCGTCTCATTCAAGCAGCCGACCAGATAAGCCGGATTTCCTTCATCGTCATCTACCACAACACCCCGGCAGTTGATCCAGACAGGTCTTCCCTCTTTGTCAATCCATCTGTAATGAAGATCATGTGTTTTTTCCTTTCCTGCGGCCACTTCGGAAAGGTCCTTCATAAGCATCTCACGGTCTTCCTCATAGACTGCCGACAAAGGATCATCCAAAAATCTGCCGGGTATCATAAAGCGATCCACCGCAGCCTCAGAAAGCTCCAATTTACTATTCTGTATGTCAAATATATAGAGGAAATCGTCCATGCTCTTCGAAATAGCTTCCATCAGTTTTCCCGTTGTCACTTTTTCAAATAGCGTAAATCTATCCTGACTCATAGCTCTCTCTCCCACACTGCTCTTTTATTGCAATGATACTCTCTTTTTATTTTTATCAAAAACTCTTTTCTTCGTCAACATTTTCTTGATTTTGCGTTCAAATATCCTCGGCGGATATATCGGTCATGACCTTGTTTCTGCCATTCCGCTTGCTTTGATACATGAGGGAGTCCGCTCTTTTGAGCATAGTTTCAAGTGTGTCCTGCGGCCGTGATGTGGTGATGCCCACACTGATCGTGACCTTGAGCTCTTGACCATCTGTATTTGTAATCACTGTGTTTTCGACCAGATGCCGGATCCGTTCCGCGACGATGGTTGCCTCATACTCTCTGTTGATGGCAAAGACACCTACAAATTCTTCCCCGCCCCATCTTCCAAACATATCGTCCTTCTTAATGGTATGTGATATGCTCTTCGCGATATCGGTCAAAACCAAATCGCCAACATCATGTCCGTAAGTATTATTAAAGACCCTAAAGTGGTCAATGTCGGCAAAAAGCAGAGCAAACTTCTTCCCAAAGCGCTGATACTCGGACAATTTATAGTTCAAAAAGCTCTCCAGATAAGACCGGTTGGGCAGATGGGTCAGAGAATCGTGCATCGCCTTCTCTGTCAGGTTTTCAATGAGATCGTCTCCATAGGCTTTGGGCGAGTTGCGGGTGAACACTTCCACAGACCCTATGATCGCCCCATTTTCCTTAATTGGATATACCGTTGTCAAAATGGGAATCCGATATCCGTCTTTGTGCCTTACGAACACTTTTTCCGTGCGGACAATGCCGTCACTGTTCGTCGCAAACAGCGGGCACCCCGTGATGCACAGGTGATTGCCAAATTCGTCAATATGGTTCAGTTTCGTCGACGGACAGTCTTGTCCTACTATCTCATCTGCCTTATAACCGGTTATCTGTTCCGCGCCTTTGTTCCAGAATTCTATCTTTCGGTGTATATCCACATAATACACACCATCCTGAATGTGATTCAGTATGCTCAAATATAACTCTTCCCGCGTCATTTTTTTCTTCAACCTCCATCAAATTGATATCCGTATGTACTTCAGCGTGTCGCTAAACCCGTCCCCCGCCGTTCAGGTAATTCGTATTCGTAGTATTATACATGATATCACTTTGTTTTTCAAGGAAACGGAAAACTTGTAGACTGCGGCAAAATCGTTAGTAGGGGACCTAAAAGTCCGCCTTAAAATAGGTTGATTTTTACCTATAATTTGCATATAATAGGTGCTGCAAGGAGGTGTTCCCATGACCATTGATACGAACACGATCGTTTCCGTGACGGAGGCCAATCAGAATTTTTCCCGCGTGACGCGCATCGCCGAAACGAATGGATAGGCTGTGATTTTCAAAAATAACCGCCCTAAATATATGTTGGTCGATTTGGACAATTCGCCCTTGATCGACATGACAGATGACGAGAAGATCGACTTTGTGGCGGCAAGAATTTTGAAGAAATATAAGCCCGCATCTGTATGACAGACGTATCGTTTCGTATGTTATTGGTGACCGCAACGACAACCCGATTGTGTTCAACACATTCAAAGCTGCTGTGAAGGCCAATCCGGACGCACATCCGCTGTTCCACAGTGACTATGCCGAATTCGGGATAATTCAGACAGGGGAAGCCAGTATACCAGCCCGCTTTACCGGGAAGCGATACAGAAATATGACATACAACAAAGTATGAACAGCGCAGGTGGCAGGTGCCACGATAATGCCCGGTGTGAGAGCATGTGGGCAAGAATGAAAACAGAACTGCTATATGATCGTTATGATACAGAGAAAATGACTACGGATGAACTTAAGACAATCATCTGGAGATATTTCACCAGTTACTGGAATATCAGGAGGATCTGCTCCACTAATAGAGGTCTTCCCCCAATGATCAAAAGACAACAATATTACGCTTCCCTGAAGGAAGCAGCATAGGATTCAAAATCCTTGAGGAAAATGTGTCAACTAATATTGACAATATCATTCATAGTTGCAGACATTCCAGAGTTTGGTAGCAGCATAACACATATGCCCTATAATATTAGAATATTCCGGCCGGATATTGACCGATGTTCTGTGTGACAGCAGCATTCCCCTTCCCCCTTCAGACAGTCATGCATATGAATATTTACAATTCACATTGAATTAATACGACTTGCTCTGATGTTCAATATAACGGCGAATATTTTCCTCAGATACAGATCCGATCGTTTCCACATAATAGGAATGGTTCCACAGTTCTCCCTTCCACAACTGGTTTCTTATTTCCGGAAAACGTTCGAATAATTTCCTACCTGTGATCCCCTTCAGATACTTGATAATGGCTGTTATTGACAGTTTTGGTGGAGCTGATACAAAACAGTGAACATGATCACCTTCACCACATTCAAATAAATGAATGGTAAAGCCTTTATCGTCAGCTATCTGCTGCACGAGTTCCTGCAGGTATTTCTCAACTTCTGGGGTTAATATCTTCCGTCTGTATTTCACCGAACATACCATATGGTAGTTGATATTGCACACGCAAGTCCTATAATGTATAAGATTTTCTTTCATACATATAGTATATCATATTGAATTGTAATACACAATCATTATTCGAACGTATTTTCGTTTTTATTGTATGCCGGTTACGGCATTAATACCAAAGAATGAGGATTATTATATTATTTACTTTGTGCAGATATGCACACTCCTGAGCTTTCATCTCAGTAATTGAATTGCCGAGGATTCCCGCTTATTGTCCTAAAGGAACACACGTTATAGGATCTGGCAAAATCATCCTGCATCCTAAAAAAATACAATCAATTTCTGATTTATTTCTGGGATTTTTTCATGCCAAAAAAGGCAGGGCATTTGTTGCACCTGCCTTGCCTTTTACGTTTTGTCGCTCGCGCCAAAAGTTCTTGTGTATCCATCTTCACAGAAATAATGAATCTGATATCCGTAGAATGTTGGATCCTCCTCAGAGGGTCGAATAACAGAAAACTGACCTGCTTTCAGTTTTACTGTCGTTCCATCTTTGTACTTAATCGTATCAGAAATGTTCTTCCACATATTTCTATGTTCCTGCAGCTTATTCCATCTCCCGCATTCTGTTTCGATACTGCTGTGGGGAGTATCCCTTCTTACTGCGGAATGCACGGCTGAAATAGGATGGATTGCTGTATCCTACAATCTGCGAAATTTCATTGACTGAATAAGCCGTTGTTTCTAATAAAATTTGTGCATTCATGATACGCGCTGATGTAATAAACTGTATGGGTGTTTCCCCTGTATATTTTTTAAAGTTGCGAATGAACCAGCTTGTGCTCATTCCCTTTGAATATGCATATTCTTTAACATTAATCTCCAGATTGTATGAGGAACTGAAATAAGAAATAGCCACTTCCATTTCGCGATCCATATATTCATCCTTCAGGACATGCTCTCTTGTCAGTTCCCGTTCAAATTCGATCAAAAGAAGCTGCAGCAAATGAACAAGCGTCTCTTCGTACTCTTCCTGGCACTTTTGCAGTTCCAGGATAATCCTCTTAAAAAGTCGCTCATATTCTGGTGATGTTCCTACAGGAAGGATTCTCTTCTTATCCGCGAATCCATACCTTCTGAGAAGATTCTTTATATTGCTTCCAGTGAAATGGATCCAGTACACCTCAGTCTTATCTTTTCCATAGTATTCATACTTTTGAAGTTCCTTCGGTCGAAACAACACGATATTGCCGGCCGGGACAATCGTTTCATTTTCTGGAGAATCAAAATGAAAGTATCCCTTTCCTGAAGCAATATAAATAATCTGATAATCCAGACGGCCTCGTGGCCGATACGTTGGCAGTTTCGGATATGTTGATAAGCGGTAACAGCCACAGCTGCCAACAACGAGTGGCTGCCGTTTATCCTTAAAATCCTGGCGGGACTGGTTCAGATACCCAGTATTCATGTACATTTGCATACCCCCTTTGTAATAGTATATCATTTTGTGCATATTTCGTCTATTTCTATTCATGTACATGCACAGCATAATTCTGTAGAATATCCTTATACGATTGCAGAACTATATAATCCGCCTTCTTTTGAAGAAGGCCCACAGCACATCAGGAGGGGTTAACCATGATGATACCGCGTTATTATGAAGATTTAAGCATCCTGCATGATAACACAATGCCGATGAGGTCCTATTATATTCCGGCATCGCAGAAAATGAACACGCTGATCGAACACCGGGAAGATTCCGACCGCTTTCAGTTATTAAATGGAGTCTGGAAATTCCAGTATTATAAAAGTGTTTATGACCTAAAAGAAGCATTTTACAGGACCAGCTTTAATACAAAAGATTTGGATGACATTACTGTTCCCGGAGTCTGGCAGATTGCCGGATATGATTCACCCCAGTACACCAACATCCGCTACCCTTTTCCATTTGATCCGCCTTATCTCCCGCAGGATATTCCCTGTGGAGCCTACGTCCGAAAATTTACTTACCATGAAAATATCGATGCGCCAAAAATTTATCTGAATTTTGAAGGCGTTGACAGCTGCTTTTTTGTCTGGCTCAATGGAAAATATACCGGCTACAGCCAGGTTCCTCATGCAACCGCAGAATTTGATGTTACAGAATTTCTGAAAGAGGGAGAAAATACCATTGCAGTTCTGGTCTTAAAATGGTGCGATGGCTCATATCTGGAAGACCAGGACAAATTTCGCATGAACGGCATTTTCCGGGATGTTTACCTCTTAAAACGCCCAGAGCGGGCCATCTGGGATTATCATATCACTACCCAGATCAAGGAAAATACTGCAAAGATCAAACTGAATGTGACCTTTGATTTTTCAATCCCGGTCTCTGTTACCATTGAAGACCAGGCCAGAGCCGTAGTTGCTACCGACACAATCTCAGATGACGGATCCATAGAATTTAAGATTCCAAATCCTACTCTGTGGAATACAGAGCATCCATATATTTACACTCTCACCTTACAAAGCAGCTATGAAACCATCGTCGATTACATTGCTCTTAGGACCATTGAAATCCGTGATAAAGTGATTTACTTCAACGGACAAAAAATCAAATTCCGGGGTGTAAACCGCCACGATTCCGATCCAGAAACCGGTTTTACCGTTAGTGTGCCACAGATCAAAAAGGACCTGTCTCTGATGAAGCAGCACAATTTCAATTCCATACGCTCCAGCCATTATCCAAATGCCCCTTACTTCTATCAGATGTGCGATCTATATGGTTTTATGGTCATTGAAGAAGCAGATATCGAAGCACATGGCCCATACATGCTGTACCGGAAAGAAGATACCGATTATAACCGTTTCAAGCGTTGGAATGAAAAGATCGCGGATGATCCAATCTGGGAGGAATCAATTCTTGACCGTGTTCAGCATATGGTCCAGCGCGATAAGAACCGCTTCTGTATCGTGATGTGGTCCATGGGTAATGAAAGTGCGTATGGATGCAATTTTGAAAAAGCGCTGCGGTGGACCAAAAAATTTGATCCATGCCGGCTCACCCAATACGAAAGCGCCAGATACCGCAATTATGACGTGACCTACGATTATTCCAATCTGGACCTGTACAGCCGTATGTATCCGGCCATGAACGAAATCGAAGAATATCTTGAAGAAGACGGAAGCAAACCATTCCTTCTTGTAGAATACTGCCATGCCATGGGAAACGGCCCTGGCGATTTAGAGGATTATTTCCAGCTCATCCAGAAAGACGACCGTATGTGCGGAGGATTTGTCTGGGAATGGTGTGATCATGCCATTGCCCACGGAAAAACGGAAAGTGGTAAAACCATTTATTATTATGGTGGCGACCACGATGAAGAACTTCACGATGGAAATTTTTGTATGGATGGCCTGGTATTCCCAGACCGTACTCCTCATACTGGGATTTTAGAATACAAAAATGTTTACCGACCAGTGCGGGTTGTCTCTTATGATCAGGAAACTGGAAAACTGGTTTTACATAATTACCTGGATTTTGATGATCTAAAAGATTATCTGGATATTCGCTTTGAGGTAATCAAGGACGGGCTGTCCACCGTACAAAAAGGAAAACTTTCTCCATTCTCTGTAATGCCACATACAGACGGCGTGACCGAGTTAAACGTAACCATTCCCAGCGAAGGAAAAATCTATTTGAAACTGATATACCGTTTAAAGAAGGAAACACCTTTCCTGAAGAAAAATTTCATTCTTGGATTTGATGAGATCCTGCTTAAAAATGAAGACGGAAGAAACCAGATGGCTTTAAGCTGGCTAAAAAAAACGGACCACGTAAAAGAGATCCGGGTACATGAAACAGACACAGAAGTGACTATAAACTCAAAAGATTTCACTTATACCCTGGACAGAAGGACCGGTCTTTTTGAACAGATGCAGTTTTCCGGCCGCAACTATCTTATCCATCCAATGGAACTAAATATCTGGAGAGCCCCTACGGATAATGATATGTACCTGAAGTCCAAATGGAAAAAGGCACGCTATGATAAAGCATACACCAGGGCCTACACCGTAAAAACCATTCAGAATATGCATGGTATCTTTATCGTTTCTCACGTTGCTGTTGTTGCTGACTCCATTCAAAAAATCCTGGATATCACGATCAACTGGAAGATCGACAACGATGGAAAGCTCAGTTCTGTAATGTATGCGGAAAAAGATGATGAATTCCCGGTACTGCCAAGGTTTGGCATCCGGATGTTTTTAGATAAAAGACTGAAAAATGTGAGTTTTTATGGTATGGGGCCACAGGAAAGCTATCGTGATAAGCACCAAGGAGCTTACCATGCCTTATTCCGTACCAAAATAAACGATTTGCATGAAGATTATATCAGGCCTCAGGAAAATGGATCCCATTTTGATTGTGATTATGTGGTGTTCTCAGCAGCCCAGTTTGGTATTGCTGCAGCAGCAGAAAAGCCATTCTCCTTCAATGCATCCTGCTACACACAGGAGAAGTTGGAGGACACCGCGCATAACTATGAACTGGAGGAATCCGACAGCATCGTATTCTGTCTTGACTATGCATTAAATGGCATTGGCTCCAACAGCTGTGGTCCTGCTCTTCTGGAAAAATATCAGTTTGATGATACTTCTTTCCAGCTAGAATTTACTTTGGTTCCATTTTCCAAAGGCTAAAAATGATTATTTTCTGATTATGGGGCATTGTTATTTTGGATTACCGATACAGTAACAGTGTCCCTTTTACGCACGATATAAATGATTGAAAAAATCTGCATAAAACATTAAAAGCTCGTTGATATAATTATGAATTCTATTCATCCTAAATATCCCCTTTCTTTTGGTTTGCAGGTTCATTATAAAACCATTTCACTTTGCGAGCTTGTCAAATCGCAGTAACTATTAGCCAAATCTTGCATCAGGGCGATACGCTTCTTATCTTAATTTAGGAGAATTTTGAAATGCATTTAGTATACGAAAATACAAAGGAAGAGATTATTGCAATAAAAAAGACACCGGTCCACCGGCCACCGCATCTACATAATGCGCTGGAAATTGTATATGTTACAGAGGGATGCGTTGAACTCGGTGTTGGAGAAGAACTTTTCCATATGGATCAGGGCGACATTGGTTTTATCTTTCCAAATATCATTCACCACTATCAAGTATTTTCATGTCAGCGCAATCAGGCAATTTATTTAAACGCTTCTCCATTCCTGGTTGACCGGTTTACAGATATTTTGGAAAACAAAGCGCCAAAGCCACCCGTAATAAAAGCTTCCTCTATAGAACCTGATGTTTATCATGCATTTAATTCCATTCTCGGCGCACAAAAGGACGACATTACATTGGTCCAGGCGTATCTGCAGATTATACTGGCAAGATGTATCCCAAAATTTCAGCTGGTTGAGAAGAAGTCTGTCGGAAGCACGGACCTGATCTACCGCACGGTATCTTATGTCTCCGGAAATTTTAAGCATTCCATTACGCTGGAAAGCATGGCCAGAGATCTGGGTGTCAGCAAGTATGTTCTGTCCAGGATTTTTTCTAAAACATTCCATAAAAACTTCAACCAGTACCTGAATGATGCCCGGTTGGGATATGCATGTCAGCGACTTGAAAATACCAATGATACAATCACGGAGCTCTGCCTTGACAGTGGATTTAAAAGTTTGCGCACCTTTAACCGTGCGTTTAAGGAAAAGTTCAAAACTTCCCCCAGTGAATACCGGAAAACATTTGTTAGAAATTGGAATATGATATGATTGCCGAGCGCATGATCCTATGATATACTGATGGGACGGCAAGTCAGAGCACATTAATATGACCAGACAATATATGCAGAGAAGATATTCGAATATCTGGAGTATCACTTGATACAGAAAAGAAAGTTTCCTGATCTTCGCGGAAGTAATTCTATCCATATTAACATATTGTCTAGTGAATGATAAAACCGTGGGACACAAGTGGATAGCTCGCTTATTCTTTGCCCTATCAAACAATCGAACAAAAATCCCCCACTTCAAGCGTTTGCTAAGTGGGGGTATGTCGCATAGGTTTTTTTGTTCATACTTGATTTCATATTGTCCATGACATTAAATTCACATGTACATGCAGATAGGCACTTTCGATTCCAAAAGTGCCTGCTATTTGTCAAACTCTACATTTTTCTTTATCTTTATAGTATAACTCTATGGACTGATCAAATGCATTTTCCTCATAACACATTTTTTCCTGTCCGCGGCCTACAGCCCCGCCTTTTCTGGCATCCATCTTAGGGTCTGTGTAACGATCAAACCACTCTTCCATTTCAGACTTTAAGCGCTGGATCTGCTCTTCCCAGACTGGGTTTCCATAAAGGTTATTTTCTTCATCTGGATCCGTGGAAAGATCATAAAATTCGCAGGGGCCATCACCGTAGCGGTGGATATATTTTAATTTTCCCTTCTTGATCATACGGGTCTTGCTGTATTCATCAAAAACTACGATACGATCCTCATATTCAGCAGTTGGATGATTGATCTGTTCCAGCAGACTCCTTCCAGGTTGCTTCAGCTCCAATTCATATTCACAGCCGGCCAGGGACAGAATGGTTGGGAAAATATCGTACTGTCCTGCCATAGCAGAGCAAGTGCTTCCTGGTGCCTCGCAGCCAGGTACTTTGATGATGAACGGTACCTTTACAGAAGAATCATACATATTTGGTGGATAGGTTCCGTTTCCTTTACCCCAGATACCATGCTGTCCTAAGTTCATACCATTGTCAGAAGCAAAGATGATCACCGTATCGTCCTCCAAGCCATGGCCCTCTACCCAATCCATGATCTTGCCGACACCCGCATCCATGGCAGAAATTGCCGCATAGTAGCCGGTCAGGTATTCCCGTCTCTTCTCCGGTGTATCCCCGATCGGACAGGTATTTGCCTGCCACGGGTGAATCGGCAGATCCGGCGTATCCTTAAATTCGCAGTCCTTGTAAAGATCCCTAAATTCCTTTGGATGTTCATTTTCTTCCCACGGGCTATGTGGCGCTGTGTAA
This sequence comes from Lachnospiraceae bacterium, assembly GCA_025758065.1. Taxonomy (NCBI): domain Bacteria; kingdom Bacillati; phylum Bacillota; class Clostridia; order Lachnospirales; family Lachnospiraceae; species Lachnospiraceae bacterium. The sequence continues at coordinate 3,792,786 of CP107199.1, forward strand.
TGGACACTTAAATAAAACGGTGCGCCTTCACCGGACATTTTATCCAGATACTCAAGAGCATGGTTTGTAATGGTGTCAGTGATATATTCATGAGAAATGGAAAGCACTCCGTTTTCAAAAATATCTGCATCATAATAATGGCAGCCGCCTCTTCCAACGGTGAAATAGTACTCAAATCCTTTTTTCTTGTTGATGTTATCACCCATGTGCCATTTTCCACTTAACGCACAATGGTAACCATTTTCAGCCAGATACTCCATATAAGTCTTGTGGCCTTTTAAATAATCAATGGCTTTATCTTCCATGTCGAAACCGTCCATCACAGCCATATGGGGGTATTTCCATGCATCCAGATTGCCTTTTTTCAGCCAGTCCTGGATACCATGGCAGGAAGGGATTTTTCCAGTTACAATGCTGGCTCTGGCCGGTGAACACACCGGAGATGTGCAGTAAAACTCATCAAAAGTGGTTCCCTGCGCTGCCAACCGTGTTAAATTCGGAGTCTTAATGTCATGGTTTGTCTCCGATTCTACTGCCCATGCCCCCTGATCATCCGTAATGATAAAAATGATATTTGGTTTCTTTTTCATAATCAATCCTTTATCCTTTCCTTTATCCTTTCACACCACCTGCTGTAAGACCGCCGATATAATACTTCTGCGCTGCCAGGAAAATGGCAAAGATCGGTAAAATGGAGATAACGCTGGCAGCCATGATCAGGCTATATTTTAATCCAGTTTCATCCATGAAGTTTACCAGTCCCAGGTTGATGGTGTAGAGATTTTTATTATTGATGAAGATAAGTGCATTATCATAATCATTCCAACTCCATGTAAAGAACAGAATGACCAGTGTTACCAGCGCCGGCTTGCAAAGGGGTGCTATAATCTGGAAACAGATGCGCATATCTCCCGCCCCGTCAATGCGAGCTGCTTCAGAAAGTTCCTCCGGTATCTGCAGCATGTACTGGCGCACCATAAACACGCCGTAAATGGAAAATGCAGCCGGAAGGATCAGTGCCCAATGGGTATTGTAAATGCCCATTTCCTTAAACATCAACATTTTGGGCACCATTAAAAGCTGATGGGGAATCATCATGGTCGCCAGATAAAGAAGAAAGATCTTATCCCTTCCCGGAAACTTTATCTTGGAAAATCCATATCCCGCAAGGATGGAAGTTGTTACTGCAAACCCAACGGAAAGCAGTGTTACCTTCGCTGAGTTTAAAAACATCAATGAATAACTGTATTTACCAAACCAGACTTCTTTGAAATTCTGAAGGTTCAGATAATCCGGAATCAGTCGGAATGGCACTGCGAATATATCCGCCTCTCTCTTAAAACTGGCAGAAACCATCCAGATAAAAGGAACAATACACAGCAGTACTAGCGACCAGAGACAGAGGCTACATATTATTTTTGCGATTCTTTTATTATTCTTCATTTCATCATGCCCCCTTACTCTTCATTACGCTTCTGGATGCGGAACTGCAGCCAGGTAATGAAGAAGATGATCGCTAACAGGACGATTCCCTGAGCAGATGCGAATTCCAGTTTACCAAACTGGAAAGCTGTACGGTAAATGTTGTATACCAACATGGTTGTGGCCGTTCCAGGTCCACCGTGGGTCATCAGGTTGATCAGTCCAAACACCTTGAAAGAGTTGATCACCGATGTGATGACGATAAAAAAGGTGGTTCCTGAAAGCATGGGGATCGTTACATACCAGATACGGGCAAGCCCGTTTGCTCCGTCAATGGCAGCTGCTTCATACAGATCTTTAGATACATTGATCATACCGGAAAGGAACAGGATCACGGTATAGCCCATGTTCTGCCATACACAGATCATCACAATCGTCGGCAATGCCCAGTGAAGATCTGAAATAAAGACCGGCGGATTTGACATTCCAAGTTTTCTAAGTAAATTCAAAATCGGTCCATTATTAGAAAAAAGAGCCAGCCATACTGCGGAGATCGCTACAATATTTACGATATATGGCAGATACAGTCCCAACTGTACAAATTTCTTTCCGACTACATATTCATTTAAGAGATAAGCCACAATGAAAGACAGTACGATTAAAATCACCACATAGCTAACCGTGAACACAATGTTATTGATGAGGGAAGCGCGAAACCACGCATCCCTCCATATTTCAATGTAGTTGGAAAATCCTACGATCTTAATGCCTTTAAATCCTTTGGAAAAGTCCCACTTCGAGATACTTATAATAAAGCTGAAAAGCATGGGAACGGTCCAGAATATAAGCACACCAATCAGGTTGATGCCGATAAAAGCATAGCCCTTTGCGGCAGTTTTAAGTTTCTTGCGCTTTTGTTTATCCATAGGTCATCACCTGCACTACTGTTCCTGAGCGATTTTCTCATCCGCTCTCTTTTGGGCATTTTGTAAGGTCTCTTCTACAGACTGGGCACCTGCAAATACCTTATCAAATTCCTCAGTCAGAATAGTATTGATCTCTGTTGCAACTGGCATGTTCTTACGTACATAAAAGTCAGTTGGTGTCAGATAGATATTTTTAGCACTTTCCATATCAAACAGATCAGACTGCTCTCCAAAGATCAGAGAAGCCACTTTATCTGCATCATATTTCTTGCACGCTGGGATTCTTGCATATGGCGCAACATAATCCATACCTTCTTCCAGATACCATTTTATGAACTTCATAGCTTCCTGTGGATGCTGAGATTTGGAATTGATGCTTAAGTCATCGCTGTAAGAAGTGGTATAGTTATTTTCCTGATCTGCAGACAGTCTTGGCATTCTTGCAAAACCAACCTTGAAATCGTGAGGATAATTGTCTGTATCCTTTACATTTCTTACGACCCAGTCACCAAATACCATGGCAGCCTTGCCAGTTAAGAGCATATTTGCAGGCTCCATTTTCTGTGTGGTTACATCTACATAACTTGGCTCAATTCCTTCTTCTACACGCTGTAAGTACTTCTCGGTAAGATCTTTTACATCTTCTGTATCAATGGCTGCGGATTTTCCATCTGGAGCATACATCCAGTCAAGCCCCAGCTTGCTCTCAATCATACGAAGAGCCGGCTGACCTGCATCATATCCTGGGAAAAACCAGCCATAAACCTTATCGTTTCCTTCTCCCTTTGTCAGCTTTCTGGCTGTATCTAAGAATTCATCATAGGTCCAATCATCACTTGGATAAGGAATCCCTGCATCATCAAACATCTGCTGGTTGTAAAGGATCGTGGATGTGATACGTTTTGCCGGAAGGCTGTAATAATGACCGTTTATTTCTTTCTGGGTAATATTTTCATCATAATCATCTTCCAGACTGAAGCCGGCGCCTTCAAACAGTTCGTCTAACGGATACATATATCCGTTCTCGATTCTCTTCATTAAAAGAACGTCATTCATGTTTAAAAACACATCAATGGAATCATCAGACATCAGTGTCATATCCAGTTTTGTATTTCCGGCATCATCATTGACATATCTTGTGTACTCCACCTGGAGATTGGGATCTATTTTATTAAAAGCTTCACATACCTGTTCTGGGCCCATATTCTCTGCAAAGGATCCCCACCAGTGAAGTACGACCGGCTCTGTGGAGCTTTCTGCGGATGCATTGCTTTCCCCCTTTGTATCTGCTGTCGTGCTAGAACTGGAACTTCCGCAGCCGGACAGTACGGAAACTGCCATCACTGCTGATAACCCCAATGCAAGTGTTCTTCTTGTTTTCATAATAGCTTCCTCCTTTTTACTTGTTGGCTTTATTATAGACCCGATACCCCTTGTTTATGAACGGAGAATAAAAAGGCAAATTGGTATTTTTTTACGCTTGTGGTAATATTTTTTGAAAAATGGTACTTTTTTACGCAATTTTCAAAGATACTTTTTTTTGAACTTTCACTATTGTATACTTTAAACACAAGATACCGCTTTAAAATCTCAACAATATAAGGAAGAGGGAGGATTTATTATGATAAAACATACTTTTATGAAACTAAACCTGTCCTGCCGTTTATTCCTTATTATTATTGTTCTGTTCCTCGTTCCTTATCTGACCCTATTTTCATGGGTGTACAAAAAAGCTGAAACCATTATCCGAGACAAGGCTCAGTCACTGGAACGAGAAAATCTGAACCAAACAAAAAATGACATTGAGAGTCTCTGCCTAAACATGATTCAAGCTTCTGATTATCTGATATCCTTAAATAATTACGGTGTTCTTTACCGTGAATCCGCAACAAAGGGATATTCCTATTTAAAATGCTGGCAGGATGCCAATGAGCAGATCCAGAATGTAAATAATTCCCTGTTAAGTTCCAATGCTGACATCAGTGTTTTATCCAATGACCAACTGCTCTACTCCACGCTTCCCCAACAGAAATTCCGCTTTGAGGATTTTTTTGCGGAGCAGATAGTTCCGTCGGTATATTTTACGAACGCCCACCAGAGTTACCGCCGTTTTGAAAGCAATCAGACTTTCGTTTCCTATATTAGAAAGCTCCCGCCATTTTCACCGAAAAGCTTTTATCTGGTCATCTCCCTTCCTGCCAGCAGCTTTTCCAACCTGTTAGGGTCCACTGCAGGAACCATGGGACTATGTGATTCTTCCGGCTATACCATCTGCGGGATCCATACCCCAAAAGGCAGTAAAGATTTCCAGGAAGAAATCTCCATTCATCTTTCAGGCTGGCGCCTGACGGATACCATTTCTACGGAATTTCTCTATCAGGATATCTATGAACTGCGCACTTTCATGTTTGTTGTATCCCTGGGACTATTAATGATATGTCTTCTGGCCACATTTTTCGCTATTTATTCGCAGCTGCGTCCACTTTTTAAGCTGAAAGAACAGATGCAGCAGGTTATGGCTGGGAACCTGAATGCCGAAATCGCCACTACCGATTCCAAAGATGAGATCAGCAGTCTTTCCCGAACCTTCAACAACATGGTTACAGAGATTGGCCATCTGATTGAGGAAATACAGGTCACCCAGAAACGGGAAAGTGAGCTGCGCTTTGAAATGCTTCTGGCCCAGATTAATCCCCATTTTCTCTTTAATACCCTAAACTCCATCAAATGGATGTCCGTAATGTCCGGGACAGAACACATCACCAACACCATTACCGCCCTTGGCCGGCTTCTTGAGATCAGCATGAATAAGGTCAATGACGTGCTTCCTATTGAAGAAGAGCTGGAAAACATCAAAAGTTATATCCAGATCCAGCAGGTGCGCTATCCTGGCCGTTTCGATGTGACCTACCACATAGAAAAGGGAATTTTAAAAGAACACACCTTAAAACTGATTCTACAGCCCCTGGTGGAAAATTCCATTCTCCACAATATTGAAGCACGGGATTTTCTCATGATTGATATTTCCGGCCGGTGTGAAAACGGCATTATCATCCTGCAGGTTCAGGATAATGGAACAGGCATGGATGCAGATACTATGAAAGAAATCCTAAAGCCCAAAAAGCATGGTAAAAAGGGGTATGTCTTCTCTGGTCTCGGCGTGAGCAATGTCCAGGAACGCATACAGCTGGCTTATGGTCCTGATTACGGCTTACAATATGACAGTGACGGCAACTCTTTTACAACCGTGACGATCCGCTTCCCGCAACATAAACAGATAGACAGCCTTCTGTCCAAAAGGAGAGAGAACAATGATAAAGGTACTGATTGCAGATGATGAACCATTGGTAAGGGCCGGCATCAAAACCGTCCTTCCATGGAATATGTATGGTTTTGATGTGATTGCAGAAGCAGCCGATGGCAAAGAAGCTTACGAAAAAATCTTAAAACTCAAACCCGATATTCTGATCACCGACATCAAAATGCCGGGAATGGACGGAATAACTTTACTCAAACACCTGAAACAGGAAAAAATATCCATCCAGTCTCTAGTCCTAAGCTGCTTTGATGAGTTTGAACTGGTCCGTGAAGCTATGAAGTACGGTGCCCATGATTATATCCGAAAGCTTTCTATTGATCCGGCCAAACTGCTGGAAGTCTTAAAGGAAATGAAAGAGGCCATCTCTGACCAGCCGGAAAAGAACGCTTCCTTTTCTTTAAATACAGACGATCTGAAATATCTTTTTATCAAGCGCCTTCAAAATCAGGGGTTTGAGGATCATGAGCAGGTGGAGAATGTACTCCATAACATCAAACTGGATATTTCCATTCAGGATTATCACCTGATCCGTTTTTCCTTTGAACCAGATACTGCTCCGATTACGGATACCAATCGCAAAAACTTAATCTATAACCTGTTAAACCAGATCTGCGTACGTTACCCAGGACAGGAACTGTTTTCCCTTGATGAAAAAGGATACCTTCTTATATCCAACACAAAGAAAGATCTTCTCCTCTGCCGCCAGATTGGAGCTGCCATGAAACAATACGTCAATCAGACCGTATATTTCGGTATCAGTCCTTTATTAAAGGATGAAACTTCTTTTAAAGCCGGAATGAAACAGGCCGAAGAAGCCCTTTCTGCCTGCATTTTTTATGAGCGAAGTGAACCGCTACCTTATCCTCTGCTTACCTCCGTAGGCTTTCCATTCATTACGGATTCCCAGGCCCAGGAACTTTATATTGCCCTTTCCTCCGGAAACAGTGAAAAATCTTCGGAACTGGTCCAGCGCTTTTTACTATGGCTTAAAAGCGGCCTATTCTATCCTTTTCAGTGTTACTCTTATATGGAAGAGATCCTGAACATTTTCATCCGGGTTGCCAGGGAACTGAATTTTTCCCTTTACCAGATGACAGCGGATGAAAATGACATTCTAAGGCGCATCCGCCAGGCCCATACCTTACGGACCTGCCAGAAAATCCTGTCTGATTTTATTATGGAGTTTTCAGAATTGGTCCGCGATAAGCATTCCGGAGAGAGGTCTGAAATTTTGAAGATAAAGGAATATGTCCAGCTTCACTATAGCGAAAATATCGACTTAAACCTTGTTGCCGGTCTCGTGAATGTCACTCCATCCCATTTAAGCAATCTTTTTAAGAAAGAGACCGGTACCAACTTCTCTTCCTACCTCACCGATGTGCGGATGCAGGCAGCAGGCAAACTTTTAAAATCCCCAGACATGCTCATTTATGAAGTTGCTGAAAAGACGGGATATTCCAATGGCGGATACTTCGGAAAAGCTTTTAAAAAATACTGGGGCGTCTCCCCGGAAGAATATAAAAAAGAAAAACGTTAGGAGTTTTTATCATGCCACCAATCAGCGTACTTATGAAACCATCCTCCGGCATGTGCAACATGCACTGCGACTATTGCTTTTATTGTGATGAGGCCCAGAAACGCCTGCAGAAATCCTACGGGTTCATGTCGGAAGAAACACTAAAAAATGTAATACGAAAGACCATCCTGCGGGCGGAAGGCGTTGTTTCCTATGCTTTTCAGGGTGGCGAACCTACCCTTCGGGGACTCGATTTTTTCAAGAAGGCGGTTGCCTATGAAAAACAGTATAACCGCAATCACATCAAGGTGCAGAATGCTTTTCAGACAAATGGGTATCTTTTGGATGATGAATGGTGTGCATTTTTCAAGGAAAACCACTTTTTAGTTGGGCTTTCCTTAGACGGTATCCGGGAGACCAATGATATTTACCGCCATGCTGCCGGGTATGAATCCGTGTTTGAGCGCATTTTCGGTGCTGCCAGACTTCTGCAAAAGCATGGCGTAGACTTTAATATTCTTACCGTTGTAACGGGAAATACCGCGGCACATATCACTGAAATCTATGATTTTTACCGCAAAAATGGCTTAGGATATCAGCAGTATATCGCCTGTCTGGATCCCTTAGAGGAACCTCATGGGCAAAATCCTTATGCTCTCTCACCGAAACAGTATGGGGAGTTTCTGATCACACTATTCCACCTATGGTATAAAGACTGGAAAAGGGGCCGCCAGCCGTACATCCGCCAGTTTGAAAACTACATCGGCATCCTAATGGGATACCGCCCGGAGGCCTGCGACCAGTGCGGTATCTGCAACATACAAAATGCCGTGGAAGCAGACGGCAGTGTGTATCCCTGCGACTTCTATGTACTGGATGAGTATAAACTAGGAAATTTTAATACAGATCAGTTGGATTCGATTGACAGGAAGCGGGCGGAAATCGGTTTTATTGAACGCTCCAAAAAGCTGAAGAAGAGCTGCCTGTCCTGTCCATATTTTTCCATCTGTCGTGGCGGATGCCAGAGAAACCGTGATCTGGATATGGCAAGTGGACTTTATGTAAATTATTTCTGCGAAAGTTATAAAATGTTTTTCGACGCCTGTCTCCCGCTCATGAAAGAAGTTGCTGCAGCCGCGCAATGATTGTTACCCAAAAGAAAACTCTAAATATTCCTTTTCTCTTCAGAATTTATGGAATATTTAGAGTTTCTTTATTTCAGACTTACTAATGTATTTTATCTGACTTACCGGGCATTGAATGTTCTTTCAGAAGAATGTGATCTGATTCAGTCAGAGCTATATCGCAATCCAAAGTCTGTTTTAAAACGTAACGATGGAGTTCTTTACTACGACTGTACCAACTACTACTTTGAGATTGAACAAGAAGATGGAGATAAAAAATACGGAAAAAGTAAAGAACACCGTCCAAACCCTATCGTGCAGATGAGACTCTTTACCGACGGAGATGGAATCCCACTGGCTTTCAGCATATTTCCAGGAAATCAAAATGAACAGACATCTTTGAAACCACTCGAGAAAAAAGTGATTGAGGAGTTTGGGTACAGTGAAAGCCGTTGGCAGATTGAAGCATGCTTTCGGATCATGAAAACAGATTTTTCTGCCCGTCCTGTTTTTGTCCAGCGAAACGACCGGATCCGAGCACATTTCCTAATCTGTTTTCTGGCGCTGTTCATTTATCGTCTGCTCGAAAAAAAGCTCGAGCGGAAATATACATGTGAAGAGTTATTGTCGACATTAAGAGACTATGAATTTGCAGATGTACAGGGGCAGGGGTTCATACCGATTTATGAATCTACTAAACTGACAGATGCATTACATGAAGTAGCTGGATTCGAAACGGATTATGAATTTCTTACCAAAAGGAAAATGAAAGAAATCCAAAAACGTAGTAAACAATCTCGAGAAAAATCATAAAAATCTATTCTCCATATCTGATTCAGAAAAAAGACTATATAGTAAAACGAAACTACACCGCTGAAAAAACTAAATAGAATAAGGCTTTCAGCGGTGTTTTGATAAATTTTACTGTTAAATATTTAATTTTATCGTAAAACAGATCATTTGTCAACAGTGATTTTGAATTTTTTGAAAAGTTTTAATTTTTGTATAATAATAAAATCATTTCCAGCACCATTCATTTTCCAAAACTCCATAGAATTCCTCCTTCCAAAGGTTTTGCACAATATTACTTATTCTTTCCGTCAAGAATATCCACAATAGTCTTCTCCGTTCCTGTCATACCAGGTGATGCGATCAGCCCCATATTGTGCATGGTCTCTTCTGGAGTTGCACCATTAATGCCGTGGGCATTGTAAATATATACGCCGTCCATAGCCAGTTCTACAGAGTCAAAGGCTGCATCTACTGCCACAATGCCTTTCATGGCACATCCCTGATTGCCGCCGTCACAGATCATACCTGTAATACTGCTTGCCATATTATTGATAACTTTTTCCATAGTCTCTGCACAGGCGCCTTTTAACCATGCCAGTGCACAGGCCATTCCCGTTCCTGCTGCAATAGCACAGCCGCAGAATGCAGACAGCTTGCCGGAATATTCCTTAATGTACATACATACCAGATAGCTTAGTGCAGTAGCACGAAGAAGCTGCTCATCTGTATAGTTATTGATCTTGTATACAGCATATAACGGCATGGTTGCAATAATACCATGGGCACCGGAACCGGTGATGCTCATAGCTGGTTTTGAAAGACCGATGACTCTCGCCTCAATCGCTCCATTGCAGAATAATGAAGCAGTCTTTCTTTCATCTTCTGATACCAGAAAACCACCATTCTTCTTTAACAGATATGGTCCGTAGGTAGTCTTTGGACTCTTTAAGCCTTCCTGAAGCAGCTCATAGTTTACTTTATATGCTTCTTTGATAAAATCCAGTTCCTGTGCAGAAACAGTATTTACATACTCTACCATCTGCGCCAGGGTATACTGATGGATCAACGGTGTGTCCTCTTTGCTCTCCTGTGCTGCTTTTGCTTCCTTTTCAAATACTACAGTTCCATTTTCTGTGATCTTTGTAATATTTGTGTGGGCATCCTGAATAGTAACAACTGCCTCTGAGTCTTCTCCTGTTACAGTTGCTTCAATGAAAATGCGGCTGGTAATACTGCTCATGGAAACTGATATCATTCCCGCTTTGATCATTTCGCCTGCAGCATCTTCCTCTGCCTTTCCAATACCTTCCAGACATTCCAGGCCCTTCTTTGGATCTGCAGCAACAGCACCTAAAGCTGCAGCATAATAATTTCCCACCTCACTTGTTCCCGGAATGCCGCAGGTAAAGGCATTTTTATACATACCGCTGTTTAATCTTAAACCTACCCTTTTTACAGTGCCTTTTATATGAGCTTTTGCTGTGGATACAGCAAAAGCAATGGCTCCCGGTTCTGTAACACCAAGAGCTGGTTTCATGTCACTTTTTATCAGTTCTGTTAATGCATGCATCATATTTTCTCCTAAATCCTATATACAACAGATTTCGCAAAAAAGGATACTGCAAAATGTTGTTCTCATTTCACAGCACCCTCCTTTACATTCTCCCTTACCGCTTGCGCGATGACTTACATTTTTTTATACTGTATCTTAATGAACGATCACAAAAGAAAATTTCCCTGATCACTTTAAAACTTCTGATAAATCTAAGGTGACATTTCCATCTTCTTTTATGAAGCACGGGATCCCAAGACACTCTGTACCGCGGATCTGTGCATACAGATCAGAGTTATCACGCAGGTTTAAGTATGCTTTAAGATCTGCATGGCAGGATAAAATATCCTTAAAATCAATTTCAGCCCCTGCTGCAGCAAGCTGATGTAAAGCATAAAGAGTGTCTGGGCAAAGATGACTTCCAACTACTGTAACTTTCATAGTGATTTTTCCTCGTCTTTTATGTGTTTTTTGTATGTATATTCAAAAATCCCGTGCTGATGCGCTCCACTACATGCCAGTGCAGGCGCCTTATCCGTTAAATAAATCAACCATTGATCTTTTTATTGATCCAGTCCTTACCTTCTACAACACGTGTGATCATCATAGAAGCAACAGCATCACCAGATGCATTTAAGCAGGTAGCCATTGGGTCTACTAAGAAACCAATGGTTGCGATCAGTGGGAATGCTTCTCCTGGGAAACCGAACAGGCTGACAATGAGCATTTCACCTACAAGGCCGCCGCCTGGAGCTCCGGATAATACGAATGCACTTAAAACTGCTACTGCGATTGCCATTGCATAGGTTCCAACACCTGTAAACTGCATGTTGAATACACCGTACAGGAAAGCGATCTTTGTAATAGCGGATAATACAGAACCGTCCATATGCATGGTAGCACCCATAGGAAGAACGATATTACTGATATCCTGAGGCACACCCATCTTATCACATGCTTCCTGGTTTACAGGGATGGTTGCACATGAACTCTGTGTTGCAAATGCAGTAATAGCTGGGTTGAAGATGTTCTTTGCCATGGCTTTTACGCCTTTCTTTCCGCCTGCAAAGTAAGCATATAACGGGAAGAATACAACGCCGTAAACAATACACATCGGATAGTAGATCAGCATGCAGCGGCCATAATCACCTATCAGCTGAGGACCAAATTCACCTACCAGGTTTGCAAAATATGCGCCAAGACCAAGAGGAGCAAATTTCATGATCATATCAACGATCTTCATGATAATGTCATTTAAGTTGCACATTACTTTACCAAATGGGCTTTCCTGTCCGCCGCACTTTGCTACTGCAAGACCGGTAAAGATAGCTGCAACAATGATCGGAAGCATATTCTTTCTGCTCATCAGACCGGAGAAATCATCTACAGTCAGTGTACTAACGATCATATCACCAACACTTGCCATTTCTCCCATTTCGCCGCTAGTCATCTCAATAGTAGTATTTGCAGCTGGTGGGAATACATTTACAACTACCAGTACCAGAACAGATGCGATCAGTCCGGTTACAATAAATACACCGATCAGGGAACCAAGGATCTTTCCAAGACGGTTCATATTTAACATACTTCCTACTGCATTAACAATAGAAACGAAAACCATAGGTACTACAACCATAAACAGCAGGTTGATGAATACATTACCAATTGGTGCAAGTATAGTTGCTTTCTCTCCTAAAATTGCTCCAAGGATCGCTCCTAAAATAATTCCTCCTAAAAGGATCAGCGGAAAGCGGTAGCTTTCCCAGATTTTCTTCTTGTCCATAATTTCCCCCAAAATTATCTCGTTTTGCATTGTTTTAAATTATATTGTTTTAAATTGTACTGTTTAAAATTACACTGTATTTTATTTGTCCAGTGCATCTACAGCATCTTTTAACTGTCCCAGAGCTTTTTCCAGTACGCTGCGTGGGCATGCTACATTCAGACGCATAAATCCAGTCAGGCTTCTTCCAAAGGTATATCCTTCATTTAATCCGATCTTAGCCTTCTCGATCATAAACTTTCTTAATTCTTCATTGCTCATTCCCAGATCACGGCAGTCTAACCATACAAGGTAAGTTGCATCCGGGATGTTTGGCTTGATCTGAGGAATGTTCTTCTCGCAGTATTCCTTAACAAAATCAAAGTTTGCAGACAGATAAGGAAGCAACTGGTCTAACCACTCGCGGCCTTCTCTGTAAGCAGCTTCAATAGCAACAGAGCTGAATGCATTATTTCTGTGGATATCCATTGAGCTCCAGTAACGGTCGAAATCTGCCTTCATTCTCAGATTTGGGAAAATGGTGGTAGATGCCTGAAGACCAGCCAGGTTGAAGGTCTTTGTTACGGAAACACAGGTTACTACATAATCATGGATTTCTTTAGAAATAGTAGCAGTTCTGGTATGCTTCTTTCCGTGGAAGATCAGATCAGAATGGATCTCATCAGAAATGAGCATTACCTCATTTTCCATACAGATCTTTGCCATTTTTTCCAGGTCTTCTTTATCCCACACAAGACCTAATGGGTTGTGAGGATTACACAACAAAAATACTTTACACTCTTTTACCTTACGTTCGAAGTCCTCGTAATCTACATGCCAGCTTCCATTTTCTTCTACCAGAGGATTTTCTACTACTACACGGCCAATTGCCTCTGGAATGTCATAAAACTCAGAATATACAGGAGTCTGGATCAGGATCTTATCTCCTGGCATTGTGTAGATCTTCATCAGGGCTGCCATGGTCTGAACAACACCAAGGCACCAGCTCATGTGCGAAGTTTCCGGCTTCCAACCATAATATTTCTCTTCCCATTCCTGTACTGCCTCAAAGTAACTTGCCGGTCTGGATGTATATCCCCATATACCTTCCTCCGCTTTCTTTTTGCATGCATCGATGATCGGCTGGGCAGTTTTGAAATCCATATCAGCTACCCATAACGGGATCACATCTTCGGTTCCGAACTTCTTAAGTCGTTCATCATACTTAGAAGAACGGTTGTTGCTTCTGTCGATCACTTCATCAAAGTTGTACTTCATTACGATTTCTATCCTTTCTTTCCCGTTTCCGGTTGATGCTTATATATAAAGCAAATCCCGTGCCAACTTTTATTTTTCCGCTTTTTTATTGAAAAAAAATAATTTCCTTTAGTTTTATGTCGCTTTTCTGAAAAATTCTGGTATTTTTATTAGGTCGATTTTCGTAATTGATCATTTTATTGGTTGTATTTATAGGTTTTTCAGGTTTTTAATTGGTTGTCAATTGGTTTTCAACCCATTTTAAATCTGTTTTTAATTAATCTTTAATTTATTTAACCCTTTTTCTGTAATTTTACTTCCCCCTCTGCCTCTGCCAACCTGGATCAATCCCTCTTTTGCCAGTTCATCTAATAAATCCCGCACCTGTTTCTGTGTCATAGAGATATGATCCTTTTTAGCTGCCTCCAGTATCTTCTCTCTTCCTGCTGTTTTTCCTTCTTTCCAGGCTAGTGCCAGCTGATTTAATACAAACTGTTTTTTATCTACTGCAGCCTGATAGGCCATGTCTGCTTCTCTGTCATCTGCTGCATTGTCATTTACTTCCCCTTCGCCGTCATCTGATCCGTCATCCACAAACCGGGTCATTGTAGGCGGCAGATCTGAAAGTCCGATCACCGGCTTTGCCAGATAATTAAAATACTCTACTGCATTCTGAAGTTCTCTTATATTTCCCGGCCATGGATGCCTGCGTAAAAATGTCTTAACACCTTCTGCCAAAGTAAAATCCCCGCCCATTTTCCGCATAAAATAATCCAACAGCAAAAAAATATCATCCCCTCTCTTTCTTAAAGGCGGTATCTCTACTGTCAGTGCATTTAAACGATAATACAGGTCTTTCCTGAAACTTCCATCCTGTATCTTTTCTTCCAGGGATTCATTGGTAGCTGCCACAATACGCACATCCACACGGATAATGCTGCCGCCGCCTACACGCATGATCTCCCCTTCCTGAAGGACACGCAGAAGTTTTACCTGCATGGAAAGGCTCATTCCTTCCACTTCATCTAAAAATAAGGTTCCCTGGTGGGCAAATTCAAAAAGTCCCGGACGGCCTCCCTTTTTTGCTCCTGTAAAAGCGCCTTCCTCATAACCAAAAAGTTCACTTTCCAGAAGATTTTCCGGCATGGCAGCCACATTAATGGCGATAAATGGTCCATCTGCCCGTCTGGAAGCCTGATGGAGCGCATGAGCCATCAGTTCTTTTCCTGTACCAGTCTCACCCATAAGAAGGACCGGGCTGTCTGTTGCCGCCATTTTCCGCAGAATATTTTTTGTTTCTGTAATCGCTGTGGAAATACCTATCACGTCATCCAGCGTATATCTGGCATAATGGCCTTTCTGCATCATCTGCCTTCGAAGGGCATTCTGACGGGACTCCTGCTCATTAAACTTCTGGAGCATGGCAAAGGCACCTATGCAGTTTTCCTTCCGCACAACCGGCACTACTGCAAGGGAAATATCGGTTCCAAACAGACGGATTATCTTCTCAGGAACCGCTTTTTTCTCACGAAGGACCTGATAAAAAGGAATATAAGGAAAAACCTCTTCCCCCTTTTTCCCCATAGTAAGTTCTTCAGAAATGCGGGCGATCTGACATGCCTTTTTATTGCATACAAAAATATCTCCTGTTTCGTTCACACCGATCAGACCTTCATCTAGGCTTTCCGCCAGAATATGCATCTGGCTTTCCTGCCTGCGGCTTTTAGCATACATCAGGTCAAAGCTGTAGTGATTGGAGGCCACTACCTTGGCATAATTCATAAAGCTTTCTGTTTCCGGCAGATATTCCAGTCCCAGACGCAAAGCTATTTCTACCATCATTCCATAGGAACAGGGACGGTGATCACAGTCGATCACTGTTTTTACAGAAGGCGGCACAAAACGGGATTCACCGGGAGTTACCGCAATATCCACCGGTTCTTCTAAAACAGCGCCGGGATAATAAGGAATGAACTGCAGATGGTTTACTCCAAGAGAGCTTAACTGGGTAATAGCCTCTCTTGCCATATTACTGGTAACATTCACAAACAGCACTTTCGTTCCTTGTGGTATCTCAAACAGTTTTTTTAGGGTTTCCCAGTAAAAAGTAACCTCAATGGACATGATCTGACTATCAATAGGCACATGGCGGGCCTCTTCTTCTGCAGAACCATAGGCATCTGTAGATATAGCAAACAGATCCGCTCTTGGAAGAACTCCGGCAGCTGATCCATCTCTTACGCTATAACCCACTACTTCCGCATATTCACCAAAAAGGTCTCTTACTTCTTTTGTATAGGAAGCACCGGCCAACGGATCCAGCGCCACAACTGCAATTTTCTTCATCGTATTTTACACCAACCCTTTTATGTACTCTCAAACTGTTTGTTAAAATTCAGCCATAACATATTCTTGTTTCCATATTCACAAAAACATATCTGTTCTTTCTTCTCCATTTATGATACCATTAATGTTATTCTTAAAACAACTGTTTTACGTTTTTGTTTTACCGTTTTGTTTTATAGAAGCAAAAATTTTGGAGGCATTTTATGACATTTACATATAAGATCCCCTGCTTTGACTTAGAACAGACCGCCAGATCAGGACAGGTTTTCAGAATGATCCCGGCACCTGACAGTGCAAATACCTGGGTGGTCATAAGCCAGGGGCATGTTTCTTTTATACGGCAGGAAAATAATACCTTTTTTCTGGAATGTGATCCAGATTTAGAGGTTTTCTGGAAAAACTATTTTGACATGGATACCGATTATGAGCAAATGATAGCATCCGTTGCTCCAGACGATGCTTACCTGAAAGCAGCTGCCCAGGCAGGAAAAGGCATCCGCATCCTGCGCCAGGATACCTGGGAGATGATCATTACCTTTGTTATTTCCCAGCAGAAAACCATTCCTGCCATCCGGGCGTTGGTGGAAGCACTTTGCAGCCGGTATGGGACAAAACTTTTATTTACTGACGATACATGCGATACAGAAAATGATACCAATTGTCGCCAGCTTTATGCATTTC
Organism: Lachnospiraceae bacterium; assembly: GCA_025758065.1. Classification (NCBI taxonomy): domain Bacteria; kingdom Bacillati; phylum Bacillota; class Clostridia; order Lachnospirales; family Lachnospiraceae; species Lachnospiraceae bacterium. The sequence continues at coordinate 3,809,483 of CP107199.1, forward strand.
CTACTCCTGAGCAGTTATGTCAGGCCTCTTTCGAGGATCTTCTGGCTTTAAAACTGGGCTACCGGGCAAAATACATCTACCGCATCTGCCACGATGCAACTGACGGCCATCTGGATCTCGCCTATTTAAGCACACTGGACTATGAAGCTGCCATGGATTATCTTACCGGCTTTTACGGCATTGGCAAAAAAGTAGCCAACTGCGTATGCCTTTTCGGTCTGCATCACATTAATGCTTTCCCTGTGGATACCTGGATCGAGAAGATCTTAAATGAGCATTATTATAACGCTGTAAAATACAAGGATCTGCCCAAAAAGAAACTATACGACCAGATGATCACCGATTCCTTTGGCTGCTATAAGGGCTATGCCGGGGTAATGCAGCAGTATATCTTTAATTATGAACGCAATGTGATACATGGTAAATAGCTTACAGTCCAGTGAACACATCAACAGCACGCCTGTACATGGCACTGGCAGAGTGGTACATGGCAACAAAAAAACGAGAAGCGGTATACCTCATCCGCTTCTCGTTTTAATCTATAATTTATTTCTCTGTGATCGCAAATATCTTCCAGTTTTTCCGGCTCCGCCCCACTGCATACTGCCTTGTCACATTTTCCTTTATTTCATCCGGCCACTGCTCATCTAAGGAAACCTGGACTACTTTATAGGAAGTATAACCAAGAAGTGTAGCCTGGTTGTCATACAGGGATTTTTCTTCCCCATATTCCTCTTCAGATAAAGTCTTAAAACCATGTACCAGAACATCCAGTGGATAAATGCCGTTCTCAAAATCAACCTTCATAACATCAAAAGGAACATTTTTTGTCTGGTCGGCAGAAAGGAGCTTCTCACTTTCCTCATACTGGGCCATTGCATTATAGCGCAGATACATTCCCACTGCCTGCTCTGCTTCACCTACAGGCATAGACTCAAACTTAATATGCCTTGGCTTTCCCTCATCTGTAATGGTATATTCCTGATTTAAGCGGTTTAATGCCTCGTCCCGGCTGTGGGATGCAATAGCAAGCATTAACCCGAAACCTACCACTGTCAGAATGAATATCTTCCAGGGCGGCACTGTATTTTTTCTCTTTTTGATCAGCATCCTGCAGCAGTTCTCCTTTTTTAACCCTTGTTAGTCTATTTAAAAAGTCCTTTTTTCTTTGGCTTCTCTTCTTCCGGTTCAATTCCATTCATCAGGTCATCATAGCGCTTTAAGGCATCCTTCTGGGCCTGGTTCATACGCTCTGGCACTTTAACTACCAATGTTACATAATGATCGCCGCGCACATTGCGGTTGCGCAGAGAAGGAACACCTTTGCCCTTTAAACGTACCTTGGTATCTGTCTGAGTGCCTGGTTTTACTTCGTACTCTACTTCGCCGTCTACGGTCTTAATACGGATCGGGCCGCCTAACGCAGCCTTTGCAAAGGAAATCGGTACAGTAGAATAAATACTGGTGTCCTGACGTTTGAAGATCGGATGCTGGGATACAACTGCCTCTACTAACAGGTCACCTCTCTCGCCGCCATTTGTTCCCGGCTCACCGCCGCCAGCCATACGGATGCACTGGCCATTGTCAATACCTGCAGGAATAGAAACTTTAAATTTCTTACGGACAGTCTTGTATCCGGTACCATAACAGTTAGGGCATTTTTCCTTAATGACTTTACCTGTACCATTACACTCCGGACAGGTCTGCACATTCTGGACCTGACCAAAGAAAGACTGCTGTGTATACATGATCTTACCTTTACCATTACACTTGGTACAGGTCTGTGGGGAAGTACCTGGCTTTGCGCCAGTCCCGTTACAGCTTGAACATACTTCCTTATAGTTGATCTCAATCTCTTTTTCGCAGCCAAATACAGCTTCCTCAAAGGTAATGCGGACTGCTGTTCTTACATTTGCACCCTTCATAGGACCGCTTCTTGATCTGGAACGGCCGCCGCCGAAAATATCACCGAAAATATCCCCAAAGATATCCCCCATATCTCCGCCATTGAAATCAAAGCCGCCGAAACCGCCGCCATAACCGGCACCACCGCCCTGCTCAAATGCAGCATGGCCGAACTGGTCGTACTGCTGACGTTTCTGAGGATCGCTCAGTACGCTGTATGCCTCTGAAGCTTCCTTAAACTTTGCCTCTGCCTCCTTATCACCAGGATTTGCATCAGGATGGTATTTCTTGGCAAGTTTTCTGTATGCTTTTTTCAGGGTATCTTCATCAGCGTCTTTTGAAACACCCAGAACTTCATAGTAATCTCTTTTATTCTCTGCCATGTTGTTTACCTCTTATCACTGCTATTCTTTCTCGATCAGGCTGAATTTGCCCTTTGTTTAAACAGACGGTAAGGCCCGGAAGGGGATTTATCCCCTCTCGGACCCGTCCGTTAATTCAGACATGCTGGCTTGCAATACACTTTCCCGTCCAAAATGGCGCATGTCTGAACTGTTATATAATCTTACACTTCTTTGAAGTCAGCGTCAACTACATCATCATCTGGCTTGGAGCTTCCTGCATTGCCTGCATTTGCGCCACCCATGTTTGGACCTGCACCTGCACCAGCCTGCTGTGCCTGCTCATAAACCTTTGCAAACAGCTTCTGGGCACTGTTCATCAGTTTTTCTTTACCTGACTTGATATCTTCAACCTGGGCATCAGTCATCTGATCAACCGGTGCTCTGTTGATAGCTTCTTTCAGTGCATTTAAATCAGCCTCAACCTCAGCCTTGTCGTTAGCATCGATCTTGTCGCCAACTTCTTCCAGAGCCTTCTCAGTCTGGAACACCATAGAATCAGCATCATTTCTTGCATCGATCGCTTCCTTACGCTTCTTATCCTGAGCCTCATACTCAGCAGCCTCTTTAACAGCCTTATCAATATCTGAATCAGACATGTTAGATCCGGAAGTAATGGTAATATGCTGCTCTTTGCCTGTTCCAAGATCCTTAGCAGATACATTTACAATACCGTTTGCATCGATATCGAATGTAACTTCGATCTGCGGAACACCTCTTCTTGCTGGTGGGATACCATCCAGACGGAACTGGCCTAAGGTCTTGTTATCTCTTGCAAACTGACGCTCGCCCTGTACAACATGGATATCAACAGCGGTCTGATTATCAGCTGCAGTAGAGAAGATCTGGCTCTTTTTGGTAGGAATGGTTGTATTTCTCTCGATCAGTCTGGTTGCTACGCCACCCATGGTTTCAATTGACAGGGACAGTGGAGTTACATCCAGAAGAAGGATATCTCCGGCACCTGCATCGCCTGCTAATTTACCACCCTGAATAGCTGCACCAATTGCAACACACTCATCTGGGTTAAGAGATTTGCTAGGCTCTTTGCCGGTTAACTGTTTTACTTTCTCCTGTGCGGAGATCATACGTGTAGAACCACCAACTAACAGTACCTTGCCAAGCTCAGCTGCGGTAATGCCAGCATCCTTTAATGCGTTCTGTACCGGAATAGCTGTACGCTCAATCAGATCATGTGTCAGTTCGTCAAATTTAGCTCTTGTCAGGTTCATATCCAGATGCTTAGGACCTTCTGCAGTAGCTGTGATGAATGGCAGGTTGATATTGGTAGTAGTAGCTGTAGACAGCTCCTTCTTAGCCTTTTCAGCTGCTTCTTTTAATCTCTGAAGAGCCATTTTATCATTGGAAAGATCTACACCTTCAGCCTTCTTAAATTCAGCGATCATCCAGTTGGTAATTGCATTATCAAAGTCATCACCACCAAGACGTGTATCACCATTGGTAGAAAGAACCTCAATGACACCATCACCGATCTCAATGATAGATACATCAAATGTACCACCACCAAGGTCATATACCATGATCTTCTGCTCTTTTTCGTTATCAAGACCGTAAGCTAATGCTGCTGCTGTAGGCTCGTTGATGATACGCTTTACATCCAGACCAGCGATCTTACCAGCATCCTTGGTTGCCTGACGCTGTGCATCGTTGAAATATGCAGGAACAGTGATAACTGCTTCGCTAACTGTCTCACCCAGATAGCTCTCAGCATCTGCTTTCAGCTTCTGAAGGATCATCGCGGAAATCTCCTGTGGAGTATATTTCTTTCCGTCGATGTCTACTTTATAATCAGTACCCATATGACGCTTGATAGAAGAAATAGTTCTGTCTGCATTGGTAACTGCCTGACGTTTCGCAGGTTCACCTACCAGTCTCTCTCCTGTTTTTGTAAATGCCACAACAGATGGTGTGGTTCTTACGCCTTCTGCGTTAGCGATAACGGTTGGCTTTCCGCCTTCCATAACGGCTACACAGCTATTAGTTGTACCTAAGTCGATACCAATAATCTTACCCATAGTTTTTTCCTCCTGTTATATATGTTTAATGAAAATTGTCAATATTTAATTGTTCCACTCAACCTACGGCTCGTGAAAGACCTCGCCTAGTTTCGGGAACGACTTTCGCACTAAACTCGAAAAGACCTCGTTAAGTGCTCAATGTCAGTTTGCTACTTTTACCATGCTGTGTCTTACAACGCTGTCACGGTACATATAGCCTTTCTGAAGTTCCTCAGCTACAATATTCTCTCCGAAATTTTCATCTTCCACATGCATCACTGCATTATGGAAGTTAGGATCGAATGGCTGTCCGGCTGCCTCAATAGCTTTCACACCGGCGTCTTCTAAGACTTTCTGGAACTGCTTATATATTTTTTCCATTCCATCAGCAAAAGCTGTATTTTTTTCGCTCTCCGGAATAGAAGCTAAGCCTCTTTCAAAATTATCAATTACCGGAAGCATACGCTCGATGATGTCTTTTGCCCCCATCTCATACATGGTGGATTTTTCTTTTTCCGTTCTCTTGCGGAAATTGTCAAATTCAGCCATCTGGCGTTTTACCCGGTCGGTCAGTTCTTCTATTTTTTCATCCTTAGGATCTTTTTTCTTTTTAAAGAAGCCCTCTTTCTCAGGTGCCTTCTCCTTGGTTTCCTCTTCTGCACTGGCTTCAGTGTTTTCAGAAGCAGACTCCTCAGAAACTTCCTGTTCCATATTGGACGGATCCTTCAGATCTTCTTTCTTCATTTCTTCACTCACTGCTATCACCTTTCATCCTTTTTAAATGCTTCATCCAGCTGGTTCATAAGATTTTTCAAAGTTCCAAGAACTTTTTCGTAATCCATTCTCTTAGGACCGATAATACCTACGGTTCCACGAAGTCCCCCGCCCAGATCATAATTGGCTGTGACCACGCTGCAGTCCTTCATGGACTGGATCGGTGTTTCATCACCAATGTATACCTGGATGCCTCCTTCGCCCTGCTGGTCTGCGTTCACATCGGAAACAAACTCCTGCAGCACTTCTTTTTGTTCTAATGTTCCGATCAGCTTGCTGGCCTTTTCTCCTTCAGCCAGTTCCGGATACCGGAAAATGTTGGTAGCACCACTGGTATAGATCTGCAGGTCCTCTCCGCCGGCCTTAATTGCTTCGGCGACTTCATTCAGTACCAGCTCGATCACCTTGCTGTGAATGCCTGCATCTTCTTTCAGCTTGCTGATAATTCCAAGATTGATCTCTTCAATGGTCAGTCCGTTTAAGCTGCTGTTTAAGAGGATGTTCAGATTGAGAAGTTCCTGTTCCCCAAGATCTTCGCCAATATCGATCATGGTATTCTTGATGATGTTTCCCTCAACTACTACTACTACCAGAAGCTTATTTGCTTCCACTCTGGAAAGCTGTATGAATTTCAGCTTTGTTTTGTGGTAGCTGGGGCCGCTGATCATCGCTGCATAATTGGTATTTGCTGCAAGAGCCTGAGCCATTTTCTTAAGAACCAGTTCCAGTTTATCTACCTTCTGGACCATTACATCCTTAAACTCTGTGACTTCATTCTCTTTCTCCTGCATGATCTGGTCAACATAGAACCTGTATCCCTTATCAGAGGGAATACGTCCTGCGGAAGTATGTGGCTGGATAATGTAGCCCATCTCTTCCAGGTCTGACATCTCATTGCGGATGGTGGCAGAACTGAGTTTCAGTTCCGAATACTTGGAAATCGTTCGGGAACCCACCGGCTCGCCTGTTTCCAGATAAGTTTTTATGATCGCTTTTAATATAGTGACCTTACGCTCATCCAACTGCGCATCCATGTGTTCCTGCCTCCTGTTCGCTTTCTTTGTAATTATTAGCACTCAACTTATTGGAGTGCTAACATCTACATTGCATAATATATTCCTTTATAAGGGATTTGTCAAGGGCTTTTTGACGCTTTTTGTATTTTTCTTGACAAAAATAAAAAACTATGATAAATATCACATTATCGTTCATATATTGCAAAAGTGTTACATATATTTATAATGTGTTAATAATTCATTGCAAATATTATGCAGCATCGTGAACGGAGCAGTCCTTTATGTGCTTCCCGGAGTACATGTGTCCTTTCCGACTGCAAAAGGAGGTAGAAATGAACATGAAGAAACTATTAACCACGACTTTTATCACTGCATTTTTTATAATCAGTTCTGCTTTTTTTGCCAGTGCAGAAGAAACTGATCTTTCTGAACCGGTACAGCAGACAGAAGAAGCTGCAAATGATCAGGTGCAGCAGGAAACAGAAGCCGCCAAAACCACTGAAGAACCAGCTTCCCATCTGGTTTCCCTTGGTGTTTTTAAGACCACCGGCTACTGCCCATGCCGCCACTGTTCTGCAGGTTGGGGCAGAAGTACCAGCACCGGTGCTGTTGCCAGCTCCCGTCACACTATTGCCGTTGACCCAAGAGTTATCCCTTATGGAACCCAGGTTATGATCAACGGAGTGGTATATACAGCTGAAGATAAAGGCGGCGGTGTCCGTGGACATCATATTGATATATTTTTTGACACACATACGGAAACAAGACAGCATGGAGTACAGAATGCTGAAGTTTTCTTATTAACTGCATAGGTGCAAAAGCCTGCTCACTTTCGGCAATGACAGCAGGAATACTTACAAAAGCTGTCACCGGCAGCTTCTTCCATATGCATGGCAACTAAAAAACACGGTTCAGAAAGCATTTTTTCTTTCCTGAACCGTGTTTTTCTATACATATTTTCTATACATATTTTGGTTACAGTTCAGCCATGACATCTTCTTGTTTCCATATTCATGAAAACAAGAAGCTTGGTGGTTCCACCATATGCTGATTTGGATGAGAAAGTGCTTATGCAAGCAAGCTTGCAACACACTCCCTCATTCAAACCAGCGCATGGCTGAACTGTAACATATTTTCTGTTTGCTCCGGTCAGGTCTCTGCCCTGCTTTCTGTCAAACGGATCTCATTCCGTCCTGATCTTAGCCCCATGGTAGAAGAAATCAAGGATATCTTTATATGTCTTTCCTGCCTTCGCCATACTGTGGGCACCGTTCTGGCTCATTCCAACACCATGCCCAAAGCCGCCACCGTATACACGAAATACAATGCTTCCGTCCTCTGCTGTACGCTTTTCAATGGAAATAAAAGCACTTGGAAGGGACGCTGTTCCTGTCATTTCCGTTCCGTCCTGTTTCTTTATTACAAGTTCTGTATTTCCAAGCATACTTCTTACCTGACTCTGGCCTTTGATCTTGCAGCTTCCTCCATCTCCTTTTACTTCTACTTCGGAGGCAATCCCACCTAAACCTCTGGATACCACATTTACATCCGTCACATTTCCCACATCCGTGATCTGTTCTGAAAGAATACCTGCCTTTATATCTACATGCCACCGGAACATTGGATAAGAAGCATCATAAGAAGTAATATTCTGAGAACGTATGTATTCATCAAAGGTATCATTATCTTCCACCGTCAGCTCCCTGGCGCCTTTTTTGATCTGCATAGAACGCAGATATGGCAATGCTTCTCCTTCTTTGCCCCATACGCTTCCATCTGCCCCATGACCGCAGGAAGTGGAATAATAAAAAGCTTCTATAGGCTTATTGTTATAAAAAAGCATCTGGCCATAGGTTTCATTTACAGCCTGATCCGTCCGCTCACTGGTGTTGATATTGTTATAAACCTGGAAACTGGTGCTGTCATCTACATGGGCACCATACTGACCATAAGCATTTCCCTGGATCTGGCGATAAGCATAGGTACGGGCGCATACTGCCTGTGCCTTTAACGCCTCTTTTTCATAAGAAGCAGGCATTTCACTTGGGACTACTTTCTTTAAATAATCTTCCAGATACAATTCATTAATAAGGACCAGGCCTCCCTCTTCTGCTTTGACTTCCATAGAACCGCTGTATACAGGCTGTCCCTGGCCACGTTCTAAGGAAGTAACGATAATACCTTCACCGTCCTCTGGTTTTAAGGTCATACGGCCTTTTTCCAGCTTTTTATCTGTTGCTTCAAAGGTAAATGTATCTCCTTTTTTAAATGAACTGCTTTCATGATCCCCATTTTCTTTTTCGTATATCATTTCTCCATCACAATTTGCTGTAAGTTCAATGGTATCATGGAAGATCTGCTTAAACCCATTATCCATGATCAGCACACGGATAGTTTCTGCATCTAAAGGCTGCTCCAGGATCGCCGCACTAAGCTTCCCATCTGCTGCCACAAACTCCTGTAAGTCATAACCTACCAGGATGCTTCCTTTTCCAAGAACCTGGAAATCACCATATGCCTTATATACATGGAAATTATCATCTAACGGAACACAGCCATAGCCTTCCAGTTCAATGGAATCATCTGTTACAGCAAGAACCTTTCCCCGGACCCGTTCTTTTTTCACTGTAACCTTTTTTAATTTACCTTTTTCCATATGCAGATCAGCTACACAGGATTTTAACTCATCCTTTTTTTTCTCCGCCTGGGAAACCAGCCTTCCTTCTGCTGTAAAGGTTCTTAAATATTTGCCGATATATACAGTAAACTGGTCTTTTTCTACATCTGAGATCCAGATATTCTTATAGACCGGCTTATCTTCTATAACCTGGGTCATGCCCGCTATTTCCTGTCCTCTGACCCAGAAGCGTATCTCATTGTCCAAGTATGCATCAAGAGCCAGTCCTTGGAATCCGAAGTTGCCTTCTGTTGTATAAGCTGTCCAGCTGTCTGCCTGTTCCATATTGGAAGGAGTACCGAACAAAATAGCAGAGATTTCTTTCATGCTGCCTTCCTGATCCGTCTTTTCTACCGCTGCCCTGTAAATATCCCACCAATCATTTCTGGCAAATGTTTTTTTCCTGTTCCAATGGGTCATTCCCACCTGTTTCTCTAAATCGCCGGAAACTTTCCCCATCATATAAGCTGTGTCTTCGTATGTAAGATTTCCCTGGGCCGATATAAGGGTAGCCGGTGTCACCTTCGGATCCAGATATCCTTTTTCATAGAGATAATCCATATATTTTACAAACCAGTTGCCTTTTTCTTTATCTGTAAATGCGGAAATTTCCCGGTCTGCTGCCATATTTTCCAGATTCCCAGGATCCTCAAATATCAGTGCCATGGCCTTGGCTGCCTCTGCCCTGGATATCCCCTCTGCCGGCGGCTCTGCTTTTACAATAAATATCATAAGAGCGATCACTGCCACCAGGATCCCGCTCATCCACAGGGTCATCTGCTTTTTAGTGATCTTCAGATCCTTTACATTTATTTTCCAGTTCATTTTCATAATGTCTTTATCACCTTATCAGCACGAATATCACTGGTATATCTTCTTTTTTAATATGTATGCGATCAGCGCATGCATTTCTGTTTCAATTTCTGCATTATGCCACAACGAAAGAAAGCAGCGAGAACCCCGCTGCTTTTATCTTCTGTGACCCCAAGATGCCGTCTCTTACTTATTGACGCCTAGCAATGCTAGGTGGGCAACCTCACTTAAACTTCTGCCTTCCACGCTTAAAAGGAGGCATGACATCCGCTTAAAAATATTGGAATCCCTTTAGTCTAATGTAGGTTCAAAATTGGTAAGAACTTCGCACATCCCAGGTGATCACATATGTGCTTCATTTATTATGGTGCTATTATAACCCAACATTTTATGTTTTTCAAGCCTGTTTTTTTAGTTAATATTGTTATATATTGTTAATATTTATCCTTTAATATTATTCAAGATTCTCAGGTCCAAAACCTTCTGGCAGCAGTTGTGATAAAGTATATATCTTCCACTCTTCTTCTGACTTTACCAGGATGATCTTAAAATCCGGCTTACAGAATTCCCGCATCACCTGGCGGCAGACGCCGCAGGGGGCACAGTAATCCTTTACTACTCCGTTTAAGCCGCCGCAAAGGGCAATGGCTGTAAAATCACGTTCTCCTTCACTGACTGCCTTAAAAAAGGCGCAGCGCTCTGCACATACAGAAGGGGTATAAGCGGCGTTTTCTATGTTATTTCCTGTATAGACAGCACCATTGCCGCAAAGAAGTACGGCTGATACGTGGAAATGAGAATAGGGGGCATAGGAGTTTTTAATACCTGCAAGGGATTTTACCGCCAGTTCCCTGATCTGATCTTTTGTAAGGGCATCTGAGGCAACAACAGTCTGTTTTTTTTCCATATTGCTTTCTCCTTTTCTACAATTCACGCATTAAAATCGGTGATCGGCCTTTCTTTGCATCTTTTTTCACTTGCAAGCCTGCATTAAGGTACCTATATCACTTGAGAACGTTTTGAGGCGACCGTGACCATCGCCTACACTAATCCCACAAAGATTCCATCCACATACTCCCGCAGATCCTCAGGGCTTACAGTGACCTGTACACCCCTCTGTCCTGCGCTTACCATAATTGTATCATATAACTGGGCAGTTTCTTCAATATAAGTTGGAAATTTTTTCTTCATCCCAATAGGAGAACAGCCGCCACGGATATAACCGGTAATGCCTAACATATCCTTTACATGGATCATCTCAACTTTCTTTTCTCCGGCTGCTTTTGCCACCTTCTTTAAGTCCAGCTCCTCATCTACCGGGATACAGCATACAAGATATCCCTTTTTCTCCCCTTTTAACACAAGGGTCTTATACATCTGGTCATGATCGATCCCCATGAGGTCGGCAGCATGGCTGCCGGAAAGGTCATTTTCATCTACTTCATATGTTCCTGTCTCATAATGGATCCCTGCTGCGTCCAACAGCCTCATTACATTGGTCCTTACTTCTGATTCTGCTTTTTTTCCTTTCAAACTTATCACTCCCTGCATATTGGAAAGACACCCTGCGTTTTTCAGAGTGTCTTTTATATTTTTTATTATGATTACCTATTATCTCTTGGAATTTGCTTTTTCTACATGGATATGTTTGCCTTTAATGCGGGCATGGCTCATAGCATTTAATACATCTTCTGCATATTCAGCCGGTACATCTACGAAAGTATAACCATCATACATGTCAATACTTCCTACCAGACGTCCAGGAATACCGGATTCACCGGCAACTGCTCCCAGAATATCTCCTGGTGTTACACGCTGGGATTTACCAATATTGATAAACAGTCTTGCCATTCGTTCTTCGCCGCCGTTTAATACATAATCAACAGCTGCACGGTCAGTAGCCCCTTTACGGCGGCCACTGTTCCTGCCACGGTCTCTGCCTCTGGAATTTCTTCCATAGCTGTCCAGATCGTCTAAGGATCTTGCAGGCATGTAATTGTCAATGATATCCTCATTATCATCGCCCATGCTCATTTTTAAAAGGGCTGCTGCCAGATCTAAGGAAGTATAATCATCTTCCATCAGCTTCTTTTCAATGATATTTACGATCTTTGTCAGATCTGTATCATTTAAAATGTCCTGAACCTGGTCTAAGATCTTGTCTGCCTTGATCTCGGTGATATCATTTAAGGATGGGATCGCCTGTGGAATGATCTTGGTCTTGCAGTAACGCTGGATATCACGGAGCTTGTAAACTTCCTTTCCAACTACCAGGCTGAATGCCTTTCCTTCTCTTCCCGCTCTTCCTGTACGTCCAATACGGTGTACATAATATTCATCATCCTGTGGGATATCGTAGTTAAATACTGCTTCTACATTTCCTACATCAATACCTCTTGCTGCCACATCTGTAGCGATCAGGATATCGGTGCGTCCGTTTCTGAAGCTTTCCATTACACGGTCACGCTGCACCTGTTTTAAATCACCATGAAGACCTTCTGCAAAATAACCTCTTCCTTGAAGAGCCTGGACCAGTTCATCTACCTGGCGCTTGGTGTTGCAGAATACAATAGACAGCTTTGGAGAGTACATGTCTAACAGACGGCACATAACCTCTACTTTGTTTTTTGGCTTTACTTCATAGTAATACTGGGTCACTTTCGGCACAGTCAGCTCTTTTTTGATCACGCGGACGGTTACCGGGTCTTTCTGGAATTTCTTTGCAATGTCTGCAATGGCCTGAGGCATGGTTGCAGAGAACATCAGTGTCTGGCGTTCTTCCGGCAGCTGGCTTAAGATGGTTTCCATATCCTCTAAAAAGCCCATGTTTAACATTTCGTCTGCTTCGTCTAATACAACAGTATGTACATGGTCCATTTTTACGGTTTTACGGCGCATATGGTCCATAACACGTCCCGGAGTACCTACTACGATCTGGGTGCCGTCTTTTAAGGCGCGGATCTGGCGTACAATGTCCTGGCCGCCGTATACAGGCAGGACCTTGATGCCGTGCATGAATTTGGCAAAACGGCGTAGTTCCTCAGCAACCTGGATTGCAAGTTCTCTGGTTGGGAGAAGGACAACGGCCTGAAGCTTCTTTACCTTCGGGTCAACCTTCTGCAACAGAGGAAGTCCGAAAGCAGCTGTCTTTCCTGTTCCCGTCTGAGCCTGACCGATCATATCTCTGCCTTCTAATACAACAGGGATCGCCTGGGCCTGAATTGGAGAAGCTTCTTCAAAGCCCATCTCTGTAATGGCTCTTATGATACGGTCATCTAACTGTAATTCTTCAAATTTTGTAACATCCATTAATTGTTAATATCCTCATTTCTATTCTTTTCTTTCTATATCGTCTCTAAGTTCCGCAGGAATATGAGCCTTAACTTTTCAACATGTCATTGTCCACTGACCTTCGGTTTGCACATGTTCGCCTGTGTCGGATTACATCCGCCACATTCGTACATCTGCACTCAGGATGTGGACAATCGACATGTTGAAAACGGCCCATATTCCTGCATTGAGCACTTAGCGTTCGTCTTCCAGAACGCTTACGTGCGAAAGCACTTCGTTGCACTTAGTGAGGTATTTCACGAACTTAGTGCAATCGAAGTTACCATATGTTTTTAATATGCAATAGCAAGAAAATGAGAGGTGAAACAGGCACGCACATGCAGGCCTTTCATCCTCTCACTTTCGTACGAACAATAACTATATCAGAGTTTTCTTTTTGTGTCAATGTAAGAACTTACACAACTGTTCTTCCTTACACCTCCTGAAAATAGCATTTTCACAAAAACGTCAGTTAAAACTGCACGATATCCTTGATTTCAGCAGCTTTTTCCACATTTTCAGCATAAAGGACGGGACCTTCGCCGTGATAATCTCTCTGGTATTCTACGCCAACCTTGGCGCATACCTTTACCCATTCTTTGGTCTTATACTTTTCTGCATCTTTCCATTTGCACATAAAGCCTAAAAATGTCATATCTGCCTCGCAGCAGGTCATGGCCATACGCCCCGGAACAAACTGCCCCTTTGGGAATTTAGGGCTTTTTAATACCATGGCAGTAAACTCAACTGTCTTTCCTTTGTATCGCTCCGGCTGATCCATGCAGTCAATGTACCAGATACCGTAATCTTCCGGTTTGATCTGGATCACATCTGCATTAATATCGTATGGAAGGTCTTCTTCCAGAGTTGCCTGCTCGATCTCGCCATTCTTGTCTTCCAGAACAATCTCGCTTTCGCGGCTCATGGCACGGATGGTACGGCGGTAAGAAGTCAGCTTCTCATCTGCAATGCCGTCACAGCGGTTTACAATGACCAGTTCAGAATTACGAAGCATTGCACCAAGGAGCGGCTTCATATTCTGGATGTACAGATCAAAGGTAGAACCATCGATAATGGTGATCTGCTGGTAAATGTTCCAGTCATCCGGCAATGTCAGCTCATCCTGATTCCACATGCCATTCCACTCTAAAAGGACACGCTCCGGACGGTAGATCACTTCCAGCTCATTTAAGTAAGCTGGAGTCAGCTTGGAAAGTTCATCTACATATACAACTGCAGTCTGATGCTTTTTTAACTTCTTTTCATCATATTCTGTATCCCCTTCTTCACAGACGATCAGGAGTGTTTTTCCCTCTGTCTGGAAGTATTCCTGATCCATGGTAAATTCCAGGAACTGGGTTTTTCCGGCTTCCAGAAAACCATTGATCAGAAAAACAGGCATTACATCTTCATCTATCTCGTTATTTCCCATTCTAAAACCTCATTAGCCTCTTCCGAATACTTTGTTTAATTCCTCTTCCTTCAGGCTTGCACCGATGACGCAGACCTTACCTGTATAATCTGGCTTTCCATCACGGATCTCATACTGCTCTGGTACCAGGTCAAAATACAGCCATTCACCAGGATTTTCTGTAGGAAGCATTCCCTTTGCTCTTAAAACATCACCAAATTCCTTAGTCTCTGCCAGACGTTTTAAGATATCTTCCAGCTGATCCTTTGTTACAGGAACAATGGTCTCCATTCCCCAGCTGGTAAATACTTCGTCTGCATGATGGTGATGATGATGCTCGTGATCATGGTCATGACCGCAGCAACACTCATCGTCATGGTCATGATGGTGATGTTCATGATCCCCGTCCTCATCATGGTCATGGTGATGGTGCTCATGATCGTGGTCATGGCAGCAGCACTCATCATCGTGGTCATGATGGTGATGTTCATGCTCTTCGTCCTCATCATGGTCATGGTGATGGTGTTCATGATCATGGTCATGGCCGCAGCAGCACTCATCATCGTCATGGTGATGATGGCTCTCTCTTACTTCCTCTAACAGATCATCTAACATAGTATCTCTCTTCTCGATAATCTCAAGAAGCTGGCTTCCGCCCAGTTCTGCTAATGGAGTAGTAACAATAGCAGCCTTTGGATTCTTCTCACGGATCATCTCAACATCCTTCTGGATCTTTGCAGTATCTGTGATATCTGTACGGCTGAGTACAACAGTTCCCGCATTCTCAATCTGATTGTTAAAGAATTCACCGAAGTTCTTCATATACATTTTACACTTTGCAGCGTCTACAATGGTAACAGCACTGTTTAATGCAACATCCATATCTGCAGATACATCAATAACAGCCTTCATAACATCAGAAAGCTTGCCAACACCTGATGGCTCGATAATGATACGGTCTGGCTTGTACTTAGTCAGTACTTCAGATAAAGACTTTCCGAAATCGCCTACTAATGAGCAGCAGATGCAGCCGGAGTTCATTTCACGGATCTCAATGCCGGAATCCTTTAAAAATCCGCCGTCAATACCGATCTCACCAAATTCATTTTCAATGAGGACTACCTGTTCACCAGAAATAGCCTCCTGTAAAAGTTTCTTAATAAAAGTAGTTTTTCCAGCTCCAAGGAAACCGGAAATAATATCGATTTTTGTCATCGTATGTTCCTTCTTTCTTCATTGAATGCTTTCAAAACGGACTTGTTACCTGACGGCAGCATCACCATAAATGAAAGCCAGTCGTTACGTGCCTTTGGCAATGGGGCTTTGATGCCCCTGTTTTTCAATCTGTCAATTAAGTATTGTGGCACAACCTTTCCTTAATGTCAAGTAAAGTGCCCAGCTTTCTCATTAACTCCTGTTTTCATGTTGATCCCAAACCATTTTTACGCTTTTTACCGTTTCTTACCTAACGCCTGCCACATGGAAAACAGACCAAAGGCGATGAGATTTACCACCACTACGCTGGCACCTGCCGGCATGGAAAACTGATAAGAAGCCATCATCCCCAGCAAAAAGCATACCAGTGAAAGGATTCCTGAAGATACCACCACGCTGGTAAAGCTTTTAAACACACGCATGGAAGTAAGGCACGGGAAAATCACAAGGCTGGAGATCAGCATGGCTCCCATCATACGCATGCCCAGTACAATAGTAACAGCTGTAAGTACGGAAATAAGCATATTGTAGGCACCTACATTGACTCCTGTAGCTTTTGCAAAGTTTTCATCAAAGGTAACTGCAAATACCTGGTTGTAGCAGAGCACAAACAGTCCTAGCACAATGATACACAGCACTGCTGACAGCATCACATCTTCTTTTGTCATTGCTAAAATACTTCCAAACATATAGCTGCTTACATCTGTGGTCATTCCTGTTGTTAAGGATGTTACAATAATACCGATAGCCAGGGAACTGGCAGAGATCATAGCAATGGCGGCATCACTTTTGATCCGGCTGTTTTCTGTAATTCGAAGCAGGAAAAAGGCAGCCAGCACAACCACCGGAATGGATACCTTTAAAGGCGACCACCCCATAGCCAGGGCAATAGAAAGCGCTCCAAAGGATACATGTGAAAGTCCGTCACCGATCATAGAATAACGTTTTAACACCAGGCTTACGCCTAAAAGAGAGGCACACAAGGATACAAGCATACCGCCGAATAATGCCCGCACCATAAATGGATAAGACAGCATTTCACTAAGCACGTTCATGGGTATTTCCTCCTTCTATCTTCTGGTGACTATGTGCGTGGGTATGACCGCAGGAGCATTTCTGCTCGTTATTTTCCAGACCATCCCCATTTTTTGCCATATGGCATGCAGCTGTAGGAAGGCACTCTCCCTGTTCCTTTTCATGGAAGAAATGACCTGCTGCCTTACTGTTCATATAATCATGGGCCGGGCCGTAGAAAAGTACCTGTTTCTGAAGATGCAGGATCTTATTTGCTTCCTCTACTGCATTTCTCAGGTCATGGGAGACCATGATAATGGCTACTTTGTCTTCCCTGTTCAGCTTCCGGATCATAGAATAAAAATCCTGGATCGCCATTGGATCTAATCCGGTAATAGGCTCATCTAAAATAAGAAGCTCCCTGGTAGCGCAAAGTGCTCTGGCGATCAGCACTCTCTGCTGCTGTCCGCCGGACAATTCTCTGTAGCACTGGCCGGCCAGCTGGGTAATACCCAGTTTTTCCATATTGGCAACTGCAATATCTTTTTCTGTTTTTGAATAGAAGGGACGCCTTCCTCTTCTGCTTAAACAGCCGCTTAAAACTACTTCTCTTACAGAAGCCGGAAAATCTTTCTGGGCTGCTGTCTGCTGGGGCAGATAACCGATCCCCGTTGTTTTCAGCCCTTCTGCTACAGTCAGTTTGCCGCCTGATGGCTTTAAAAGTCCCAGTAATCCTTTGATCAGGGTACTCTTACCAGATCCATTTTCACCTACAATGCACAGATAATCTCCAGGGCAGACTTCCATGTTTACATTTATAACCGCATCCTGATTCTCATATCCAAGATCAACATGCTCACATTTGATCAATGGTTCCATTTTTGATCATTCCTCCTATAAAAGCGCTTCCTGCAGATTTTTTGCGTTCTGCTTCATCAGCTGCAGATAAGTGACCCCTTCATCAAACTGCCGCCTTGTTACATTATGACAGGAATGAAGAAGAAGTGGTTTTGCTCCGGTTTCTTCACTGATGATATCTGCGGTGCGGTGACTGGACAGTTCCAGATAAAATACTGCCTGGATCTGGTTTTCCCTTATACGGTCAATAAGATAGGCAATGGTCTTTGCACTTGGCTCTGTATCTGTACTGCAGCCGGAAAATGCAGCCCTGTAGGACAGACCATATTCCTGGGCAAAATACCGAAAAGGAAATTTGTCCGCTACCACGATCATACGATGACGGCCATTAGAAACAATGTCCTTAAACTTATCATCCAGTTCCTTCAGTTCTTTTTCATAGCTGTTTTTATTTTCTTCAAAATAGGGGGCATTCTCAGGGGATACCTCTTTTAATATTTCTGTGATCACTTCTACTAACTTCATTGCATTGGCAGGTGATGTCCAGATATGTTCATCATATTCAATGTCCATTTCATGTCCATCGTGATCATTAAAAGTTATATGAGATAAATCCTCATGAGTTTTTTCCTCATCACGGTCATGGATATGATCTTCTTCTGACTGTCCATGGGCATGATCATGATCTTCATGAGAATGTTCTGTATCTTCCATGCCTTCTACGGTCTCTTCTTCCAGTACATCCACATAATCCATCATAGTCAGGATATTCATGTTTTCTGTATCCAGGGAAGCAGTTACTTTTTCTACCCACTGCTCCATCTCACCACCATTGCACACCATCAGGTCTGCCTGCTGCATGGTGATCATATCTGCAGGCGTCGGCTCAAAGGAATGGCTGTCCATTCCTGCAGGAACTACCATTTTAAGTCTTACTCTGTTCCCGGCGATCTGGCGGACAAAATCATAGTATGGGAAAATAGTGGTCACTACCAGAGGACGGCTATCCTTTTCATCCGATGAAACTGAGGGAACATAATTAGCCACACCAGAAATGCTGCACCCAGAAAGAAGCATAAGACATATTGCGAGAAAAATACTCACGATACGTATTCTTAAACTACATTTTTTCTTATATGATCGGTTCTGTTTTAATTTATTCAATATGATTCACTGCCTTTATATAATCAATCACCTGGAAGGGAGAATCTGCCACAAGCTTTGGTGTAAATGCCTCCAGCTCTTCTCTCGGCCGAAATCCCCAGGTCACACCTACTGTATCTACCTGCGCTGCCTGCCCTGTTTTCATATCTGTGTTGGTATCTCCCAGATACAGACACTCCTCTTTTTTAAGTCCCAGCTCCTTTATCAAAGCCACTACACCGTCAGGTGCAGGCTTTTTTTTGATGCCCTGCGCTTCTCTTTCTCCGTATACCTTATCAAACGTATTATCTCCAAAAACATAGGATACATTATCAAGAGTTCTCTGGTGTGGCTTATTTGAAAGAACTGTCGCTAAGATCTTATGTTCCTTTAAAAAGTCCAGAAGTTCAGGAATGCCCTCATAAGCTTGTACTTTATAAAGACAGCAGTCTTTAAAAACCTCGTTATATATATCCAGCGCTTCCTTATAATGGGTCAGTTCTTTATCCCCATATGCTATCAGCGAACGTTCCACCAGCTTTTTATAACCATCCCCTACAAACTGTTTCGTATCTTTTATAGAGACCGGTCCCAGTCCAAAATGCCCCAATGTCAGATCTACAGACCTCTTTAAGGCATAAATAGAATTCACCAGCGTTCCATCCAGGTCAAATATACAGCATTTATACATGATGATCACACCTTTCTTTTATCTAACCCTTTTTGTTCAAAATCATATCGGGGTAATCATAGCATAGAAATAAAGATTTTTCCAGAACTGATTTATTTATAGAAAAATATGATATATAATGAGTGTAGGGAAAAACAAGCGGCTACGTCATCAGGCAGTAGGGCGTGCAAGCCCGGGGTTCGTGAGTATACACCGCCAGAACAAATCAGAAAGGAATTACTTTACCATGTCTTCCACTACATCATCGAAAAGCCAGAAAATGACTGAAGGCAATATCACCAGGCTTCTTGTTATGTTTGCCCTTCCACTCTTTGTGGGCAACCTGTTCCAGCAGTTTTATAATACTGTTGACAGTATTGTTGTGGGAAATTTTGTCAGTAAGACTGCTCTGGCAGCTGTTGGTTCTACAGACTGTATCATCAATACCATTATCGGTTTCTTTACCGGACTTTCTACTGGTGCGGGTGTAGTGATCGCCCACAGCTTTGGAGCTGGAAATAATAGATCTCTTCACCGTGCCGTACATACTACGATCGCATTGACCATTGTATTATCCGTGATCTTTACCATTGCAGGACTGGTCTTATCTCCTGTATTCCTTCAATTAATGGATACTCCTGATGATGTACTCCCGGAAGCATCCCAGTATCTGCGCATTTATTTTGCAGGCGTATCAGGTTTGATGCTCTACAATATGGGGTCTGGTATCCTGCGGGCTGTAGGAGATTCCAGACGTCCTTTATACATACTTATAATCTGCGCTCTTGGCAATATCTTTTTTGACCTGCTGTTTGTGATTGTTTTCCATGCAGGTGTGGAAGGCGTTGCCTACGCTACCATCCTTTCACAGTGGATCTCCGCTGTGCTGGTACTTGCGATCCTTACTCGGGAAAAAAGCTCATACCATCTGATATGGAAAGACCTGCATATCCACAAAGGAACTGCCATGTCTATCTTTCGCATTGGCTTTCCTGCGGGCCTTCAGATCGCCGTCACCTCTTTTTCCAATGTATTTGTACAGTCTTATATCAACCATTTTGGTTCTTCCTGCATGGCAGGCTGGACCACTTATGGGAAACTGGACAAGTTCTGTCTGCTGCCGATCCAGAGTATCGGTCTGGCAGTCACCACCTTTGTAGGACAGAACCTGGGGGCTGACAACATGAAGCGGGCCAGAAAAGGAACAAACGTTGCTCTTCTTCTTTCTATTGCCACTGCTCTCATCCTTATGGCTCCTGTGATCATTTTCGCCCCACTTCTGGCATCTCTTTTCAACAATGACCCAGATGTACTCTCTTACGGCGTTCATTTTATCCGTTTAATGATGCCATTCTATCTGGCGATCAGTTTTAACCAGATTTTTGCAAACGCATTAAGGGGCGCCGGAAATTCCGTCACCCCTATGGTCATTATGATGGGAAGCTTTATTGTCTTCCGTCAGATCTATCTTTACTTTATTTCAAAATACTTCAATAATATTACCGCTACTGCCCTTGGATATCCTTTAGGATGGGTATTATGCAGTATTTTGCTTATTATTTATTATTGGAAAGTAGGATTAAATGTAAAGAAGAAGATTTAAAAATCTGTGTTTCTTATACATCCTGACCCAGATTTTTAAGGATCTTTCTTAAAGCTTCGCAGGCAACGGTGAAGGCCTCTGCCCCATCCATCTGCTGCATGCCCTTTAAGCTTTCGCCATCTCTTTCCAGATTTTTCAAGCCGTCAAATTCAGTAAGGTGAGGTTCCAGGGAAATAAATCCTTTATATCCGTGTTCAAACAGATCTTTCAGGATTTCCTGGATGTTTCCATCTCCCTTTCCTGCCGGAACAATCACACCATCAGCCTTTCTGGCATCTTTCACATGGATATATTCAATATATGGTTTCATTACGCTGTATGCATCCCATGGATCCTGTCCGCACTGAATAAAGTTGGCAAAATCAAATACTGCCTTAAAATGATCGCCATAAAACTCCTTCATAAGCTTTTCACAGCGCATAATGCTGTCCCCATAAATATCCTTCTCATTTTCATGCAGCAGGATCACATCCTGCTCCTTACCCACGCGTATCAGCTGGTCCAGCTGTTCAAATACGGTTTCTTTATATCCGTCTGGTTCTTCACCCTCAGGCATAAAAAAGCTGAACATCCGGATATATCTGGTATTTAATACATGGGCCAGTTCAGCCACATGTTTAAAATGTTCCAGATGAGGTGTAAAATCATCTTTAATATTGATCTTTCCTATGGGTGATGCCAGAGAAGAAATGGCGATCCCCTGATCATCCAGCTTACCCTTGATCTCTTTTACTTCTTCTGTGGTGTATGTGTCGATTCCCTTCTTTTCCACACCCCGGATCTCCATGTGGGAAATCCCTAATTTTTTTAACACCTGTATCTGTCTGTCAAGAGAAGAAGAAATCTCATCTGCAAAGCCGGAAAGGACTATCTTATCCATGTATTATTCCTCCCAGACTTACAGATATTTTTCAAATCCCATATCGCAGATATTTTTTACGCTGGTCCTGATACAGTCAAATGGATCTTTTCCATAGGTCTGATCCTGCTCAATAGGCAGATAAATAGCTCCACCTTCTACAGAAGCTTCAATGATAGCCTTCATATCCAGATTTCCTTCTCCAATCTCAGCAAACTGGATACACTGCTCCTTGTGGAAGATCTCAGGAGTTGGCTGTCCATCTGGGAAATAAATACGGTAATCTTTCAGATGTACCATATCTTCTCTGCCAGCTAAACGTTTGATCCATTTTACAGGATCCTGTCCTGCTCTCTGGATCCAGTGTACATCGATCTCAAAGCCAACCAGTTCCGGATCTGTATTTTCTACCAGCAGTTCAAAACCTGTTTTTCCATGATATTTTTCAAATTCAAAATGATGGTTGTGATAATACAGCTTCAGTCCATTTTCCTTTAAGATCTTTCCATAGCGGTTTAAATCCTCTGCAGCCTTGTAATATCCCTCTTCATTATGGATACAGATAGATGGGATCAGTGAGTCTCTTACATATGTAACTCCCAGACGTTTATTGGCTGCAATAATACGGTCCATATCTTTCTCAACGTCAAAGCCCTTGGCATTTGGTCCAAATAAAGGCTTATAGTTTAAACTGGTAGACATTACAGTCACACCATGTTTTGCAGATGCTTCCAGAACCTGATCGATATATTCATCTGTCATATCTACCTGTGACAGTTCAAAATAAGAAAGTCCTGCTGCTTTCACTCTCTCAAAGGTATAATCCGGTCCCTTATCCCACATAATGGTCTTGACCATAGACATGTTTAACGCGATCTTAGGTGATCCTTTCTTTGCTTCACTCATTTTTATCAAGCTCCTTCCATTCTACGATCCTGCTCTCAAGAGAGGACTTACGGATTCCTTCTATTAAAAGAATTACTTTATCATCCTTTACACTGAAATACTGGTCTGTTTTTCCTTCCAGCATATCATAAAACCGGCGGATCAGGTCTACATGACCGCTTCCGTAATAGGTTTTCTCTCCTGGGAGACGTTTATCTTTAATGAGCAGTGTTTTTTCATTCTCATTTTCCTTTGGCCCATACCACAGACCATAATCTTTGATTGTAAAGCTGCCTTTTTCGCAAACTGCCTGAAGTTCGATACTTGAATTCTTTACATAAGTAACGGTTCCGAAAAATGTACCCGCAACACCATTTTCAAATTCAATATGGGCAACTGCTGTATCTTCTACTTCGATCTCATGGTGAAGCAGATTGGAGATCTGACCTGTAATATTTTTGATCGGTCCTCCAAGAAGCTGCATCTGATCCAGGGTATGGATCGCCTGATTGATCATGCATCCGCCGCCGGCCTGTGCCATACTGGCTCTCCACGGTGACGCCTGATAATAATTCATATCACGGGACCAGATCGCCACAGCTTTGATTCCTAAAAGCTTTCCATATTCACCTGAACCGATCATTTCCTGCAGCTTTACAAAAGTAGGATTTAAACGGTTCTGGAAACAGATAGCCAGTTTAACCTGATACTGGTCTTCCAGTTTCTGCATCTGGCGAAGCTGCTCTCCATTCATATTGCTTGGCTTTTCACAAAGAATATTTATCCCTCTCTTTGCACACTCTGTAGCTGCTTCCAGATGAAGATAATGTGGAAGGCAGATATGAGCTGCATCCGGCTTTTCTTTGTCCAGCATTTCTTTATAATCTTCGTAGAAATGGACACCTTCCGGCAGTTCTTCTTTTTTCTCTGGTTTTACATCTGCTACTGCGACCAGCTCTACGTCATCCATTAAAGCCAAAGCTTTTCTATGGGTCCTTGATACGGTTCCCAGGCCAATGATCACTGTTCTCATTTGTTTTCTTTCTCCTCCTTCACCTTTTCCTGAAGTTTTTCATAGAAAAGATCATCATCCACAGGAAGAGTCACTGAATGGCCTAACCAGTCAGATAAAAACATAGAATTTGCAATCTCAACTGCCTTGATTCCTTCTGCTCCCGGAGCGATCAGCTGTTCTCCCTTTGCAATTGCATTAGTAAAGTTAATAAGAACATCAATATGCTGCTGATCCCAGTTTTCCGGGCATTCAAAAGTTTCTTCTGTATACAGCTTCTGCTGTGTCTGGCCTTTCACCAGTGCAAGCATCTGTCTGAAATCCAGTTCATGATTCCATACATCTTCCGGCTTATCCATTTTCTTAACAACAACGGACTTACTGTCTGTAATAATGATTTTTCCGTTATCTCCATGGATCTCCAGACGGTCTGTTCCCAGTGCATCATGAGTACAGGTGATAAAAGTACCTGTTGCACCGTTTGGATATTCAAAATAAGCAGTTACATCATCTTCTACTGTAATATTGCGGTGAGAACCATATTTTAAATGGGCTTCCATAAGAGATGGCATTCCACACAGCCACTGTAAAAGATCCAGCTGATGAGGCGCCTGGTTTACCAGAACACCACCGCCTTCGCCGGCCCAGGTAGCACGCCATGCACTGGAATCATAGTATTTCTGTGTTCTCCACCAGCTTGTTATGATCCAGCTGACACGGCGCAGATTTCCAATGGTTCCTGCATCCAGGATCTCTTTTACCTTCTGATATAAAGGATTGGTCCTCTGATTAAACATCATGGCAAATTTAACATCCGGGTGTTTTTCTGCTTCCTCATTCATCTTACGGATCTGGGATACATAAACTCCCGCCGGTTTCTCCACCATTGTATGAATATTTCTCTTTAATGCTTCAATCGCTATTTCCGGATGTAAATAATGAGGCACAGCAATGATCACCGCATCTATTTTTCCACTGTCTAAAAGCTTTTTGTAGTCATCATAAACAGTTACTGTCCCGGGAAGATTTTCCTTTGCCCATTCTCTTCTTTTTTCATCAATATCGCAAACAGCTGTAAGCTCGGCCCCTTCGATCCGGTTTCCAACCAACCAGCCAGAATGACTGGTTCCCATATTGCCAATACCGATCACACCAAAACGTACTTTTTCCATAGACTATTCTCCTCTCTTAGCCCTTTACTCCGGCTGAAGCAAAGCTTTCAATAAAATATTTCTGTGTAAACAGGAACAAAATGATCAGTGGGATCAATGAAACAGTAGCTCCCGCCATGATCAGTGCATAGTTTGTAGATGCATCTTCCTGAAAACGCTGAAGACCAACTGTAAGTGTAAACAACTTATCATTAGATAAGAATACTAACGGATTAATATAATCATTCCAGCTCCAGCTAAATGCCAGAAGCAGTGCTGTCATAAGTCCTGGCTTTGCCAGAGGCAAAATCAGCTTTAAGAAAATTGCTGGATGGGAAGCTCCATCCAGATAAGCCGCCTCTGTATACTCAAAGGGAATCTGCATAAATACCTGACGCATTAACAATACCCCAAATACTGAAAACAGACCTGGAAGGATCAATGCCAGATGGGTATTGGTAATGTGCATACTTTGAAAATAAATATACTTTGGAAGCAGCAAAACCTGTCCCGGTACCATCATAGTTGACAGATACACCATAAATAAAATTTTCTTTCCCCTGAATTTTAATCTTGCAAAGGCATATGCTGCCATAGTGGTGATACACAGCTCTCCAATGATCGTAATGAAAGTTACTTTTATAGAATTTAAGTAATATCCAGGGAAGTCACTTTTTGTAAATACAGTTACATAATTTTGAAAATTCCACCTTTGCGGGATCAGATGCACCGGAAATTCCATTACATCAATTTCATACTTAAAGGAGGTGGAAAGCATCCATAAAAATGGAAATATAAACATAAGGGCAAATATCCCTACAATGATCGTGGTAATGATACGTATTACCAGACGTTTTCTCTGATATCCCATGATACAGCCTCCTAGTATGTGAATTTTTCTTCCAGCTTCTGAAGCACGGTAGAAAAGATAAATATAATCACAAACAGCACAATAGCTACTGCTGCTGCATAACCGATCTTATATTCCTTAAATGCATAATAGTAAATGGCCTGTACCAGAACCGTAGTAGAAAATCCCGGTCCACCCTCTGTAATGATATTTACCTGGTCAAAGATCTTAAAAGAGTTGATAGTTGCCAGTGTGATACAGAAGAAAATGCTGGATGCCATCATAGGAATGGTTATCCGGAAAAATGTCTGGATATTATTAGCTCCGTCTACTGCCGCAGACTCGTAAACTTCTGCGGAAAGTCCCTGCATGTTTGCAAGAAGGATAATGCAGTAATAACCTACATCATGCCATACAGACATCATGATAATACCCTTAAGGGCCCATTTTGAACTGATAAACCACTGGGGCGGGTTTGCAATGTGGAATACATTGGTTAAAATTGAGTTTACCGGTCCTTTGTCTGGATACAGCAGCACCATCCATACAGTTGCTACGGAAACCAGGGAAGAAATATAAGGCATAAAGGTCATCATACGGATCGGTATCTTACAGAACACAAATTTGTTCAGAAGAGATGCCATGACCAGAGCGATTGAAATGGTCAAAGGTACATAAGAAAATGAATATATCAGGTTATTGCGTATTGCAGATAATACTCTGTCATCTTTTAATATGTTTTGAAAATTTTCAAGTCCTGTAAATTCTACACCTGCAACTCCTTTCATTGGATTCCAGGCAGTAAATCCCAAAAACATGGACATCAGGATCGGTACTAAAATAAAAACAGTTGTTCCAATCAAGCTGAGAAAGAGGAAGCCGTAAGCAGCTCTCTCCTCTCTCAACTCCATCCTGTTCAGCTTGTGTCTCGATTTCATAGCCGTTTTCAGCTTCCTCTCTTTAAATATTTAAGATAAAAGCGTTGCCAAGCGGCTATACGAACTACGTGGCTGCACGCAAGTGCGTATAGACATTTGGCAACTGACTTTCTTTATTTACCAAGTGCCTCGTTTACACGGCTTTCAATACTGTCTAAAGTATCTTCCAGGGATTTCTCACCATTAAAATACTGTTCGATCTCTTCTTTGCCGATCTGCATATATTCAGCACCCTTATTGCCAATGATCTTGTTGGTTGTAAGCTGTACAGCCGGATCAAAGAACTTCTTTGCGTAGGAAACATCAAGTCCTGAACCTTCGCAGTAGATATTTACCATATCATCATTGTATGCTGGCAGATAAGTAGGAAGATTTCCTGAAGCTGCAATGTAATTGGATGCATTTTCTACATAGTAACGGATAAAGCGCCATGCTTCTTCTTTATGCTTTGAATTCTCAGGAATACCCAGTACAGAACATGAATAGTTGCTGCGCAGTCCTTCTACGGATTCATCAAATCTTGGCATATAAGCAACACCTACCTGGAAATCAAATGGGAACTTTTCTTTGTTCTTCATATCTCTTACCAGCCAGCTTCCTGCTGTTACCATTGCTTCTTTTCCGCCTAAGAAGGAGCTGTTGATAGCTGCCTTTGCTGCTACGATCTGTCCGTAAGGCATCTGGATTCCTTCATCGTCTAACATCTTACGTGTTTCCAGTGCTTTCTGCCATGCTGGATCCTTAATGTTACATTTACCGTCTTCTGTATACCACTGGCCCTTCTGTGCTGCAATGGTTGCCCACTCATTTGCATAAGTATGGGTATAGGTTCCGTAGATTCCCTGATCTTTTCCCCATTCAGCCATTTTACGTGCTGTTTCGATATATTCGTCTAATGTCCAGTCATCCTTTGGATACTCAACTCCGGCCTTGTCAAACATGTCTTTGTTGTAATAAACAACGCTCTGTGTTGCACGGAATGGGATTCCGTAATATTTACCGTCATACTGTCCCCAGATTGCATATTTTCCAAAAGACTTGTCCATATCTACGCCGTCTTTTGCAATAAAATCATCCAGTGGAGCCAGCATACCGGATTCAAAACGGGTAAACTGATCACCGTCAGAAATAGGCATTACGTCCATATCGCCGCCGCTCATTGCCAGGATGTCCAACTTTGTAAGACGCTCACCATTAGCAGGAATGCTGTGTGCTACTACCTGGATATCAGGATTTGCAGCATTGAAATCATCAATGAATTTCTGATCCGGGATATCCCAGTCATAATAATTGATCACTACAGGATCACCCTTTGCCTCTGCCTTGGTTTCTGTAGAAGCAGCTCCTGTGGTATCTGCTGCAGCTGTAGTAGCCTCGGTTTTTGCTCCGCATCCTGCAAGCAGACCTGCTGCTGAAAGGCACATGAGAAAAGCAACTGTTTTTTTCATACGTATTGTCCTCCTGAAATTTTCTTGTTTGTGACTTATGTTGTCACTTTACGTTCATCGTGTGTATATTATTACAAGTTTTATACAAAAGGACAATGTGAAAAGTTTTCATTTTAGTCAGATTTTTTCATTGTATCTTCATTTATCTGAACAATCTGATATTCTAATGGGAAATTTATAAGTGTACTTGTACCTTTTTCTTTACTGCTGCTTATAACAAAAGAGGCCTTGCTTCCATAACACAGCCACAGCCTGCGCATAATGTTACGAAGTCCCACGCTCCCCTTTCCTGTATTACCTTCTTCCTCTTCTTTATCAATATCTTTCCACTGCTGCCTTAAATGATCCAGCTGCTCTTTTGCGATCCCATGTCCGTTATCCTGGACTGCCAGACTGATCAGGTCTCCTGATTTTTTAATGGATATATGGACAGAACCTTTTATATTCCAGGGTTCGATACCATGCTTAATAGAATTTTCTACTAATGGCTGGATCAGATTTTTTAAGATCATGGCATCCTTTACATCATCCTCTACTTCAATCTGATATTCCAGTCCTTCTTCAAAACGGACCTGCTGCAAATACATATAGAGTCTTACATTTTCAACCGCATTGCTCACCTTTGCATAAATACCGGATGTATTCATATTGCTGCGGAACAGCTGGCCTAAAGCCAATATCATTTCAGAAACCTCTTCATTTCCTGCCATCAATGCCATCCAATTGATAGAATCAAGGGTGTTGTATAAAAAATGGGGATTGATCTGCATCTGGAGTGCCTGCATCTGTGCCTGTCGTGATTCAGCGATCAGGCTCTGTTCTTTGATCTTCGCTTCATATACCTTATGGATCAGATTATCCAGCTGTTCTGCCATATCCTTAAACCGGGTAAATAACCGGTCTATTTCCAGGATACCGCTGTTTTCATTTCTTATATCAAAGCGGCCTTTTGCTACCAGCTCACATTTTTTCTCCAAAAGGCGTACCGGGCGGCTGATGGATTCTGCATTACGCAGGGAAACCAGAAGAAAACCGATCAGTAAAAGGACAGATATCACGGCACAGATCAGAATGGACATGTAAAAATTCTTTAAGATCGACTGCTCCGGGACCATGCAGATAATATACCAGTTCATATTCTGTGATAATTTTCCATATGTAAATAATTCTTTTTGATCATCATTTATAATATACATATTATTCACAGGATTTTTCAAAAACCGTGTTTTAAAAGTCGTCCCGTTTTTCTTATCGTCCGTTCCCCCTATGATCTGGTAACGTTCATTGACAACCATCATTTTCCTGTCTTCACTGCCTGTATATTCCTGTTCAAAATTCAGTAATCCATCCAGGTTCACCGTAAAATAAACACAGCCTAATTCTTCGCCCATACGTGAACCATCCATACTGGATATTGAACGGATCTTTTTTACTGCCGAAATGGTCATATGGTAGCCGTAATTATCCCTGGATTTATGGATCGTATCACTAAGCCACACAGTTTCTCCTTTTGAACGGTCCATTTTTTCAAACCAGCTATATTCTGCAGACTTTTTAAGTGTATTAAACTCATACAGGCTTCCGATCATACTTCCATCTTTTGCAAAAACAGCAATATTATCGATCATATATAAAGAACTGGAAGCGCGGGCAATACTGCTGTTTACAGCCATGCGCATTCCATAAACATCTTTACTTTCCTGTCCTTCTTCCATATTACGCTCATTTAAAAGCTTCTGAAGCTCTGAATTATAAATAATATCCCGTATTGTTACCTCAATACCATTTACTCTCCCACTGATATCTTCATTTTTCTGCCGGACTGCTTCCTGATTGGCCTGTATAGCAAATTTCCGGGACAGATTTCCCAGAAGAACATAGCTTACAATGCAGATCAAAAAAACGGAAATCACAATTGAGCAGTAAGATGTAAGGATAAAACGTGTTTTTAATGTCATTGCCCGCTTCATATCATACCTCGCTTTCCCCGTTTAACCGAAGGATATAATCTCCCGGCGAGATCCCGAACCGTTTTTTAAAGGCATCTGTAAAATAACGTGAACTGGTATAGCCGGTCTTATCAGCGATCTCATAAATTTTATATTTCCGTTCCATTAAAAATTCCCTGGCTTTTTCCATACGCACAGATACAAGATAGGATTTAAAGTTCTCTCCATATGTCTTTGTAAATGCCGTGGACAGATAACCATAGCTTACATTCAGCTTATCAGCGATCTCCCGTAAAGACAGATCTTTTTTGCTGTAATTTACATCAATATAATTTTTCGCCTTGCTGCTGATCAAAATAGTAAATGACTCTGAATTATCTTTCAGGCAAGACGCCAGCATCTGCATGTCTTCTTTTAATATCTTTGAAAATTTTTCCTGGTCTTGATCTGATAACTGATAAATCTTAAATAATGGCGGTGTATCCATATGAAAATACATGGCTGCTTTGCGCAGGGATTTATAGCAGTATTCCCTTATCTGCCTGCTGTCCATTTTTTCCATCTGCAAAAACCACTGATCTACAAATCCATCCAATTCTTTATACCGTCCTTCTTCCAGAACCTGTATCATTTTAGTCTGCCACTCATCATCACAGCCTTTCTTTTCCGGGTCTGCACCTCTTCTTACCTCATACTCTGACTGAAGGTACTGTTCCCTGCGCTCCCTGCGCTGTTCCTGATCCAGCTCTTTGCAGATCTTCTGAAAAGTTTCTGTGATCTTTTTAGGATCCAGGGGCTTTAAGATATAATTTTCCACTTTCAGTTCAATGGCTTCCCTGGCATAATCAAACTCGCTGTACCCGCTGATCACCACTGTCTTTAACCCCGGCAATATCTTTCTTGCCTGATGGATCAGTTCCAGTCCTGTCATCTCCGGCATGCTGATGTCTGTTAAAAGGACATCAACTGGTGTCTTTTTGATCAGTTCCAGCGCTTCCATCGCATTTCCAACTGCCCCCGCCATTTCAAATCCTATTTCTTCCCAGTGAATGATCTTGCTTAATCCACGGCGTATCATGATCTCATCATCTACGATCAACACTTTATACATGATCCAATATCCCCTTTTATTCTCTCATATATTCTTAGCTTAATGCCTAGTATAATCCACAATAATTATCCGCCCCTTTCACTTGTCTAATTTTCCATCTGCCGCGTCAGCTTCAATCGACGATGCTACCGGCATCGCCTCATTCAGCTTCCTTGCACATGAAAATTTATCCTACGTGTAATGGATCGGTAATTATCGTGGATTATACTAGTACATCGTTTTCGAAATAACTATACCAAGTATAACAGAAATAAACAAAAAAGGCATCCTCCTTATCATCATCTGAAGAAGCACAAAAAAATCAATCGCAAAAATTTACGATTGATTTTTTAATCAATTTAAACTGTTTTTAAATTGTTATTCTCACTCAAACCTGGCTTTTACCACCTGATGCTTCTCCACATCCACAATTCCATATGTATTCAGCCTCAGTTTAGGGATCACCGGAAGACTGATAAATGCCAGTGTCATGAAAGCATCGATATCTTTTGAAATGCCCAGTTCCGTAGAAATCTTTTTCATATGCTCCAGCTTTTCATCTACCACTTCTACCGGTTCATCTGCCATAAGTCCGCCAATAGGCAAAGGCAGGTCTGCTAATACTTTTCCATCAAGGGCAATGGCAAGTCCCCCTCCATTTTCGATCACACGGTTGCCGGCAATGACTATGTCTTCGTCAGTAACTCCGGCGATGACAAGATTGTGGGAATCATGGCCGATGCTGGTGGCTACGGCTCCTCTCTTTAAGCCATATTTTCCTAAAAAGCCCAGTCCCACATGACTGGTATTTTTATGCCGTTCAATGGCAGCCAGTTTTACAATGTCGCGGCTTATATCTACGCCGGGAGCAACACCTGGCAGTTCTTTCCACTCTTCGATCCGCTCTTTTGTGATCAGTTCATGGGCTACCATATCAATGACCCGTTGATGGGTTCCTATGTTTTCTTTTAACTGCAGTTCTTCCACTGTAATAGGACCTCTGTGGAAGGAATGGAATACACGTTCTTTAATCTCATCAGACCAGTCTGTGGCTTTTTCTTTCTGGTGGAGCATTTTTCCGTTTTCTGCCACCAGTTTTCCGCCTTTGTATACCTGTTTTACATGAAAATCCTTCAAATTATCAAAAACAGCCAGATCTGCAAAATATCCCGGCGCTACTGCCCCCATATCTGAAAGTCCAAAATACATAGCGGTATTTAAAGTGCCCATGCGGATCGCCCGGATGGGATCAGCGCCCATGGAAACCGCTTCTCTTATAATGGCATCAATATGACCGATACGGATCAGATCTCCCGGATGCTTATCATCTGTGACCAGAAGGCACCGCTGATAATAAGGATCTTCAAACATTCCTATAAGGCCTTTTAGATTCTTTGCCGCTGTTCCCTGACGGATCATGATCCACTGGCCTCTGGCAAACTTCTCCCTTGCTTCTTCAAAATCAGAGCATTCATGGTCAGAGCGGATCCCGGCAGTCACATAGGCATTTAACTCTTTCCCGGAAAGAGACGGCGCATGGCCATCAATGGCTTTCCTTAAAGAACGTGCCTGTATCAGTTTTTCCAGGCAATCTTTATCCCCATGGGTCACGCCGTAAGCATTCATTACCTCTGCCAGTCCCAGAACCTTTTCTTCTATGTAAAATGGTTCCAGATCTGCTGCCAGAAGCTCTGCCCCGGATTCATCCAGATCTGTGGCCGGCACACAGGAAGGAAGCATAAAATATACATCCAGATTCAGCTTCTTTGCCGACTGCATCATAAACCGGATCCCCGCTTCTCCTGCCACATTTGCGATCTCATGGGGATCTGTGATCACAGCCGTAGTGCCATGTGGTACTACAGCCCGTTCAAATTCCCCGGGGGAAGTCATAGAACTTTCTATGTGGATATGACCATCTAAAAAGCCCGGGCAGACATAAGCCCCTTTCAGGTCTGACTCCATCACCCCGTCATAGGTTCCGATCCCCACAATACGCCCTTCTTCAATTGCAATATCCCCTTCTTCCACTGACTGGGTAAATACATTGACGATACGTGCATTTTTCAGCACCAATTCCGCTTTTTTGCTTCCTGTGGCTGCTGCCACCTGCTCTGTAAGAGATTTTAAAGTTTCCATGTATTCCCCTCCTTCTCCTGTATTACAAATTAATACTGTTAACTTATCCCCGAAAATTTACTTTTATTTTACCATTTATCCAGAATGTTGCAACTCTTTTTCCGTATTATTGCAAAAATATCTTTCAATTTTTCAACTGCTCACTTTGCTGACAAAAAATAAAGACTTACAAAACCTGCTACCAGCGCTATGCCGCAAAACAGTAGGTTTTCCTGTATTAACCGGCCTGGCAGCAGTGACCGCAATGATGCCAGCATAAAGCCTAATATTATTAAAAATGTGGCTTCCCTGTGCTTTTTGATCAGCTGTTCCAGTATGCGGGCTGTGAGAAACGTTCCAAGAATCCCGCCAGTAGCTAAGGGAAAAAGTGCAAAAAAATCCAGTCTGCCGACTGCTTTTAATGTGCTTTCGTAAATTCCCAGCATATATAACATCTGGGATGCGCTAATGCCTGGAAGGACTAAGGCGACTGCTATGATAAAGCCGCCTGCAAACTGAAAAAGCATATTTAAAGGGGCATTTTCCACTTCAGGGGCAAACATCCCCTGAGGGATCAGGGCAATAAGAAGGGCTGTAAGGATTCCTGTAAGGATACATATCAGTTCTCTCCCCCTGATACGCCTTACACTGGCGCTTTTTAAGATCATGGGAATTCCACCTGCTACCGCTCCCAGAAAGAAAAAACGCAAAACGCCCTCAGCTCTTGTAGTTAAAAGCCAGCTGATCCCTCTGGAAAACAAAAAAGCCCCGCTTCCTGCTCCGGCTGCAAACCAGAGCAGAAATGTGAGACTTTCTTTTGGATATTTTGTTATTTCACTAACATGTTTTAAAAGACGGTCATAAATCCCCAGAACCATAGCCATGGAACCGCCGCTGACTCCCGGCAAAGTCATGGTCGAACCGATCACAAGACCTTTGATCAGAATTTTTCCATTTTCAGATTCTTTGATTTTTTCTTTATTTCCAGTTTTTTCCATTTTATATGATCCCCTTTTGCCCCAACATTTTTAAATTGTCAGAGCATATCTTACTCCTATGGGGATTTTATGAAATATTACAGGATTTTATACGTCAAAATCTTAATCCAGACAAGCCTCTAAAGCGACGGTCATCATATCTGTAAAGGAAGTCTGGCGTTCTGCTGCTGTGGCATGCTCTTTCTTTGGCATGGAATCAGAAATAGTCAGCATACAGGTTGCTTTTTTATGAAGCACATTTGCATTGTGGAGCAGAGCAAAGCTTTCCATTTCCACACAGGCACAACCATGTTTTGCGCTGATCTCTTTGTAACCGTCTACATTTGGCTCTGTGTAAAATACATCACTGGAATGTACTTTTACAGGCTTTACAGTAATGTTATTACGCTTTGCAGCCTCTAAAATATGGGCATTTAATTCCGGATCTGGATAGATCGTGTCTTTATCGTAGCCGTTCTGGGTATGCGCAAAAGTAGACTCACTCCATGCACTTTCTTCCAGCACTACATCGCCTAAATTCAATTCCGGTACATAAGCGCCTGCAGAACCAATACGGATGATCTGGTCTACATCATAAACAGAAAACAACTCATAGGAATAAATTCCTATAGATGGCATTCCCATTCCGCTTGCCATAACAGTTACTTTTTCCCCTTTATAAGTACCTGTATACG
The DNA here is from genome assembly GCA_025758065.1 of Lachnospiraceae bacterium. Taxonomy (NCBI): domain Bacteria; kingdom Bacillati; phylum Bacillota; class Clostridia; order Lachnospirales; family Lachnospiraceae; species Lachnospiraceae bacterium. Next base: position 3,844,303 of record CP107199.1, read on the forward strand.
CATATGCCCCGCGGACTTCATTGACCAGCTTCGCATCTGTAAGGAATTTCTCTGCAATGAATTTAGCACGAAGAGGATCCCCCGGCATCAATACCTTTTTTGCAATCTCACCTTTTTCCGCCTGATTGTGTGGTGTTCCCATAATAAACTCCTCCTTTTTTTATTTTATGTACTCCCGGAGTCTTTTTATATTCCTCTATAAAAAGACCTTTTGACACTTATATTATAAAATGATATCATAATTAAAAAAAGGACATGTGGCAGTTTTGTTGAATATCAATAAATTTAATTATCCATTTACCTTAAAACAAAAAAGCTTTTTAGAAAATTTCTTTAAATTTGCACCGCCTTATATACAGACGGTGCTGATGCTGCGCTCTTATAAAAAAGACAGCCGCCTGGTAGCTGCCGGGGACAGCTGCGCCCATGTGTACATCCTTTTAAAAGGCCGTCTGGAAGCAGTTGAAGAACATGTGGCAAATATACCTTATCATTTTACGGAGATACGTGCTCTGGACATAGTTGGTGATTACGAATTTTTCACTGAAAAACAGCCCCGTCTGGTAACACTTGCTACACTTGAAGATTCCCTCTGCCTGGTGATCCCTGCCATAGAATATATGACCTGGCTGCGAAAAGATCCCCATGCCCTTTTCCTTAGAAGCCGCATGATCATCTCCCAGTTAGTAGTCCAGGCACAGTTCCAGCGCCAGAACCTTTTTGCCGACAACCGCACCCGCATGCTGGTCTTTCTGAAAGAACAGGTAACACAGGCTGTAAATGACAACACACATATTGAAAGCAACGCAGGCAATGCAAAATCCAAATCTATTTATCCTATCCGTATCCCCTTCACCAGACCGGAGATTGCCGCACACCTTGGCTGCTCAGTACGTACAGTAAACCGGACAGTACAGGAACTGGCAGAAGAAAATATGATTTATTTGAATAAGGGGAAAATCTTTATCAGTGAACCACAGACAAAAAAACTGCTATAAAACGAAAAGACCGCCTGCTCTTTATTTTCAGCAGACGGCCTTTTCCTATGTTTCTTATATTTTTTATCTATTCTTCTTTTGTAACATTACGTATTATAGGATCCAATGTGCTTATCTTCTGCAGCTTCCCTGACCAAATCCGCCAACTGGTCTTACATTTCCATCCTGGCAGCCATTTGGAAGGCATGCGCCAAGGCCATTTAACAGGCAGTTTAAGTCCTGTCCGCCATTGGCTGCACACTCTGCCTGGATGCAGTTTGCTTGATCGTATGTACAGGTATTTACATTGCATGCCTGATTTGCGTTTGGTACGCATGCGGAGCCGAGCATTGCTGCAAGTGCCATTGTGGATACTGATAACATAATTTTGTCCTCGCTTTCATTTTGTTACAATTTTGTTGTGTTTTTGTTACCAAATTATATTATCACATTTTTTTGGAAAATCACCTGGTAATAAATGGTAGTTTGTCGCTGGTTAGAAGATAGTCTCCGCATAGTGTACAGATGCCATGGCATCTTTGCAATAAGCATCTGCATCAATGGTATCTGCATATTCCTGGGTCAGTACTGCCCCGCCAACCATAACTTTTACCCATGGTGCGCTTTCACGTAGCTGCTTAATGGTTTCTTCCATACTGGGAACAGTTGTGGTCATCAAAGCGCTTAAACCTACTAATGGCGCATGGCGGCTTACAGCTTCTTCTACTACAGTTTCCGGTGGAACATCTTTTCCAAGATCGATCACATCGTAGCTGTAGTTTTCCAGAAGAACTTTTACAATGTTCTTTCCAATGTCATGAATATCACCCTTAACAGTTGCAAGAATAATGGTTCCCTTCTTTTCCTGGGTTTCCCCGCTGCCTGCCATGGCATTTTTGATCACTTCAAAAGCTGCTTTAGCCGCTTCTGCGCTCATTAACAGCTGAGGAAGGAAAACAGTCCCTTTTTCAAAGCCTTTTCCTACATGGTCCAGTGCCGGAATGATCTCTTCGTTGATCACATCCAGTGCTTCTTTCTCTTTTAAAAGAGCAGTCACACTTTCTACTGCCACTTCTTTTAAGCCTCTTTCAATGGCATTTCCTAGGCTTCCGGCACCTGCCCCGCCATTTCCGGCTGTTCCTAAACCTCCGGCACCATTTCCGCCTTTTCCAATAGTCTGTCCCAGACCTGCCGTCTGACCACTGTAAATGCTGATATATTCACTGCACTGGGGATCCAGGTTCATCAATGCATTAAAGCTATAATAAGCCCGCATCATAGCCTCAGAATTGGGGTTGATAATAGCAGCACTTAAACCGCTTTCCATTGCCATGGTAAAGAAAGCGCCGTTGATGATCTCTCTCTGTGGAAGTCCAAAGGAAATATTGGATACACCTAAAACAGACTTTCCGCCCAGTTCGTCCCTGATCTTTCTAAGGGTTTCAAGAGTAACAATAGCTCCCTGGCTGTCAGAACTTACAGTCATGCAAAGACCATCTAAAATAATATCTTCCGGCCCAATTCCGTAAGTGGCAGCTGTATCAATGATCTTCTTACCTACTGCAATTCTTCCCTGTGCAGTTTCAGGAATACCGTCTTCATCCAGACAAAGTCCTACAACTACTCCACCGTATTTTGCAACCAGCGGGAATATCTGTTCCATAACCTCTTTTTTACCATTAACGGAGTTGATCAGCGGTTTTCCATTGTATACACGAAGCCCCCGCTCCATTGCCTCTGCACTGGAAGTATCTAACTGTAATGGCAGGTCGATCACTGCCTGCAGTTCTTTTACTACATCTTCCATCATAGAAGGCTCATCAATCTCCGGAAGACCTACGTTAACATCAAGGACATCTGCACCATTATCCTGCTGGGTCACGCCTTCACGAAGGATGTATTCCAGATCATGGTCACGCAAAGCCTGTTTAAACTTGGATTTTCCTGTAGGATTAATACGTTCTCCAATAATAATGGTCTTTTTATCAAATACAACAGCCTGGGAATAAGAAGAAATAACAGTACGGTGCTTCTTTTCCGGCAGCTGTACCGGAATATCCTTTGTCAGTTCTACCATTGCCCGGATATGATCTGGGGTAGTACCGCAGCAGCCGCCGGTTACCACAGCACCCATTTTTACAATTTCTTCCATAACAGCAGCAAAATCTTCTGGATCTACGTCATAAACCGTTTTTCCATTTTCACTTCTTGGAAGTCCTGCATTTGGGTTTACCAGTACCGGTGTAGAGGAAACTTTCAGGATATCTGCCAGAATATCTTTCATCTGCTCCGGGCCAAGGCCGCAGTTGATCCCCAGTACATCTACTCCAAGACCTTCTAACAGTGCCACTGTAGACTCTACATTACCGCCTGTAAGAAGTTTTCCCTTTTCATCATAAATGACCGTAGCAAAAATAGGCAGTCTTTCTCCTGTTTTTGGATCAATGCCCGCCTCTTTTGCAGCTAAAACAGCTGCTTTTAACTCATAGCTGTCACTCATGGTCTCGATAAGCACAAGATCAGCGCCTGCTGCCGCACCAATAGAAACTACTTCTTTATACAAAGATACTGCTGCCTCAAAAGGCAGATCCCCCAGTGGCTTTAAAAGCTTTCCTGTAGGGCCCAGATCCAGGGCTACATAGCCTCTGCCAGCCTCATCTACTGCTTTTCTTGCATTGGCAACAGCCGCCTCTACAATGGCCTTTAACTCCCCATCCTTGTCAAATTTTAACCGGTTAGCGCCAAAGGTATTCGTAGTCATAATATCTGCACCTGCTGCCAGATATTTTCTGTGTACATTTGTGATCACTTCCGGGTGGGAAAGATTCCAGCGTTCCGGCAATTCTCCAGCTGCAAGGCCTGCCGCCTGAAGCAGGCTTCCCATACCGCCGTCACAAAACAGGCGGTGTTCTTTCATTGCATCTAAAACATTCATATGTGAACCTCTTTTATTTTTCATCGATCATCGTCTGTAAAGGCAGTCTGTCTTGCCACATGCTTCACAGCCCTTCACATCACAGCGGTGGGGCTTTTTGCTCACTCCGATCACTGCTGTCACGGATTTGGAAGGCATCATCAGGAAACTGTCTGTCAGTTTGATCCCTAGGTGCTTTCCTGCATCCAGGGCATTTAAAACATTCCTCTGGCAGTTTAGAGAAAAATCCCCATATCCGGGACTGAACCTTGGACGCAGGTAAAGGCCCTTTTCTTCATATTCTCTTTTTAGGCCTTCACATACCTGGTCACAATATTCCTCGATCATAGCAGCGGAAGCTGCCTGTAAGATCACTGCCCTGCTCATTTCCAGGCGGTTGTACTTCTGGAGCAGGTAATCCGCTCCCACTCCCAGGGTAGCAGCAAAAACCAGTATTTTTTCACAATCTTTTAAATTAACAGAAAGGTTCTTGCTTTTTGCCTGAAAAACCTCCCCGTCGATCATGTTATCTTCTCCAAGAGTAAGTGAAAATTCCCGTACCCGGTATTTAGGCGAAACATTTTTCCACAAAAGCTCCAGGCAGTCTTCCACGATCCTGTTTATATGTTCATCTGCTTCCTGGTTTTTATAGCCCAGATAACGCAGAATCTCTCTTCTGTTAATATCTGCCAGTTCCATTTCCTGTATATCCTCCTGCTGTCAAACCAAACGCCAGACTCAGGTCCTCGCACTTATGTGCTCTACTGCCTGCATTCGCAGGCTGGACCTTCGTTAATGGTCCAAGAAAAATCAGCGGACGCGTCACTGGCGCCTCCTCGATATGCATGGCAACAAATGTCTGCTACGCAGCCGCTTGTTTTTCTTTTGGACTCATTACGTTACTTCAATAACTCTGAAATATTGCTCTGGATCTGTGCAGCCACATCTGGCTTATTCATGGTATATACGTGGATTCCCTTAATGCCATTTGCCAGAAGATCTATGATCTGGTCTGTAGCATAAGCAATACCAGCCTGCTTCATAGCTGCCGGGTTATCTCCATATTTATCTACTAATGATAAGAAACGTGCCGGCATATAGCTTCCTGACATCTGTGCAATACGCTTTAACTGACTTCCGCTGGTAACAGGCATGATACCTGCGATCACAGGAATGGTGATGCCCTTCTCACGGATGCGGTATAAATAGCTGTAAAGAAGACTGTTGTCAAAAAACATCTGGGTAGTGACAAAATCACAGCCGGCGTCCACCTTCTGCTTTAAATAGTCCATATCCACAGATTTATTAGAAGATTCCGGATGTCCTTCCGGATAGCAGGCTGCACCAATGCAGAAATCTCCTGCTTCTTTGATCTCACGGATCAGTTCAGAAGCATAGTGATAAACTTCCGGTGTTTTCCCATCCTGCGGGATATCCCCCCTTAGCGCCAGAACATTTTCGATCTTATGCGCCTTTAATTCCTCCAATACATGATGCACTTTCTCTCTTGTTGAAGAAACACAGGTAAGATGTGCCAATGGTGTTACACCATACTCTTCTTTAATAGTAGATGCGATCTTTACTGTATACTCACTGGTTCCGCCTCCGGCACCGTAAGTAACACTCATAAAATCCGGCTTTAACTCAGCGATCTTAGAAGCCGCCTTCTCCACGGATTCATACGCATCTGCTGTCTTTGGCGGGAACACTTCAAATGAAAGTGTTGGTCTTCCCTCTGCCAGTATATCTCTTATCTTCATATTATTGTTCCTCTCTTTGGTGTAAATAAACTGACATGTCACCTGAGGGTGGCATAATCCTAAATGAAAAAAAAGGGATGCCGCAAAAACACAAGCTTCTGCAACACCCCCTAAATCACAGTTTTCATTATCATTCATGCACTTGCATGAACCAATTTTACTGCTCTAATGTCACCTTTTTCAGATGCCAGATATCTCTTACATACTCTTCAATGGTACGATCAGATGTAAACTTACCGCTATGGGAAACATTAATAAGAGCTGCTTTTGCCCACCACTGTCTGTCTCTGTAAGCCTTGTCGATCTTCTCATGAGCCTCTGCATAAGAACGGAAGTCTTTCAGGATAAAGTAAGTATCCGGACGGCTGCCTCCAAAGTTATTTAACAGAGAATCATAGATTTCCTTAAACATCTGTGGATCCTTTGGTGAATAATATCCATTGGTCAGCTGCATCAGCACTCTGCGGATCTGAGGATCATTGTTGAAGATATCCATTGGATTATAGCCGCCGTTATTCTCATAATTGATAACTTCGTCTGCAGAAAGGCCAAAGATAAAGGCATTTTCCTGTCCAACTTCTTCTACGATCTCAACGTTTGCACCATCCATAGTTCCTAATGTAAGAGCGCCGTTTAACATAAACTTCATGTTACCGGTACCGGAAGCCTCTTTGCTGGCTGTGGAGATCTGCTCGCTCACATCCGCTGCCGCAAAGATGATCTCTGCGTTGGATACCCGGTAATCTTCAATAAATACCACCTTGATCTTACCGCCAATGGACATATCATTGTTGATCACATCTGCTACTGAATTGATCAGCTTAATCGTCAGTTTTGCGCGGCGGTAACCTGCTGCTGCCTTTGCACCGAAGATAAAGGTTCTTGGAACCATATCCATGTTTGGATCATCCTTTAACTGGTTGTAAAGATACATAACATGAAGAATGTTCATCAGCTGACGTTTATACTCATGAAGTCTCTTTACCTGTACATCGAAAATAGAATTTGGATCAACGTCAATGCCGTTATGCTCCTTAATGTACTTAGCCAGACGGACTTTATTCTTATATTTGATATCCAGGAATTCCTTCTGGCATTCCTTATCACCTGCAAATGCTGCCAGTTCTTTAATATGAGGCAGATTTGTGATCCAGTCATCACCGATCTTATCTGTTACCCAGTCAGCTAATAACGGATTGCCGTGAAGCAAGAAACGTCTCTGGGTAATACCATTAGTCTTATTGTTGAATTTCTCAGGCATCATCTCATAGAAGTCTTTTAACTCCTCATGCTTTAAGATCTCTGTATGCAGTCTTGCAACGCCGTTTACTGAGAAGCCTGCTACGATCGCCATGTAAGCCATTCTAACCTGACCGTTGTATACAACTGCCATTTTTGCGATCTTGTCCTGATCGCCAGGATATCTCTGCTGGATCTCATTTACAAAACGGCGGTTGATTTCTTCTACGATCTGATAAATACGTGGGAGCAGACGGGAGAACAAGTCTACCGGCCACTTCTCCAGTGCCTCAGACATAATAGTATGATTGGTGTATGCACAGGTTCTGGTAGTAATATCCCATGCCTCTTCCCAGGTAAGGCCTTCATCGTCTAAAAGGATACGCATTAACTCAGGGATTGCTACAGTTGGATGTGTATCATTTAACTGGAATACCACCTTCTCCGGGAACTGATGGATATCATCGTGTTTTTCTTTAAATTTCTGGACAGCTCTCTGGACGCTGGCAGAAATAAAGAAATACTGCTGTTTTAAACGCAGTTCTTTACCTGCATAATGGTTATCGTTTGGATAAAGAACTTCAACAATATTTTTAGCCAGATTTTCCTGTTCAACTGCCTTCTGGTAATCACCGCGGTCAAAGGAATCCAGGTTAAAGGTGTTTACCGGTTCTGCATCCCAGATACGAAGTGTATTTACAATGTGGTTGCCATAGCCTACAACTGGCAGGTCATATGGAACAGCTTTTACAGACTGATAACCTTCCTGTACGAAATGGCTCATACCATTGCGGTCTTCAATACGTACATAGCCGCCGAATTTTACTTCTACTGCATACTCCGGACGACGGATCTCAAATGGATTTCCATTTTCCAGCCAGTTATCCGGAACTTCTACCTGATAACCATCTTCGATCTTCTGTTTAAACATACCATAACGGTAACGGATACCGCAACCGTATGCCGGATAGCCCAAGGTTGCTAAAGAGTCAAGGAAGCATGCTGCTAAACGTCCTAAACCACCATTTCCTAATGCTGCATCCGGTTCCTGGTCTTCAATGGCATTTAAATCAAAGCCCATTTCGTCTAATGCTTCTGCGATCTCCTTATATTCACAAAGATTGATCATATTGTTTCCAAGGGCACGACCCATTAAAAACTCCATAGACAGATAATAAAGGGTCTTTACATCTTTTTTCTCATATTCCTTGTGGGTTGTTATCCACTGGTCAATGATATCGTCCTTTACTGTATAAGCCACAGCCTGGAAGATCTGCTGAGGGGTTGCTTCGTCGATAGTACGGCGGAACATGTTTTTTACATTAAAGATTACTGCATTTTTGAACAAAGCCTTGTCAAAGCCTGTATTTTTCATAGCCTTCCTCCTCATTTTCCAATGTGCTCCCTCTTATGCAGGTGTACTAAAACCCGGAGGCATACATCCTTCACCAAAAGCACATTCAAATCTAAAAAAGCACAAGGGACAGGTAACAATTCTGTCCTGCCCCTCATATTACCATTTTTTCTGGTCCATTTCAACTTAAATACGGATATAAAACCAGATAAAACCAGTTTTTACCTCGCTATTACAGTCTCATTACAGTCTTTCCACACCTAACATAACAGTCTCGCCGTTGATATTCCATTCCTTAGTGAAGCCCTTCATCTCACCTAAGTGGATATGATCAGCCATAACCTCGTTCTTGATCTCATCTGCGTTGCTCTTCATCAGCTCAGCGATCTTGTCGTTATTGGCCTGATATACACTAATATGGTCCATAACCTCGAAACCTGCTTCCTTACGCATGGTCTGGATCTTGCTGATAACTTCGCGGACAAAGCCTTCTTCGATCAGCTCTGGAGTCAGGTTGGTATCCAGGACAACTGTTACATAATTATCTTCTTCTGTTACATAGCCATCTTTCTTTGCTACATCAATCAGCAGGTCATCCTTTGTAAGAACAACTTCCTGTCCATCAAAGTCGAAGGTTAAAGCACCGGTGTTATTTAAGGTATCCATGGCAGCGCTTCCATCTAAGTTGGTCAATGCTTCACGGATCTTTCCTAACAGCTTGCCGTATTTTGGTCCTACAGTCTTTAACTGTGGCTTAAATGTATAAGAAGTAAAGGCTCTTACGTCATCTGTAAAGGTTACTTTCTTTACATTTAACTCTTCTTCAATGATCTTTACGTAGAAATCAGATAATGCATGGTCTGCCTTTACGTACATCTGGGCGATGGGCTGACGGTTCTTGATATTTGCTGTATTTCTGGCTGCGCGGCCCATAACAACCGTATCAAGGACTTCATCCATATCTGCTTCTAACTTCTCATCGATCCACTCTTCCTTTACTGCAGGGAAGTCACACAGATGTACGCTTTCAGGAGCACTCTTGTCGATATTTCTTACCAGGTTCTGGTAGATCTGCTCTGTCATGAATGGGATCATAGGCGCAGCTGCCTTTGCAACAGTTACAAGAGCGGTATACAGAGTCATATAAGCATTGATCTTATCCTGCTCCATGCCCTTTGCCCAGAAACGCTCACGGCTTCTGCGCACATACCAGTTACTCATATCATCTACGAATTCCTGAAGAGCCTTTGCAGCCTCAGGGATACGGTAGTTCATCAGATTGTCATCTACTGCCTTGACCATAGAGTTCATCTTGGAAAGCAGCCATTTATCCATTACCGGCAGCTTATCATATTCTAAGCTGTACTTAGTAGCGTCAAATTTATCGATATTTGCATACAGTACCCAGAATGCATAGGTATTCCATAAAGTACCCATGAACTTTCTCTGTCCTTCAGTCACTGCCTTATCCTGGTATCTCTTTGGGATCCATGGAGCAGAGCAGGTATAGAAGAACCATCTGATGGCGTCTGCGCCATGCTTCTGTAATGTATCAAATGGGTCAACTGCATTTCCTTTGGACTTACTCATCTTCTGTCCGTTCTCATCCAGAACCAGACCCATTACAACTACATTTTCATAAGGAGCCTTATTAAACAGTAAGGTAGACTCAGCTAACAGGGAATAGAACCATCCACGGGTCTGGTCTACAGCCTCAGAAATAAACTGTGCCGGGAACTGGGACTCAAACAGTTCCTTATTTTCAAATGGATAATGATGCTGTGCAAATGGCATTGCACCAGAGTCAAACCAGCAGTCAATAACTTCCGGTACACGCTTCATCTGCTTTCCGCACTTCGGGCAGCGGACGGTAACAGCGTCAATGTATGGGCGGTGAAGTTCAATATCATCGGGGCAGTTATCAGACATGCTCTTTAATTCTTCAATGCTTCCGATAGAATGCTGATGTCCGCACTCGCATTCCCAGATATTTAATGGAGTTCCCCAGTATCTGTTTCTGGAAATACCCCAGTCCTGGATGTTCTCCAGCCAGTCACCGAAACGGCCTTTACCAATAGACTCAGGTACCCAGTTAATGGTGTTGTTATTGCGGATCAGGTCATCCTTAACAGCAGTCATCTTAATGAACCAGGATTCTCTTGCATAGTAGATCAGTGGAGTACCGCATCTCCAGCAGTGTGGATAGCTGTGCTCAAATGCAGGAGCGTCAAATAACAGGCCTTTTTCCTTTAAGTCTTTTAATACTAATGGATCAGCATCCTTTACAAACTTGCCTGCAAATGGGGTATCTGCTGACATATCACCCTTTGCATCAACTAACTGGACGAAAGGCAGGTTGTACTTACGGCCTACATTGGCATCGTCTTCACCAAATGCAGGAGCAATGTGTACGATTCCGGTACCATCTGTTAAGGTTACATAGGTATCACATACAACATAGAACGCCTTCTTGTGCTGCTTCTCGCAGTATGGAACAGAGCAGTCATATAATGGCTCATATTCCTTAAATTCCAGATTCTTGCCTACATAAGTTTCCAGAACCTCACAGCCTTCTCCTAATACCTTTTCCATTAATGCATGTGCAATATAATAGGTATAGCCGTCTGCTGCCTTCACTTTTACGTATTCTTCATTTGGGTTTACGCAAAGTGCCAGGTTGCTTGGAAGGGTCCATGGAGTTGTGGTCCATGCCAGAATATAAGCATCTTCACCTTTTACCTTGAAACGTACTACTGCAGAACGCTCTTTTACGTCTTTATATCCTTGAGCTACCTCGTGAGAGGAAAGAGGGGTACCGCAGCGTGGGCAGTAAGGAACTACCTTAAAGCCCTTGTATAACAGGCCCTTGTCCCAGATCTGCTTTAATGCCCACCATTCTGACTCAATAAAGGAATTATGATAGGTAACATATGGATTATCCATATCAGCCCAGAAACCAACAGTGCCGGAGAAATTCTCCCACATGCCCTTATATTTCCAGACACTTTCCTTGCACTGCTTGATAAATGGCTCCAGACCGTATTTTTCGATCTGGTCTTTTCCGTCAAGACCTAACTTCTTTTCTACTTCCAGTTCTACTGGAAGTCCGTGGGTATCCCATCCGGCCTTTCTTGGAACCATATAGCCCTTCATAGCACGGAATCTTGGGATCATATCCTTAATTACACGGGTCTCAACATGGCCGATATGCGGCTTGCCGTTTGCGGTTGGCGGTCCATCATAGAATACATATGGCTGGCAGCCTTCACGCATCTTAATACTCTTTTCAAAAATGTGTTCGTCTTCCCAGAACTTTTCAACTTCTTTTTCTCTTTCCACAAACTTCAGGTCTGTGGGGACTTTGTCATACATCCTTGCTTTCCTCCATTTCTAGTTTTGAAGAATGTCTCACAGGTACTATTCTTTAGAAAATAAAAAAGCTTCCATCCCCGTAAAAGGACGAAAGCTTAGATTCGTTCAACCACCTGTTACTGCATACCATCATATGAGTTCCCTTAACGCAGGAAATGCGGCCCGGCCTACTTAAACCTTCAGCTGGCAGCTCCGGAGTGATCTTCTCCTCTCTCCTACTAATACCGGATTCCCACCTGCACCGGCTCTCTGTGATGTTTGGAAAAGGATACTGTCTCCTTCTTGGCTTTTCTTTTATAAATTCTATTACAACGATTCCATTATAATGACTGGAAATGGAAATGTCAACGGCTAAACTGATGTTTCATGCGTAAGATACTTATTGAAGAATATCTCTAATATACTTTCTCAGACCTTCTTTCGCAGAAAAATCATACTGTGCATTTTTTCTAAAACTTTTCCGCTATATTCGCCAAAGGTGTCAATAATCCGATTTGTAGTCCTACATCCATTGATTTTTTTATTCAAAAAACAACTTCATATCCTCTTCCACCGTCGTGATTCCCGCAATATGAAACTTTTCCACCAGCACTTTCAGCACCGCCGGCGACAGGAAGGCGGGCAGTGTTGGGCCCAGGTGGATGTTTTTGATTCCCAGAGATAACAAGGCTAGGAAAACGATCACGGCTTTCTGCTCATACCATGCGATGTTATAAATAATAGGAAGGTCGTTGATATCATCCAGGCCAAATATCTCCTGAAGCTTCATGGCGATTACTGCCAGAGAATAGGAGTCGTTGCACTGGCCTGCGTCCAGGACTCTTGGAATGCCGTCAATGTCTCCCAGTTTTAATTTATTGTAGCGGTACTTGGCGCAGCCGGCTGTGAGGATCACGGTATCTTTTGGCAGTGCTTTGGCAAATTCTGTATAATATTCACGGCTCTTCATACGTCCGTCGCAGCCCGCCATAACTACGAATTTCTTTATTTTCCCGGACTTTACCGCTGCCACTACTTTATCTGACAGCGCGATCACCTGGGCGTGGGCAAAACCACCTGGGATTGTGCCGAATTCCAGTTCTTTTGGCGGCGGACATTTCTTTGCTTGCTCTATGATCCGGGAAAAGTCCTTCTTTTCTCCTAATCCTCCTGGAATATAGGTACAGCCTGGATATCCTGCTGCGCCAGTAGTATAAAGCCGGTCTTTATAGCTGACCTTTGGCGGTACGATACAGTTGGTGGTCATAAGGATCGGCCCGTTAAATGCTTCAAATTCTTCTTTCTGCTGCCACCAGGCATTGCCATAATTACCTACGAAATGAGGATATTTCTTAAACGCCGGATAACTGCAGGCGGGAAGCATTTCTGAGTGGGTATACACATCCACGCCAGTGCCCTTTGTCTGCTCCAAAAGCATTTCCAGATCCCGCAGGTCATGACCTGAAACCAGGATCCCCGGATTTTTCCTAACACCAATATTCACCGCCGTGATTTCAGGGTTTCCATAAGCCCCGGTGTTGGCAGCATCTAACATGGCCATTCCTTTTACGCCGTACTCTCCTGTTTTTAGTGTCAATGCCACTAATTCCTCTACCGTCAGGCTGTTATCCAATGTCTTTGCCAGAGCTTCCTGTATAAATGCATCCAGCTTGGGATCTGTATGCATCAAGGCATTGGCATGTTTGGTATAAGCGCAAAGCCCCTTAATGCCATAGGTGATCAGCTGCTGAAGGCTGCGGATATCCTCATCTGGGTTGGAAAGGACTCCCACTTTTCTGGCGATTGCCTCCCAGTCTCCGCTTCCGTCCCACAAAGCGGCTTCCGTAAGTCCAGAAGTATCTCTTACTTTCTTTAATAATTCTTTTTTCACATGGAGAGTATCATGAATGCGGTTCTCAATAGCCTCCTTATCGAAATTAGCATTCGTAATGGTCATAAACAGGTTCATTACCACCATGCGGTTTTCAGCATCACTGATATTCGTGCCTTCCTTACGCAGTTTGGTTGTTACCTCACAATACCCCTTTGTCACATACACCAAAAGATCCTGAGCTGCCGCAACCTGGGGATTTTTGCCACAGACGCCGGTGATCGTACAACCGGTACAGTTGGCAGTTTCCTGACACTGGTAACAGAACATTTTATTTTCCATGGATCTGGTCTCCTTTGCATTAATAAATTTTTATAGTTCTTTGATGAATTTAGGATAACCATTTTTCCTGAAACCATGTACCGGTGTCTGGTACATCATTTGCGAAACGATGTACTGGTTGCCAAGAATATATATTTCTTTTATACTAAGAAACAGGTATGCTTTCACATTTTTGCAAAACTGCTTTCCCGCAGTTACAGGAAAAATACCATACTATATTACTTATGGTTTATTATTATCGTTTATTATTATCATTTATTAAAGGAATTTTATTTTATGAAATTAAATGAAATCGAGATCACAGATTTTAACTCCCCGGAGCTTGACATCTACGCCCGATGCAATGAGGCCCAGCTTCTCCATTATTTTGAACCGGCTCCCGGCATTTTTATTGCTGAAAGCCCCAAGGTGATTGAACGGGCATTACATGCCGGATATGTTCCCATTTCTTTTCTGGCTGAGAAACGCCTGGTTACAGCGGATGCAGGTGAAACCAGACAGCTTCTTGAAAAATACCCGGATGTCCCGGTTTTTACTGCTGAATACAATGTGCTTACAAAACTTACCGGATTTGCACTGACACGGGGCATGCTCTGTGCCATGAAGCGCATTGTCCTTCCTTCTGTGGAAAAAATATGTAAAAATGCCAGCCGCATTGCCATTCTTGAAGACGTAGTAAATCCAACCAATGTGGGAGCCATTATCCGTTCCGCTGCTGCCCTTGGCATGGACGCCGTGCTCCTCACCCATGGCTGCGCCGATCCATTATACCGCCGCGCCTCCCGTGTGAGCATGGGAACTGTATTCCAGATCCCATGGACCATTCTGCCTAAGGATTCCTGGCCTTGTGCCACTCTGGATACACTTAAAAATATGGGCTTTAAAACTGCTGCCATGGCATTAAAAACCGATTCCGTATCTATTGACGATACGGTTTTAGCTTCCTATGAAAAGCTGGCTATCGTCCTTGGCACAGAAGGGGAAGGACTTAAAAATGCCACCATTGCAGCCTGTGACTACACGGTTCTCATCCCTATGTTCCACGGAGTAGATTCACTAAATGTGGCAGCTGCCAGCGCTGTTGCTTTCTGGCAGCTTGGACGCAGAAAATAAACATTTAGGTTCATATGAACAGCACAGGTGTCTTGTCATGTGAATATAGTATTGTGAAATTTGTAACGATATATTTCCTTTTTTACATAAATATGCTATATTGTTACGGAAACTTTACAAACAACCGCACACAGCCATTTATTTGAAACCAAAGACTGTGTACCAGGAGGGAGCCAACTTATGGATCACAGAAATCTCACATTACTCACTGACCTGTATGAACTGACGATGATGCAGGGCTATTTTAAGGAAAAAGACGCAAACGAAACTGTCATCTTCGATATGTTCTACCGTACCAATCCCCATGGAAATGGTTTTGCCATTTGTGCCGGTCTGGAACAGGCCATTGAATATATTAAAGGACTCCATTTTGACGAAAGTGATATTGAATATTTAAGAAGTTTAAATATATTTGAAGAAGACTTCTTAGAGTATCTTAGTACTTTCCGTTTTACAGGCGATATCTACGCTATCCCGGAAGGTACCGTTGTATTCCCAAGAGAGTCTTTAATTAAAGTAATCGCGCCGATCATGCAGGCACAGCTGGTTGAAACAGCACTTCTTACCATTATCAACCACCAGAGTCTGATCGCAACTAAAACAGAGCGTATTGTTCACGCTGCAAAGGGTGACGGTGTTATGGAATTCGGTCTCCGCCGTGCCCAGGGCCCTGATGCCGGTACTTACGGCGCAAGAGCTGCCATGATTGCAGGCTGTATTGGTACTTCCAATGTACTCTGCGGAAAAATGTTTGATGTTCCGGTAAAAGGAACCCATGCACACAGCTGGATCATGAGCTTCCCAGATGAACTGACTGCTTTCCGTACCTATGCAAAGCTGTATCCATCTGCATGTATCCTGTTAGTAGATACTTATGATACTTTAAAATCCGGTGTTCCAAATGCGATCAAAGTATTTAAGGAAATGAGAGAAGCCGGTATCCCGCTGACCTTCTACGGAATCCGTTTAGACAGCGGCGACCTGGCATATTTATCAAAGAAGGCAAAGAAGATGCTGGATGCAGCAGGATTCCCGGATGCAGTTATTTCCGCATCCAATGACCTGGATGAATACCTGATCGACAGCTTAAAGGTACAGGGCGCTACCATCAATTCCTGGGGCGTTGGCACCAACCTGATCACAGCGAAGGACTGCCCCTCCTTTGGCGGTGTTTACAAGTTAGCTGCTGTAAAGGACAAGACCACCGGTGAGTTCATTCCAAAGATCAAATTATCTGAAAATGCTGAAAAGATCACCAATCCAGGAAACAAGACCATTTATCGTATTTATGACAAGGAAAACGGCAAGATCATCGCAGATCTGATCTGTCTGGTAGGTGAGAAGTTTGATACTAACAATTCTCTCCTCCTCTTCGACCCACAGGAAACATGGAAGAAAACCTTATTAGCACCTGGCAGCTACACCATGCGTGAGCTGTTAGTACCAGTCTTCTTAAACGGCGAATGCGTTTATGAATCACCAAAGGTAATGGATATCCAGAAATACTGTAAGAAAGAACTGGATACCTTATGGGATGAGTCCAAACGTCTGGTAAATCCACACACCGTTCATGTAGATCTTTCTAATGAATTGTGGCAGACGAAACAGAAATTACTGGACAGTTATCATAAAAAATAATACGTCTATGTTCAGCGAATGCATCACTGGCGCATTTGCGATGTACTGGCTGGCAACAAAACAGGCCGTCTGCTTTCGCAGGCGGCCAATTTTATATAGATCCTACTCTGTTCTCCGTAAATATTATAAGTATTCACTTACACAGATCGCACCATAAGGCCGGATGCTCATCTTGTATACGCACCCTTCACCCAGACAGCTTTCCATGTATTCTTTATACTCTTCTACAATCTCATTTGGCAGCATTGCCATAATAACACCGGCGAAACCGCCTCCGTGTACCCGGCAGGCACCTTTCTGTTTCTTTGCGATAAATAGCTCTGTTAAGGCTAATGCAACGGTTATCCCCTGTTCTTCACTATTGCTGGTTGTAAAGCAGTTCTGCAGCCATTTCCAGGAAGAATTTCCGGAAGCTGTAATATTCTCCAGAAAATCATTAAAACGACCATCTTTTAATGCTGCTACCTCTGCCTCTACTCTCTTGTTTTCCTCAAAGAAATGTAATGCACGTAGTACAGCACGGTCTCCTGCAAATTTTCTCACTTCCGGAAGGTGTTTGATCACTTTTTCTTCTGAAACCTGTGCCAGAACATCTTTTCCAAAATATTTTGCAACTTTTTTCATTTCTTCAGGTACAGCAGAATACTCAGCGCTTAAATCTGCATGACCTTTTCCTGTCTGGACAATGATCAGACTGTGGTTCTGTGCCTGAAAATCAAAATCAATCTTCTTTACCACAGGAGTCATAGGTTCCACAAAGTCAATGGTGATCAGACCGCCTACTGCACATGCCATCTGGTCAAGGAGTCCGGAAGCCTTGTCCCAGTATACATTTTCCGCATACTTTCCAATATGGGCATAAGCTACATTGTCCATATGGCTTTCATTGAAAAATGTATTTAACATGGAGCACACCAGCATCTCAAAAGAAGCAGAGGAACTGACACCTGCTGCACTGATCACATTGCTGGTAATATAAGCATTAAATCCACCAACACTATATCCAGAAGTCTCAAAGCCTTTTAAAAGCCCTTTGATCAGGTCTACAGTACCAGCCTTTTTAATGCTCGGCTCCAGATCATTTAAGTCAATCGTAATATTCTGATCATAAGTCTCGCTGATAATATGCACCTGGTTTGAATAGTTTTTCGCAGCTGCTCCTACGCAGTCCAGATTAATGCTGCCAGCCAGTACTTTTCCATGATTATGGTCTGTGTGGTTTCCACTGATCTCTGTACGTCCTGGTGAGGAAAAAAGAAGAACTTCTTCGCTGTCACCAAAAGCCTCTTTAAAGCCTTTCAGTACCGCCTCATATCTTGCTTTATTTTCTGCTGCCCCATTTCCATAAAGTTCATGCATAAATGCATCGGTTCTTTCACTATTTAACTGCTTCATGGTATCACATACATTCATAGCTGCCATCTCCTTTTTCTGCCGGTTATTCTTACATCCTTTTCCCAATAACGATGTACTGGTTGTAGACTGCCCTCGTTTTCACCCTTCCCGGCTCTCTGACATCAGTCTAACACAAATGCACCGGCTGCTACAATACAATATTTTTCGATATTGCATATATATTAAATAGACAGGTCCTGTTTTTTCTGTTATAACAGGACATACGGACATTTTGCAAAAGAATTTAAACTTTTAAGCATTTTTCAAAAAGGAGTCTATGTCATGGAACACAACTGGAACGGCCGTCCCTATCACAGTCTGGACTGGGAGCTGAAACATACATTTGGACATAAAGTATATAAACTGTCACTGGATGCAGGTCTTACCTGTCCTAACCGGGACGGCACCCTGGGAACCAGAGGATGTATTTTCTGCAGCGAAGGCGGTTCCGGGGATTTTGCCGAAATCCTGCAGACCGATGTATGGGATCAGATCGAAGCTGCCAAAAAGCGTGTAAGCAATAAGACCGGTTCTGATAAAAATATCAATTACATTGCTTATTTTCAGTCCTTTACCAATACCTATGGGCCTGTTTCTTATTTAAAACCTTTATTTGAACGTGCCATCAGCCATCCGGATATTGCCTCCTTGTCTATTGCCACAAGACCGGACTGCCTGGGGGATGATATTATTGACCTGTTAAAGGAATTAAACAGTAAGAAGCCGGTCTGGGTGGAGCTTGGGCTTCAGACGATCCATGATAAAACTGCACATTTTATCCGCAGAGGCTATGAACTTCCTGTATTTGAGAATGCCTTAAACCGGCTGAAAAAAGCAGGACTCACTGTGATCGTTCATGTAATTCTGGGACTTCCCGGTGAGACCACGGATCAGATGAAGGAAACTGTAAAATATCTGGCAGACCAGCCCATTGACGGGATCAAACTCCAGCTGCTGCACATATTAAAAGGGACCGATCTGGCAGATATCTACCAGAAGGATCCCTTTCACGTATTTTCTATGGAAGAATACATCGACCTTGTGATCGACTGTATCACTCTTTTGCCTCCCCGGATCACCATACACCGTATGACCGGTGACGGACCGAAAAATCTCCTGATCGCGCCTTTATGGAGCGGAAATAAGAGACTTGTATTAAATCTGATGCATAAGAGACTGAAGGAACGCGGAGCATGGCAGGGACAATGCTATTTATCCTCTTTACCCTAGTACATTGTTTTCGAAATAACTATACCCCTCACTTGTCTGCGGATATTGTTGACTAAGGTCCGAAAGCCACCGGTACACATGACAGATGCGCATTTGGGAGAAAATCCTTTGTTTGTGGGCTTGCGTCGCCTATTGTCAGAACTGCGAACCAAACTCGCACGCTTTGCATGCTCAAACAGTGGTTCTCCGTTCTGACGCTATGCGCGCCCACTCACAGATTTTCAAACAAATGCTTATTCTGTCATGTGTACCGGCGGCTTTCTACGTTATTGGCAATAAAAAATGTAGGAGCAAACCAATAAGCAGTTTTCATGTGACATATCCAATACAGTAGAAAGGGCTCACCCATGTATAATAAGCATTCGGTAGGCAATTTTGTCCATTTTGTGAGCATAGCTGGTAGGTTGGAGGCACTGTTTGAGCGAACGCAGTGAGCGAGTTTGCCGGAGACCTACCTAATCGGCGGCGGAGCAAAATGGACAAAATTGCCGTGAATGCGTTTATACATGGGTGAGCCCTTTCGGACCCTATTGAACTAAATTCCAAGTTTGACTCATAAAAATGGATCAGACTTGGAAATACATTGCTTTAGAAATCAATTTGTCTGCACACTAGTAACACATATTTTTCATCTGTTCCGGCTTCATGTACTCCATCTTACTGCTGTGGCACCACGTTTCCGTCTTTCTCAACTGTAACACCATAAGAAATCCCTGTCATATAAGAGGCAAAGTCTGCCTTTTGGTCTGCATTTTCAAGCACTCTGGTATATCCGGCTGAAGATGTCCCCGACACAAAGGTAAGCTGGCTGTCTTCCCCGTCCCACTGCACCTTAAGCAATGCAGTCTTAGGAATGCTGCTTCCGAAAATGAAATTACCCAGACTGTATACAACCGGCTTTCCCTTATAATACTCTACACCCTGAAGTACATGAGGATGACTGCCAATAACAATATCTGCCCCTGCATCTATATACTGCTTTCCAAGAGATCTCTGATAGTCTTCCGGCGTTTCCTTACGTTCAATGCCCCAGTGGACATATACCACCAGATAATCACACTGACTGCGCAATTTCTTTATCTCATCTACCAGTATTTTCGGATCATAAGTAGTCAGCATACCCGGCTTTGTGGAAGTAGCATTCCAGGAACCTGCAGGTATAACTCTGGAAGCTCCTAAAAAGCCGATTTTTTTACCCTGGGCTTCTAAAATAACCGGTGCTTTTGCCTCATCTAAATTCTTTCCTGCTCCTACTCTTGATATACCGGCTTCATCCAAAGTATCGCAGGTATCCAGTAAAGCATCTGTACCATAATCCATGGCATGATTATTTGCCAGTGTTACAATATCGATCCCCAGTTCTTTAAAAACAAAGATCGTGGATGGTGCCACCCGGAAAGTAAACTGTTTATCCTCTGCCGGCGTTCCCCTGGTACTAAATGGAAATTCCTCATTTGCCATGAAAATGTCTGCCTCATCGATCACGGACTGGAACTGACTGTCCAGTACACTCCGGATACCGCCATTTTTATAGGCATTCATCACATGGTCTGACAGAAGGATGTCACCGGAAAAGACCAATTTTACCGGCTGACCAGCTTCCTCTGGCTCAGATTCACTTTCCTGACTGTCAGTTTCTGGCTCATCCATAACGCTTTCCTTTTCATTTTTAGCTGCTGCTTCATCCAGATTTTGTCCATTGCTGCTATTTTCAATGTCTTCGATTTTTTCTGTCTCAGCAACATTTTCCTGGTCTTTAGAAGCTTCTGCTCTTTTCTGCCCCGCCAGCTCACTGGCACTTACATAAGAGCCGTTTTTCATATGGCGGACCGATAATCCCACTATAACTGCCAACAGCAGCCCTGTAATAGCGGCCGCTGTGCATATCCATTTTTTTCTGTTCATTTTTTAGTCCTGTTATTAACCAATTGCCAGCACAATTCCGCCATCATTTGCATATACGGTAGCCACACCAGCTGCATTGGTCACCACGATTTCCTTAAAATCTGCACGTTTTGCCAGTTCCTGCTTTACGTACTCTCCTCTTTCCGGATTATTTACATGACATACAACAGCCCGTTTTCCTGTGGTATCCCCAGCTTCTTTAACGGCAATGTCGCACATTCTCTGAAGTCCCTTGTTAATACCTCTTGCCTGGTCTAATTTAATGATCACGCCATGTTCAGCCCCCATAATAGGTTTGATATTTAAGGCTGTTGCAAAAAATGCCTGCAAACCGGAAAGTCTGCCGTTCTTACGTAAGGTATCCAGACTTTCAAGAACAAAGTAGGTATGCATCTCATCCCGGAACTTTCTCAGTTTTTCCACTACTTCTTCAAAGCCTAAGCCCTGTTCGCAAAGCTCCTGCACATAAAGGGCCTGATCTAACTGTCCTGCAGATGCGGATTCAGAGTCCAGAATTTCAATCTTTTTAGAAGACTCAATCCCTTTTTCCTTCATCTCCTCTTCATACAGCTGCTTTGCAAGGGCTGCTGAATTATAGCTTCCGCTTAAATGGCTGGAAAGAGTGATCACAAATACAGCCTCTGCATCTGCTGCCTCATATGCTTGTTTAAAGATCTCAGGGGAAGGGCAGGCAGTTTTCGGGCACTCCGGGCACTCCTTCACCATGCGGATAAAAGCTTTCTGATCAAAAGTTTCATCATCTACCACCTGTGCATCCCCCACCTGCAATGTCAGCGGTACCATCTGGAACTTAGGGTCCTTTTTCAGCTCTTCTGTCAGATCAAGACAGCTGTCTCCAATGATCTTGTAAGTCATGTTTCTATCCTCCGGTTATCCAACATGTCATCTGATTATCTTAACATGTAGTATTCATTACTACTTATTATAACAGTATACTATATAAAATGCAATGATAACCGGAGTTTTTCAGGGATTTCGCTTTTAGCACTGTATATTTATAAATAGTGCCCCTCTCACGCTTATTTTCTCTTTTGCTTCCTGAATAGCTGAATGCGCACAACGTCCCCCCTTAGTTAAATTTAGCTCATTTCAAAGCGCCTGTTTTTATTTTCCCACTGACAGACTATCCGCCCTTTTCATACAAGATACTTTTTACTTTTTCCAATAATAGCTCATCACAAAACTTCCGGTTCACACTTTTTCGGCTGATTCCACTTTCTTTAAATCTTTGAATACGGCGATACAGGTATAATTCTCTCATGTTGAAGCCGATGATCATCAGATCAAATATTACTTCTGTTGCTGCATGGCAATAGCAATGTTTTGCGTGATAATACGTTTTCAACTGGTGGAATCCATTCTCTTCTATATCCCATCTTCGGTTCATCATCTCCCATAAAACCCGAGGTTCCCCTTGATCCAGAGTCGTTACCAGCCACATCCGGCGTTCGTTTTCTTTCCAGCTTTCATGATATCGGATCACACGAAGCTTATGGGGACTATTATCTATCTCAAATCCTGAAAGATCCCAGACTTCTATATTCTTTTTTCCACAGGTAAACGACCTTTTTTTCCCCTCATCCCGCTTAAACAGGCTTTCCGCATCCTGAAACAGTTCCCTTCGTTCATCTTTTAGTCGGATCACCGCATCCAGTCCGCACTCTTTTATCGTATTGATAAATGGGGCATTCAGATACAGCGCATCTGCTACGATCACATCTGCGAAATGTCCGTGTCTTTCCTTCAGACGTCTGATCAGCTTTTTTCCTCCTGTCAGTTCTCCTTCATCTTTTTCCGCTCCGTCCCTCGGTTTTAACATTTCCTGGCCCAGGATTACATGTGGCGTTTTTCCTACTGTCATACAGACCACGCTCCGGTGGAAATATTCTGTTTCACCTGCACGGTTTTTCCGGCTAAGGCAGTCCGAACAGGACTTTTTTGTGCTGTTGAACAATTCCACTCCATCGATACCGGCTACAACATATCCACCTATAGTCCCTTCCCGAAATACACGGTTGCTTTTTATGATATCGATCGTCTGGTCGTGGATCTCACGGATCTCATCTGGATCTATCTGGGTAAGAAGGTCACGGACCGCATCAATTTTAGGTATTTTTCCATGTATGCAGTTTTTCAATCGTTTTCCCATACTTTCAGGCGCAGAAAAAACTGTATGAAAACTCTCATACTGCAGCATCAGAAAGAGCAGTGCCGGCATGACGATATTAAATAATGGGATCGTTCTTCTTTTTCTTTTGTCCGATAACCCCTTGATTTTCTCCGGGATTTTATATACACTTTTCATATAAGTTAGCAGCTTCTTTAATGCTAATTTTTCATTAAGGACACCTTCTTTCGTGTTGTTTTGTGGGTAACATAATTATACAATAAAAGGTGTCCTTTTTGATTGCTTATGCAGAAAAAACAGTAACTTTTTATTCAATATGAGAATTCCCCGTTCTGCCAGATGGATCCCTTGCAAAACGGGGAACTTTTTATCTTAAAAGCGAAATCCCTGGGAGTTTTTATTACTGTTCGTGGGCTGCATGACTGGCAACCTGACCTGCCGGATTTCAAATGGCGGCAATGCCTTTTTTAATGCCTGTTATGCCAGATCAGTCAGATACATGCTTCTCTGAACGAAAACTGTTTTCTGCTGTAATAGAACAGCGGCATCCCGGCTCCCGGCGGCTGACTTCATTGTTGATCCTGTTCTTCAGTCTGCTCACCGCAGATGCTTTATATTCTCTTGGAACTACAAGATCAAACACCAGGCACACATTTTTTCCTGCCCCTACCATGCGGAAATCATGGAAAGAAAGACGGATATCAATATCCATAAGCACACGGCTGATCAGGGAACGATACTGGGCCAGACGTTTATTATCCCGCTCTACCGGATCCATGTGGATCACCAGCATCATGTTAAATTTTTTTGATGCATCCCGCTCGATCCGGTCAATGATCTCATGGGAGTATTCCGGGTCATAATTGCTTGGAACTTCGGCATGAATGGACGCCATGCTATGGGACGGCCCATAATTATGGACGAGCAGGTCATGGGTTCCCAATATTCCTTCATATCCTTCCACAAAATTAGATATCTCCTCATAAATCTCCGGATCAATCGCTTCTCCAATCAAAGGTGCCAGTGTATCCTTTGCAATATTCAATCCGCCATACATAACAGCCACAGAAACTGCCAGACCTACAACACCATCAATATTCCATTTCAGATATTTCAATGCCAGAAGTGATAAAATAGCCGCACTGGTGGTCATTACATCTCCCATGGCATCTGCAGCGGTAGCTTCCATTACCTTGGAATTGATCCTGCTTCCCAGTTTTTTATTAAACTGGGACAGCCAGAATTTTACTCCCACAGAAATAAGAAGGATCAGAACAGAAATCCATTTAAAATACACTTCTTCCGGATGAATGACTTTACCAAGCGAAGTCTTAAACAGTGAAACCCCCACCTGAATGACCAAAAAGGCCACAATAAAAGCCGAAATATACTCGATCCGTCCATGCCCAAATGGATGATCACTGTCTGCTGGTTTTCCCGCCATACGCACACCAATAAAACCAATAATGGAAGAAGCTGCATCCGATAAGTTGTTAAAGGCATCTGCCATAACAGACACACTATTTACCAGAATGCCAATAAACAGCTTGGACGCAAACAACAAAAGATTACAGCAGATGCCCACGATACTGGCCAGAATACCATAGCTGGTGCGTACCTGGGGCTCTTCTGTCTTATCATGATCTTTCACAAAACATTTTACTAAAAAATCAGTCATCACTTATCCTCATATTCTACATTTAGCAGAAACAGTCCCTGTGCCGGTGCTGTAGGTCCTGCTGCCTGCCTGTCCTGTGCCCTTAAAATATCATACATTTTACCAGGCTCACATTTTCCCATCCCCACTTCGATCAGCGTGCCTGTAAGAATGCGCACCATCTGCTGCAGGAATCCATTTCCCGTAAAATAAATGTGCAGACGGCTTCCCTGCTGCCTGAACCCTATATCTGTAATAGTTCGCACCGTTGTTTTTTTCATCTTCTTATTGCCGCAAAAGCTTTTAAAATCATGGGTGCCTGTAAGAAAAGCTGCTGCCTCTTTCATGGAATCTACATCCAGCATATTCCCCAGACCATAATAATAATTTCTCTGGAAAACATCTTTCTTCGCTCCCATTTCCAACTGGTAGCAATATGTTTTTTTCACAGCAGAAAGACGGCTGTGGAAACGCTCCGGGACTGCCTCACAGGATAAAACAGCAATGTCTTCCGGAAGATACTCATTAATATACTCCATGATCTGATCCGGCGTTTTCTTTCCGCCATATTCTTCCTTTTTACTCTTCAGGTCTGATACATTCTTTCCATTTTTCCCGTTTTTTCCATTTTTTTCCAGTTCTTTCCAGTCAATATGGAAATTTGCCACCTGGCCTTTTGCGTGGACTCCCGCATCCGTACGGCCGGAACCATGGACTTCGATTTCTTCTCCTGTCATTTTTAAAAGGATCTGTTCTAATTTTCCCTGAATGGTCTTATCTGTATTTCCCTGCTTCTGCCAACCGTTATATCTGGTTCCATCATAGGCCATTACCACTTTATAATTCATTATTTTTCTCCTGTTTCTGCTGTGTCCACTTTGATCCAGACGATATTTTCCTATTTTTTTCCAAAGCAGTCCTGACTATTTTAACCAGACATCCAGTGATCATGATCCCCATATAGATTCCCGCCATATCCAGCCACACATCAGTTATCTGACCGGAACGCCCTTCTACAAACAGCTGGATGGTTTCGTCAATAAAAGGCAGACAGAACGCTGCTGTGAAATTTGCTTTTGCGATCCTGGTAAGAGAAAATACAGGCACTATTCCAGCACCTGTATTCATTGCCAGCAAAAATCCCAAGCCTGCATACTCTGTAAAATGAGCGGCCTTCCGTACCAGATGCTCCGTCAGCCACCAGGCATCCATCCCTGCTCCTGAAAGAAGGTTCTGTATCCTTATAAGAAAATATCCACTTTCCTTCGAGGATATGACAGCCGGAGTCAGGGAATTGCCATATATAAAACAAAGATATAACAGGATCAGGATCTTCCATTTCCATTTTTTCATGACTTCTTTCATGAAATTTCTCATGCATTCTCCTTCGAGAAAATTCCGCTTTCATCCACTGCATGTATGGCGCGCTCCAAAGCTTCTCTGTCCTGTACCAGCGCCATTCGCACAAATCCTTCGCCAGACGGTCCGAAAGCACTTCCCGGAGTTACCATAACACCGGTCTTTTCTACCAGATCCATAACAAAAGCTTCGGAGGACTCATACTGCTTCGGGATCGGAGCCCATACGAACATAGTTGCCACCGGTCGGTCCATTTCCCAGCCAATAGAACGGAAGCCGTCACAGAGAATGTCTCTTCTTGCCTCATAAGCTTTCATGGTATCATATACACAGTCCTGATCACCTGTAAGAGCTGCTACGGCTGCTGCCTGGATCGGCAGGAACATACCATAGTCCATATTGGATTTTAACATTTTCATATGTTTGACTACCTCTTTGTTTCCAAGGCAGAAGCCAATTCTGGCACCTGCAAGACCATATGTCTTGGAAAGGGAGTTAAATTCCACTCCAATCTCTTTTGCACCTGGATAACTTAAAAAGCTTCCACAGGTCTTACCATCAAATACCAACTCGCTGTATGCATTATCATGGAGAACAATAATATCGTATTTCTTTGCAAATGCTACCAGATCCTGGTAAAACTGCGCCGGTGCCATGGCAGTTGTAGGATTGTTTGGATAGGAAACAACCATAAGCTTTGCCTTTTTTGCCACTTTTTCCGGGATATCCTGAAGCTGGATGATATAGTCATTTTCTTTCTTTAAGGGCATATAGTAAAGCTCTGCCCCTGCGATCTGTGGACCGTCTCCAAATACAGGATAACATGGATCCGGCACCATAACAATGTCTCCCTCATCTGCAATAGACAATGCAATATGTGCCAGACCTTCCTGGGAGCCTAAAAGGGAACATATCTCTGTATCCGGGTCCAGTTCCACGTCATATCTTCTCTTGTACCAGTCTGCCACTGTATCTAACATCTTTTTGGTATCGCTGATCGCATAAACATAGTTCTCCGGCTTCATGGCTTCCTCACATAAAGCCTTGCGGATATGCTCTGCCGGCGGGATGTTAGGTGCACCAATGCTTAAGTCAATGACTTCTTTCCCTTCACTGATCCTTTTATTTTTAATCTCAGCCAATCTGGAGAAAATCCCTTCTCCAAAACGATCCATTCTTTTTGCAAATTTCATTTTCATTTCCTCCAAATACGCATCCTGTTTCTCCAGATTCTGGAAAAACATTTTAAAACCATGGTGGATATTATAATACAAATGCCTGGCAGTAGCAAGGAAAAAAAAGAAAACCCTAGCATTACTAGGATTTTCTTACATTTTAGCAAGCGCGAGACGGGATTCGAACCCGCGGCCCCCACCTTGGCAAGGTGGTGCTCCACCCCTGAGCCACTCGCGCATTTAAAAAGATATTAAATTCTGATACATACCTTCAAAACCACATATTGAACTACCGAATACCTACAACTTTTTGTTCCCTTACCTTTTGGTCAAGCCCTCGACCGATTAGTATCAGTCAGCTCCATGTGTCACCACACTTCCACCTCTGACCTATCTACCTTGTCGTCTTCAAGGGGTCTTACTACCTGCGTATGGGATATCTCATCTTGAGGGGGGCTTCACGCTTAGATGCCTTCAGCGTTTATCCCGTCCGGGCTTGGCTACCCTGCCATGGAGTTGGCACTCCAACAGGTACACCAGCGGCCCGTCCATCCCGGTCCTCT
The DNA here is from genome assembly GCA_025758065.1 of Lachnospiraceae bacterium. NCBI lineage: Bacteria > Bacillati > Bacillota > Clostridia > Lachnospirales > Lachnospiraceae > Lachnospiraceae bacterium. Next base: position 3,872,255 of record CP107199.1, read on the forward strand.
CGTACTAAGGACAGCTCCTCTCAAATATCCTACGCCCACGCCGGATAGGGACCGAACTGTCTCACGACGTTCTGAACCCAGCTCGCGTACCGCTTTAATGGGCGAACAGCCCAACCCTTGGGACCTGCTACAGCCCCAGGATGCGATGAGCCGACATCGAGGTGCCAAACCACTCCGTCGATGTGAACTCTTGGGAGTGATAAGCCTGTTATCCCCAGGGTAGCTTTTATCCGTTGAGCGATGGCAATCCCACTTTCATACCACCGGATCACTAAGTCCTAGTTTCCTACCTGCTCCACCCGTCGGTGTCGCAGTCAAGCTCCCTTATGCCTTTGCACTCTTCTAATGGTTTCCAACCATTATGAGGGAACCTTTGAGCGCCTCCGATACCCTTTCGGAGGCGACCGCCCCAGTCAAACTCCCCGCCTGACATTGTCCCCCAGCCGGCTAACGGCTGCAGGTTAGAAATCCAATACCGCAGGGGTGGTATCCCAACAGCGACTCATCTCAGACTGGCGTCCAAGCTTCTCAGTCTCCCACCTATCCTGTACATGCAGTACCGAATCCCAGTATCAAGCTGGAGTAAAGCTCCATGGGGTCTTTCCGTCCTGGCGCGGGTAACCAGCATCTTCACTGGTATTTCAATTTCACCGGGTGCATTGTCGAGACAGCGCTCAAATCATTACGCCTTTCGTGCGGGTCGGAACTTACCCGACAAGGAATTTCGCTACCTTAGGACCGTTATAGTTACGGCCGCCGTTTACTGGGGCTTCAATTCAGAGCTTCGCGTTTCCGCTAACCCCTCCTCTTAACCTTCCAGCACCGGGCAGGCGTCAGCCCATATACCTCACCTTACGGTTTTGCATAGACCTGTGTTTTTGCTAAACAGTTGCTTGAGCCTATTCTCTGCGGCCTGGTTTCCCAGGCACCCTTTCTCCCGAAGTTACAGGGTCATTTTGCCGAGTTCCTTAACAATGCTTCTCCCGCCGGCCTTAGGATTCTCTCCTCATCTACCTGTGTCGGTTTACGGTACGGGCACGTATCACACAATAGCGGCTTTTCTTGACAGCCGGAATCACACACTTCGCTACTTAAATTCGCTCCGCATCACAGCTTCGGATCGTCAAGCGGATTTGCCAGCTTGACTCCTACCCTGCTTGCCCCGGTCTTTCCATTCCCGGGCTGTGCTGTCCTTCTGTGTCCCCACAGTTCTGATGATACGCGGTACAGGAATCTCAACCTGTTGTCCATCGGCTACGCTTCTCAGCCTTACCTTAGGCCCCGACTTACCCAGAGCAGATCAGCTTTACTCTGGAAACCTTGGATATTCGGCCTGGAGGATTCCCACCTCCATCTCGCTACTCATTCCGGCATTCTCTCTTCTTAAATGTCCACAGCTCCTTGTCGGTACTGCTTCTTCCCTTTAAGAATGCTCCTCTACCAATGTATCACTACATTCCTAAGCTTCGGTGTTGTGTTTCAGCCCCGGACATTTTCGGCGCAGGACCTCTCGACTAGTGAGCTATTACGCACTCTTTGAATGTGTGGCTGCTTCTAAGCCAACATCCTAGTTGTCTCTGAAATCCCACATCCTTTTCCACTTAACACACACTTTGGGACCTTAGCTGTAGGTCTGGGCTCTTTCCCTTTTGACTGCCCAACTTATCTCGTGCAGTCTGACTCCCGTACATCATTTATGCGGCATTCGGAGTTTGATATCCCTTGGTAAGCTTTGACGCCCCCTTAGGAATTCAGTGCTCTACCTCCGCTAAACTAATACGGGGCTAGCCCTAAAGCTATTTCGAGGAGAACCAGCTATCTCCGGGTTCGATTGGAATTTCTCCCCTATCCACACCTCATTCCCACCCTTTTCAACGGATGTGGATCCGGACCTCCACGGAATTTTACTTCCGCTTCATCCTGGACATGGATAGGTCACCCGGTTTCGGGTCTGCCTGTGCTGACTTTACGCCCATTTGAGACTTGGTCTCCCTTCGGCTCCATGGCTCTACCATTTAACCTCGCCAGCACCGGCAACTCGCCGGACCGTTCTACAAAAAGTACGCGGTCGCACCTTAACGTGCTCCCACAGTTTGTAAACACAGGGTTTCAGGTTCTCTTTCACTCCCCTCCCGGGGTCCTTTTCACCTTTCCTTCACAGTACTATGCGCTATCGGTCACTAAGGAGTATTTAGCCTTGGAGGGTGGTCCCTCCGACTTCCCGCAAGGTTTCTCGTGTCTCGCGGTACTCTGGATCCTGCCGCTGCCTATCGTTTTCATGTACGGGGCTTTCACCCTCTCCGGCCCGCCTTCCCAGGCAGTTCCACTAACGAATCAGCTCACTTATGCAGTCCTTAACCCCAGCATGCACGCACGCTGGTTTGGGCTCTTCCGGGTTCGCTCGCCGCTACTTCCGGAATCGATGTTTCTTTCTCTTCCTCCGGCTACTTAGATGTTTCAGTTCACCGGGTTCCCTCTGTATGGCTATGGATTCACCATACAGTGGCTGAGGGCTTCTCAGCCGGGTTTCCCCATTCAGATATCTCCGGATCAATGGATATTTGCTCCTCCCCGAAGCTTTTCGCAGCTTATCACGTCTTTCATCGGCTCTTAGTGCCAAGGCATCCACCCTGCGCTCTTATTAGCTTGACCAACTGACTTTCGCTTGCGGGAGCAAACTACTCATCTCAGATGCATAGCGTTGCATCTTTTGGTCTGGGTTGTTTACAAAATTTGTTGTATTGTTTTCCATATAACCTTTCGGCTATATGGCCTCGGATGTCTTGATATTCAATTGAATTATCAATTCATTTCTATTCAATATGCGGTTTTCAAGGTACGTATCTAATGTATGTTCGTTCAACTAAACTCGAAAAAACCTCGTTAAGTTTCACGAACGGCCTCGCACTAAATTCGTCTGTCGCCTTGCGGCTCATCCTCATTAAGTTGCTTTCGGCCAATGGAGATGGAGAGATTCGAACTCTTGACCCCCTGCTTGCAAGGCAGGTGCTCTCCCAACTGAGCTACACCCCCATAGAATCTGGCACTCACCTGCTCTCCCATACCGTCTCCAGTATAGTACCATCGGCCGCTTAAGTCTTAACCATCGTGTTCGGGATGGGAACGGGTGTGTCCCCTAAGCGCATCAGCACCAGAAAGGTTTCGTCTTCAATTTCGGTTTCCCTGATTTGAAAACTAAACAGTATATAAAACCCCTACTCATTTCCTTAGAAAGGAGGTGATCCAGCCGCACCTTCCGATACGGCTACCTTGTTACGACTTCACCCCAGTTACCTGCCCCGCCTTCGGCAGCCCTCTCCTTGCGGTTGAGTCACTGACTTCGGGCGTTGCTGACTCCCATGGTGTGACGGGCGGTGTGTACAAGACCCGGGAACGTATTCACCGCAGCATTCTGATCTGCGATTACTAGCGATTCCAGCTTCGTGTAGTCGGGTTGCAGACTACAGTCCGAACTGGGACGTTATTTTTGGGATTTGCTCCAGGTCTCCCTCTCGCTTCCCTTTGTTTACGCCATTGTAGCACGTGTGTAGCCCAAATCATAAGGGGCATGATGATTTGACGTCATCCCCACCTTCCTCCAGGTTATCCCTGGCAGTCTCCTCAGAGTGCCCATCTTACTGCTGGCTACTGAGGATAAGGGTTGCGCTCGTTGCGGGACTTAACCCAACATCTCACGACACGAGCTGACGACAACCATGCACCACCTGTCTATAGCGCCCCGAAGGGAAGGAACGGTTAAGTTCCGGTCGCTACGATGTCAAGACTTGGTAAGGTTCTTCGCGTTGCTTCGAATTAAACCACATGCTCCACCGCTTGTGCGGGTCCCCGTCAATTCCTTTGAGTTTCATTCTTGCGAACGTACTCCCCAGGTGGAATACTTATTGCGTTTGCGGCGGCACCGATGGGCTTTGCCCACCAACACCTAGTATTCATCGTTTACGGCGTGGACTACCAGGGTATCTAATCCTGTTTGCTCCCCACGCTTTCGAGCCTGAACGTCAGTTACTGTCCAGCAAGCCGCCTTCGCCACTGGTGTTCTTCCTAATATCTACGCATTTCACCGCTACACTAGGAATTCCGCTTGCCTCTCCAGCACTCTAGCCATACAGTTTCCAAAGCAGTCCCGGGGTTGAGCCCCGGGCTTTCACTCCAGACTTGCATCGCCGTCTGCGCTCCCTTTACACCCAGTAAATCCGGATAACGCTTGCCCCCTACGTATTACCGCGGCTGCTGGCACGTAGTTAGCCGGGGCTTCTTAGTCAGGTACCGTCATTTTCTTCCCTGCTGATAGAGCTTTACATACCGAGATACTTCTTCACTCACGCGGCGTCGCTGCATCAGGCTTTCGCCCATTGTGCAATATTCCCCACTGCTGCCTCCCGTAGGAGTTTGGGCCGTGTCTCAGTCCCAATGTGGCCGGTCACCCTCTCAGGTCGGCTACTGATCGTCGGCTTGGTGTGCCGTTACCCCACCAACTACCTAATCAGACGCGGATCCATCCCACACCACCGGAGTTTTTCACACTATACCATGCGGTACTGTGCGCTTATGCGGTATTAGCAGTCATTTCTAACTGTTATCCCCCTGTGTGAGGCAGGTTATCCACGCGTTACTCACCCGTCCGCCGCTCAGTCAGTTTAAAATCCACCGAAGTCTCATTTAAACCGCTTCGCTCGACTTGCATGTGTTAAGCACGCCGCCAGCGTTCATCCTGAGCCAGGATCAAACTCTCATGTTAAAAGTTGATTCCAGGTCCGGATTACTTAGCTTGGCTAATTATCCTAAACCTTCATTACTTGGTTTTTGTTCTGAATTTTCTTAAATCCAAAGGTCTAAACCAGACCTTTTATTTTCTGAATTTTCAGGGTTTTACATACTGTTTAATCTTCAATTATCAAGGTTCGTTGTTGCTAACTTTTTTCAGAAGCAACTCTGATATAATATCATGAGTATTTTCTTTTGTCAACAACTTTTTTAATTCATTTTTCTTTTTATTTTTCTGTCTTGCGACAGCGAAATATATATTATCAGATGTCCAACAGAATGTCAACAACTTTTTTAACATTTTTTCGAACTCTTTTATGTATATTTTCACGCTATAAAAGGGCGCCATCAGGCACCCCTTTATACTATATACTCATGACTCATGTGTCCTAAACGCTGCAATCCAGTGTAAACCAGAATTCCACACCATCTTTTACATTCTGTACACCACAGGCTTTATTATGGGAATCCATGATCGCTTTTACAATAGAAAGACCGATACCACTTCCACCATAAGCCCTGGTGCGCGCCTTATCTACTTTATAGAACTTAGTCCAGAGTTTTCCCAGATCTTCTTCCGGTATATTCTGACCTGTATTAAATACAGTTACTTTTACCTCTTTGTCATTTTTCTCCAGACGGATCTCAATCCGTTTTTCCCCATCTAAATGGTTCATGGCATTATTCAGATAGTTAGTTACTACCTCCTCTATTTTAAACTCATCTGCCCATACCATGACTGGTTCACTGGCATCAAAAAATACCTGGGCGCCTTTCTGATGGAGAAGTATCTTTGCAGACGAAAGGACTCCGTTTATTAATGTAACCAGATCAAACTGTTCCATGACCGGCTTGTCATTACCGAATTCAAGGGCAGTAAGGGTAAGAAGCTGTTTTACCATTTTATTCATCTTTCCTGCTTCATCCTGGATGACCTCACAGTAATAGTCCCTGCTTTCCGGGTCCTCTGCCATTCCTTCTGTAAGTCCTTCTGCGTACCCCTGGATCAGTGCAATAGGCGTTTTCAGCTCATGGGATACATTTGCGATAAATTCCTTACGTGCCTCATCAATACGTATCTTCTCTTCAATATCTTTTTGCAGTTCATTATTCGCTGTTTTCAGTTCTCCAATGGTTTCCTTCAGCTTTTCCGAAAGGGTATTCATGCTCTTTCCCAGTACACCGATCTCATCTTCAGAATCTCCTGTATATCGGGCATCAAAATCCAGTTCTGACATACGTTCAGAAAGTGCCGCAAGGGAAAGAATGGGAGAAGTGATCTTCTTTCCTGCAAAATACATGATAACGCTTCCTGCTGCCAGAGCAATAAGACCAATATATACCATAAAACGATTAGACAGATCCACGCTTTCATGAATGCTTGCAATAGGCATGGACATGATAAAGATGGTCTTATTATCCTCAAAGAACCCCCAATTCTGCAGATAAAAGCTTTTTGCGTGTTTGTCAAAGCTTTTTTCAATGGTATAGTTTTCTTCCTGTACCAGTGTTTCTGTTTTTGGTCCCCGCCTTCCCAGGATATACTGCTGCACGCGATCTGCCAGAAATCTTCCATCCCAGAAAGAAGGATATGTTTCACCATTAGTACTGTCTACGACCACGATGGTAATATTATATTTCTCATTTATATTGCGGATCAGCCTGGTAATTTCATTTTGCTCTCCATCTTTGGAATAAAGGCTTTGGAGATCATCCATAATGTCTTCTCCGGCAGCAGCTTTTTCCATTGCGTATGCATTGATCTGGGTATACGTATCCTGGAGGATATTTAATTTATCATTCAGATAATATTTTTCCAGAAAAAAGCTGTTCATAGCCCATACGGCTAACAGGACAATTGCCATCAGACCTATAAACAGACCTATAAATGTAGTTCGGACTGAACGTTTCATTCTTCACACACCTCGAATTTATAACCCATTCCCCAGATAGTCTTGATATATTCGCCTTTTTCTCCCATTTTACTGCGCAGCTTCTTTACATGTGTGTCTATGGTTCTGGCATCGCCGAAATAATCGTAATTCCAGACATTATTTAAGATTTTCTCTCTTGAAAGGGCGATTCCCTGATTTTCCGCAAAATAAGTAAGAAGTTCAAATTCCTTGAAGCTTAATTCAATCTCTTTCCCGTCAATCGTCACTCTATGCGCTGCCTTATCAATGCAGATACCGCCAATATTCATTATATCTGCAGAAACTGCATTGGTCCTGCGAAGAAGAGCTTCTACCCTTGCAACCAGGATCTTAGGACTAAATGGCTTCGAAATATATTCATCTACTCCTAAAGAAAATCCCTGAAGCTCATCCCGCTCCTCGCTTCTGGCTGTCAGCATGATCACCGGTACTTTGGAATATTTCCGGATAGTCTTAAGTACTTCCCTGCCGTCCATTTTAGGCATCATTACGTCCAATAAGATCAGTGCAATGTCTTTCTGTGCAAAAAAAATCTCAAGCGCCTCTTCCCCATCTCCTGCTTCTACTACGGAAAATCCCTTATTTGTAAGGAAATCCTTTACCAGCTTCCGCATTCTCGCTTCATCATCAACCATTAATATTTTCAAAGCATCCATTTCCTGCTCCTCCTGCCTGTTTTACCTGCTTTCGTCCTTATTATAACAAAAAAATCCGGTTTTTCTACGCTTTCACACAAGTTTCACAACTTGTCAGTACGCAAGAAAAGTTTCAAGGCAAAACGAGATCAAAACAGGATCATCAAAGCCAAAATATAAAAACAGCCGGGACATGTTCATTTACATATCCCGGCCTACTTCATCAAATATTTAGCATCAGTCGTCTAAATCTTCTTCACTTACCAGCTCGTCGTATTCCTGATCGTCTAACATTTCGTCAAATGCATCTGCAACGATCTCATATTCATCATCATCCACAATGTTATCCAGAACAGGAGTTCCGTCTTCTGTCTCGCTGTAACGGTACAGATAAACTTCTCCTTCTTCTGACTCTGCTCCTTCCATAGGAAGAAGGGCAATATATTCACGGTCTCCTGCAGAGAAGATGTTAAGAACTACGCACTCGATCTCAGAATCATCATCTAATGTCAGGGTAACAGTCATTTCCTCTTCTTCATTTAAATTCTTCTCGTCTGCCATATTTTATTCCTTTCATATCCAATCCGGTTAAATGTTACAGCCTTTCGCTGTCCACTTACACTTTATCAGACTGCCTGTAAAATTGCAAGCTAATATTCAATCCCTTTTCTGGCGGGGATCCCCCTCGTGTAAGGGTGGGCACGCATGACCATTTCTGTTACATAATCTGCGACTGCCAAAAGAGTCTCTGAAGGATTTCTCCCAGTCAGGATCACTTCTAATTTTTCCGGCTTACTGCCGATCAGTTCCAATAAGCGTTCTTCCTCTATAAAGCCAAGGGTGCAGGCCCCTACTGCCTCATCTAAGACCAGCATATCTATCTCCTGGTCCAAAGCCATTTTCCAGGCTTTTTCCAGCTCTTTTCCGTAATATTCCTTTGCCTCTTCTTTTTCTTCCTGTTTCATTTTCCATGAAAATCCAAACTGTCTTGTGCATGGAAGAACTGTTATCCCCGGAATCTGCTTTAAAGCTTCCACTTCCCCGGAATGATCATTTTTCAGGAATCGCTTTATCAATACGGTCTTCCCGTTTCCTGCTGCACGGACTGCAGCACCTACAGAAGCTGTCGTTTTGCCTTTTCCGTTCCCGCAGTAAATATGCACCAGGCCACCTGTCCTTTTAACAGCTTCCATCTCTTTATTTTCTTCCCTGCTGTCCATTTGTTTTTTTATTTGAATTTCCATTTTTTTCCATATCTCCCTTGTCGCCAAGAAGTCCTGCCTCTACAACAAACCGTGATACCGTCTGCCTCTTGTGATACCGTTCTTTCACATAAAAAATATGCAGCCGGTCCTTTGCCCTGGTCATAGCCACATAGAACATACGCCGTTCTTCTTCCATATCAGGTTCTAAGACCGCCTTATGATGGGGAGTTATGCCCTCATTTGCATCCAGTATATATACTACTTTAAATTCCAGACCTTTGCAGCTATGCATAGTCATCAGGCTGACGCCTTCTTTTTCTGCTTCCCGAAGGGCCGACTGCTCCTTTAGCTGCTCTTTGTACTCGTCCATATGGTTAAACCATTCCTCATAGGTTTTAAATGGCATAGAGCTTTCCTGAAGGGCATCTAAAACCTCAAACAGATCCTCCGGCTTTAATCGTCGTTCATTTGCATATTGTCTCAGATAATCGTCATATCCAATGGCTTTCCGGATGTAGTTTACTGCACCTGCAGGAGCCATATCCCGAAGCATTTCCAGATCGTATACCAGTTGATCAATACGGTCTAACATCCAGTTTTTATCCTGATAGAAGGAACGCAGCTGCTCCCACCGGATCACTTTGCTGTCTAATGCATCACGGCTGATGTATCTGGCGGGCCGGTTAATGATCTGGAGTATATTTGACCTGCTTAAATCTCCCAATGCTGCATAAATATAGCAAAACACGTTTCTGGAAATCCAGTGTTCATAAAGATTTGGTACTGTATCCCGCATATGAAAAGGGATATTATACTCCATCATCCGCTCAATAAGAAGCCTTGGTCCCTGATTGGTGCGGTATAAAACCGCCATATCCTCATAAGCGATGCCCATCTTGTGATAATCCCGCAGTTCTTCTGTAATGGCCTTTGTCTCAGTTAATGGGTCCGGCCATTCTTTTATAAATACAGGACAGCCTTTTCCCCGGTTTCCACGGATTTCTTTCGGGAAACGTGTTTTATTACAGGCGATCAGCTTCCCCGCACTTTCGATCACCGGGTCCACACAGCGGTAATTTACATCCAGCAAAATACGCTCAGCGTCTGAATAATCCTTTTCAAATCCCAGCATCAGCTCCGGTCTTGCCCCCCGAAAACGGTAAATAGACTGGTCATCATCTCCCACAATAAACAGGTTATTTTCCGGCAGTGCCAGCATTTTTATGATCTCATACTGGATCCGGTTGATATCCTGAAATTCATCGATAAGTATGTATTTATATTTTCTCTGCCACGCCTGTAAAATATCCTTACGTTCTTTAAAAAGCTCATAGCACATGGCAAGCATGTCATCAAAGTCCAGAAGTCCCTGTTTGCGGAGACAACCTTCATAACCTTCATACAGCTCTTTAAAGACTGTCTGGGAGCAGCTTTTCGCATAATAATTATCAAGGGACATTAGTTCCCCTTTAATAAGACTGATCTCTGACAGCACCGAGGCAATAAACTCCCCTTCGTCCTCGATCTCCAGATCTGTGCGGTCTAACTGCTCCCTGATAAACTGGATGCGCTGCTCTTCTTTTACGATATTGGACGCCTGATACCGGTATGCCAGTTTTAATATCATAAAAAAGACAGAATGAAAAGTCCCAAAAGAAACTCTGCTGCATCCTGTCCCGGTTATCCGTTCATATCGTTCTTTCATTTCATGGGCTGCTGCCCTGGTAAAAGTGATCACCAGGATATTTCCAGGCTCCACGCCCACTTTTTCCGTTAAATAACGGACCCGGTTGGTAATGACCGTAGTCTTACCTGAACCGGGCCCTGCAAGTACAAGGGCAGGTCCGTCAGTGTGACGGATCGCCCTTTTCTGTGCTTCATTAAAAGCCATGTATTAAGCCTCCAGCATTTCAATGCCTTTGCGGATACGTTTTAATGATTCTTCTTTTCCAAGAACTTCCATGATCTCAGTTGCGCCTGCAGGAGTCATCTGCTTGCCGGAAACAGCAGTACGGACCGGCCACATAACAAATCCGGTCTTTACGCCAGTTTCACTTACATAAGCAGAAAGCGCTGCAAACAGGGCATCATTACTGAAATCTTCCTGTGCTTCCAGAATAGGGAGTACATCTTTTAATACTTTAAGGGAAGTCTCTGCATTTGTCTTCATCTTCTTGTGAGTATACATAGCAATGTCGTACTCAGGCAGTGTCTCAAAGAAATCAATGTGATCCCTGATCTCCGGGAAAACTTCAATCCTTGTCTTTACCATATTTGCGATCTTCTTAAGATCTAAATCTTTCTTGATCACTTCTTTTAAATATGGCTCAGCCAGCTTATAGAAACGCTCAAAATCCATTGCCTTAATGTACTCGCCATTCATCCAGCGAAGCTTAGTCATATCAAATACAGACGGAGACTTATTCATACGATGATAGTCAAATTCCTTTACCATCTCTTCAAGTGAAAAAATCTCATTATTACCTTCTGGAGACCATCCAAGAAGTGCTACATAATTTACGATAGCTTCCGGAACAAAGCCCTGTTCTACCAGGTCTTCAAAAGAGGAATGTCCACAGCGCTTGCTTAACTTGTGATGACTTTCATCAGTGATCAGCGGGCAGTGTACATAGACCGGAACTTCCCAGCCAAAAGCATCGTAAAGACGGTTATATTTTGGAGAAGAAGAAAGATACTCATTTCCTCTTACTACATGGGTAATGCCCATCAGATGATCGTCTACTACATTTGCAAAGTTGTAGGTAGGATAACCATCAGATTTGATCAGGACCATATCATCCAGTTCAGAGTTATCTACAGTAATATCCCCATAGATCTCATCATGGAAAGTAGTGGTTCCCTCAGTCGGGTTATTCTGACGGATAACAAATGGCTTACCGGCAGCCAGATTTGCTTCTACTTCCTCTTTAGAAAGATGCAGACAGTGCTTATCATAAGTCATGATCTCCTCACCGTTTACAGTCTTTCTTAAGGTTTCCAGACGCTCTGGTGTACAGAAGCAGTAATATGCTTCTCCCTTTTCTACCAGTTTCTTCGCATATTCCATATAGATTCCAGAAGCCTGACGCTCACTCTGGACATAAGGACCGCAGCCGCCGTCCTTGTCCGGTCCCTCATCGTGGACCAGACCGGTTTCTTCCAGGGTTCTGTAAATGATATCTACAGCGCCTTCTACATAACGCTCTTGGTCAGTATCTTCTATTCTTAAAAGGAAGTCGCCTCCCTCATGTTTAGCGATCAGGTACGCATACAGTGCTGTTCTTAAATTTCCGACGTGCATTCTTCCTGTAGGGCTTGGTGCATATCTTGTTCTTACTTTCATTTTCTCACCCTCTGATCTTAGTTTTCTTCTTTCTTCTCTGCCAGATCGCTTGGTCTCATGGTCAGGTTGATCCTTCCCATCTTGTCAACTTCTGCAACCTTAACAGTTACTTCGTCACCGATGTTTACAACATCTTCTACCTTTGCAACACGCTTGTCAGACAGTTTGGAAATGTGTACCATACCGTCTTTATTTGGTGCTAACTGTACAAATGCCCCGAAGTTCATAATACGTACTACCTTGCCGGTAAATACCATTCCTGCTTCGATATCAGTAACGATTCCGGTGATGATCGCAATCGCACGGTTGATCATAGCCTCGTCAGTACCGCAAACATTTACAATACCTTCATCACTGATGTCGATCTTAACACCGGTCTCTTCAATGATCTTGTTGATCACTTTGCCCTGCTTGCCGACTACATCGCCGATCTTCTGAGGATCAATGGTGATCTGCTTGATCTTTGGAGCGTACTGGCTTAAGTGCTTTCTAGGCTCGCTGATAACAGGCTTCATAACATTGTCTAAGATGTACATTCTCGCTTCACGGGTTCTTGCGATAGCCTCTTCAATGATCGGACGGGTCAGACCATGGATCTTAATATCCATCTGGATAGCAGTAATACCCTTTTCAGTACCGCCTACCTTAAAATCCATATCACCAAAGAAATCTTCCAGTCCCTGAATATCAGTCAGAACGATATAATCATCATCAGTCTCACCAGTTACCAGACCACAGGAAATACCTGCTACCATACTCTTGATCGGTACACCAGCTGCCATTAAGGACAAAGTAGATGCACAGATACTTGCCTGAGAGGTAGAACCATTGGATTCCATAGTCTCTGATACAGTACGGATCGCATATGGGAACTCTTCTTCACTTGGAAGTACAGGAACTAATGCACGTTCAGCCAGTGCGCCATGTCCGATTTCACGACGGCCCGGTCCTCTGCTCGGCTTTGTCTCGCCTACTGAGAATGACGGGAAGTTGTAATGATGCATGTAACGCTTTGTGGTCTCATTTGCATCTAATCCATCAATCTTCTGTGCCTCAGATAATGGTGCCAGAGTGCAGGCATTTAAGATCTGGGTCTGTCCACGGGTGAACATGCCTGAGCCATGGACTCTTGGAAGGATATCGACCTCAGCTGCTAATGGACGGATCTGTGTAATAGCACGGCCGTCTGGACGCTTGTGGTCCTTTAAGATCATCTTGCGGACAGTCTTCTTCTCATACTGGTAAATAGCATCACCTAATAATGGCAGCCACTCTTCATTCTCAGCAAATGCTTCTTCCAGACGCTCAGTAATAGCAGCAATATTTGCTTCACGTGTCTGCTTGTCATCTGTAAATACAGCTGTTTCCATCTCTTCAGACGGAACGATCTCTTTGATCGCTGCAAATAATTCTTCCGGAACTGCGCAGCTTTCATAGGTGTGCTTTTCTTTTCCGCACTCAGCTACAATAGTATCGATAAAGCGGATGATCTCCTGATTTACTTCATGAGCTTTAAAAATAGCCTCGATCATCTTCTGCTCAGGAACTTCCTTAGCGCCTGCTTCGATCATGATAACTTTCTCTCTGGTAGAAGCTACAGTCAGGGCCATTTCAGATACCTGTCTCTGGGCAGAAGTCGGGTTGATAATAAACTCACCATCAATAAGACCTACCTGGGTGGTAGCGCAAGGTCCGTCAAATGGGATATCGGAAATGCTGGTAGCAATGGCAGAACCAAGCATAGCAGTCAGCTCCGGGCTGCAGTCTGGATCTACAGACATAACTACATTGTCTAAGGTTACATCATTGCGGTAATCCTTTGGGAACAGCGGACGCATAGGACGGTCGATAACACGGGATGTCAGGATAGCGTTTTCAGATGCCTTTCCCTCTCTTTTGTTAAAACCGCCTGGGATCTTTCCTACAGAATAAAATTTCTCCTCATATTCTACACTTAAAGGGAAGAAATCAATGCCTTCTCTCGGCTTTGCAGATGCAGTTGCTGTAGAAAGTACTACGGTATCGCCGTAATGCATAAATGCTGCACCATTTGCCTGGGCTGCTACACGGCCAACTTCTACAGTCAGCTTACGTCCAGCCAGGTCCATACTGAAACTCTTAAACATGGGTGTCTCCTTTTCTCTTTGCGTACTTCCCTTCCGGGAGCACATTCTCTTAATGTAACTTGTAACGTTCTGCAACAAATAAGTTTTTCACAGGGCAAAAGACGCCGAAACTACTGATCTATCCCAAACCTTCTGTTTGGGACACATCAGCGGTCCCGGAGTTTTCCTTTTGCGACTGTCTTCATGCAAATATAGGGTGGAGTAACCTCCACCCTAGCATGAATGAAAGTTGCCAAATGCCTATGCGTCCCTCATGTGCAAACACTCAGTCCACATAGCAGTCCGGCAACACTTTCATAATTACTTTCTGATTCCAAGCTTTTCGATCAGAGCACGGTAGCCTTCCAGATCGGTCTTCTTCAGGTAATCAAGAAGTCCTCTTCTGTGTCCAACCATCATCAGAAGTCCTCTTCTGGAATGATGATCCTTTGGATTCTGCTGAAGATGAGCAGTCAGTTCTGTGATTCTCTCTGTAAGGATAGCGATCTGAACTTCTGGTGAACCGGTATCTCCTGCTTTACGTCCGTACTGTGCGATAATCTCTGCTTTCTTTTCCTTAGAAATCATGGTAATTCCTCCTAAAATAAATTAATTTTCTCACCTTAAACCAGGCTGCCGGCTGGAGTCACCAGGCAACGGGGCTTCGGCGTTTTTTCATACCTGATTACTGTATCATATTTTAACCGGGTTGTAAAGGGGATTTTCCGCAAAATACCTAAGGGCAAATTCTTTATCTTTTTCGATCCGTTCTTTTAACTCTTCTAAGGAAGCAAATTTCTGTTCTCCCCGGTCAAACTCTAAAAGCTGGACCTCGATCATCTTGCCGTAAATGTCCCCGTTAAAATCAAAGATAAAAGTTTCTACCCCTACCGGATTATCTCCATGGATCGTAGGTTTTCTGCCAATATTGGTAACTCCCTTGTAATAGTTTCCTTCTGCAAGAACTCTGGATACGTAGACCCCGAATTTTGGCAGACGCTTATTTTCCGGTGGAATGATATTTGCTGTAGGAAATCCCAGTCTCGGTCCTCCGATATGATTACCGTGGACCACAATGCCATGTATAGCATAAGGTTCCCCCAACAGTTCATTTGCTTTTGCCACATTTCCCCTGGAAAGTTCTTCCCTGATATAGGTACTGCTGATATCTCTTCTGTGATCCTTTTCTTTTTCGATCACATAAAGACGAAAATCCAGTTCCCTGCTTAAAGTCCTGAGAAGCCCTACATTTCCGGCGCCTTTGTAACCAAAGCTGCAATCCGGCCCCACTACCACAGCCTTTGCTTTCATTCTCTTTACCAGGATATCCTTTACAAATACAGCCGGATCCATTTTCCGCACATCATCTGTAAAAGGATATTCCACTAGATAATCGATCCCCATTTTTTCCATATTATGCCGGCGTTCTTCACTTGTAGTGATCACAGTGGCTGTTTCTCCTGTTACAAGAGTAAGAGGAGCAGTACTGAATGTAAAAATAGCAGTTGCATAGCCCAGGCTTTCTTTTACTTCTTCCATTGTACGAAGGAGCTTCTGGTGTCCCCTGTGTCTTCCATCAAATTTCCCAAGAGTCACAACTGTAGGCTCTTTCAGTTCAAAATCCACTGTATCTGCTATATATCTCATTGGTTTCCTTCTCCATCCGGCATAAACATTTTCCAGGGCTTCCACCAGTGCTTTTCTTCCTGGTATTCATATACCCCCATAAAAATCCCCTGGCTGCTGTACATACGGTATCTGTTCCCGTTTTCCCGGTTCTCTAACGATGTACTTTTTTCCAGGTCCAGCTGCTGTTTAAAGCAGGGATTGCCATTTTTTAAAGCCTTATCCCCTTCTGCTGTAGTGTATACAGGCAGATAGCTTTCTAAAGCTTCTTCCAGAGAACAGATATGTTCCCCTACTTTTCCTTCATCTCTTAAGGCTTCGAGCTGGTCCAGTTTTAAACTGTCCTTTACCAGAAAACGATCTACGCGGGTGCGCAGGAGAGATTCCATGCATCCACCCACCTGTAGTTTTGCTCCGATATCCTCACAAAGAGTACGTATATACGTTCCTTTGGAGCAGCTGACCCTCATCCAGACTCTGGGCAGTTCTATTTTTTCAACAGAAATGTCT
The DNA here is from genome assembly GCA_025758065.1 of Lachnospiraceae bacterium. Taxonomy (NCBI): domain Bacteria; kingdom Bacillati; phylum Bacillota; class Clostridia; order Lachnospirales; family Lachnospiraceae; species Lachnospiraceae bacterium. The sequence continues at coordinate 3,888,398 of CP107199.1, forward strand.
AAGATCTGCACTCTTCTTGCCTTACGCTCTACTTCTTTTCCTGCTCTGGCAAGGTCGCAAAGCTTCTTCCCGTCTACTTTTAAAGCGGAATACATAGGTGGGATCTGGTCATAATCCCCCTTAAATCCCAAGATCACCTGACGCACCTGCTCTTCATCCAGTTTCAGTGCTTTTTCATGATTTTCTGTAAGCACAGTTCCTGTGGTATCCTGGGTATCTGTGGTCTGTCCCAGAAGAAGCACTGCCTCATAGGTCTTTGACCGGTCTGTAAGCATATCACAAAGCCTTGTTCCGTTTCCCAGACATACCGGAAGTACGCCTTGGGCCGCCGGATCAAGGGTTCCGGTATGCCCGATCTTTTTCTGTCTTAAAATCCCTCGAAGCCGGGCTACAACATCATGGGATGTATAGCCCGGCTCTTTATATACATTAATGATTCCGTGATACATTTAAGCCTCCCCTGCCGCCGCAGCATCTAACTGCTTCGCAATGTGAAGGGACAGATTATTGATCACATCATGAATACTTCCTGACATGGTGCAGCCTGCTGCACGCACATGGCCGCCGCCGCCAAAATAAGCAGCTACCTGACTTACATCTACGATTTTCTGGGAACGCAGGCTTACTTTGTACTGCTGAGGTCCAGTCTCATACAGGAAAATAGCAACCTCAACTCCTTCTGTAAGACGCAGCTGGTCAATGATGCCATCAAGGTCTTTTCCGGTCACGCCGTAAAAATCCAGATCAGACTGGCGCAGGGCACTGAAAATGGCCTTTCCATCAAGGAATGTAATGCTTTCAAGAAGCGCTCTTCCCATGATCTGGTTCTGCACATAAGTCTTTTTATAGAAGCTGTTATCGATGATACTTCCAAAGTCAACACCCTTTTCCATGAGAAAACCGGCGATCTCCATGGTCCTTGCAGAAGTGCAGGAATATTTGAACACACCGGTATCATGTATCAATCCTGTATACAGGCACTCTGCTACATTTTTATCAATGCTGTCCGGATTTAACTGCTCAAAAAGGACTTCACTGGCAGAGCTTGCATCAGCTGCCACTAAATTAATTTCACAGTAACGGGTGTTTGTAATGTGATGATCAATGCAAAGGCTTTTTTTCGCTCTCCTCAGATACATCTTAAAATCACCCAGACGTTCTTCATCGCTGCTGTCAAGACATATGCAAAGCTCATACTCCCTGTCATCTGTTTCATGATGGATCTCATCATAGCCCTTTAAATAGGCAAATTTTGAGGAAGCTTCCTCCAGATATACAGCTGCCTGTATATCCGGATAAGAAGCAAGAAGATAATTATACAGACCCAGAGTAGAGCCGAGGCAGTCACCATCCGGCCTTACATGACCCAAAATCGCCACAGACTTTGTTCCTTCTAACGCCTGTTCAAGAACCGTCATTCCAGTCCCTCCTCCTCATTGTCATGAAGATCTTTTGTCACTTCATCGATCAGTTTTGACATGTTTACACCATATTCAATGGACTGATCCAGTATAAATTTAATTTCAGGAGTGTTACGTAAATTTACTCTGTGAGCCAGTTCCCGGCGTACAAAGGAGGCTGCGCTGCGCAGCCCTTCGATGGTTGCCTTGCCGGCTTCTTCATCGCCTAACACACTGATATATGCTTTACAGTATTTTAAATCCGGAGTCACCTCTACGGCTACAACACTGGTCAGCGGATGGATCCGCGGGTCTTTGATCTCAGAACGGATGATCTGGCTTAATTCCCTTTGGACCTCCATATTGATCCTTGTATTTTTAATGCTGTTTTTACGCATTATAATCCCTTTCTTTCAAAAACGAAACTTTGCACCAGCAGACTATCTTGGAACCTCTACCATCATATAAGCTTCGATCTGGTCATCTTCCTGAAGGTCATTAAACTTCTCGAATACAAGACCGCACTCATATCCTGCAGCAACTTCTTTTACATCGTCTTTGAAACGTTTTAAGGAAGCTAAAGGTCCTTCGTAGATCTGTTCTCCTTCTCTGGTAATGCGGCAGCTGCAGCCTCTCTGGAACTTGCCGTCCAGTACATAGGAACCGGCAATCGTACCAACACCGGAAGCCTTGAACAGCTGACGGATCACTGCATGACCGATCACCTTTTCCTCAAATACAGGATCCAGCATGCCCTTCATAGCAGCTTCTACATCTTCAATCGCCTGATAGATAACTTTATACAGACGTACATCTACCTTCTCACGCTCTGCAATAGATTTTGCAGTCGCATCAGGACGTACATTAAAACCAATGATGATCGCATTGGAAGCAGAAGCCAGGGAAACGTCAGATTCATTGATGGCACCAACACCACCATGGATCACCTTTACTACTACTTCTTCATTAGACAGCTTGGTCAAGCTCTGCTTTACTGCTTCTACAGAACCCTGGACATCTGCCTTGATGATCAAAGGAAGTTCCTTTACATTTCCTGCCTTGATCTGGCTGAACAGATCATCCAGGGACAGTTTTGCCTTAGTGTCTTCCAGAAGCTTATTCTTGCTCTCAGAAATGAAGGTCTCAGCAAAGCTTCGTGCCTCTTTTTCGTTGTCAGTTGCTACAAATACCTCACCAGCCTGTGGTACATCATTTAAGCCTAAGATCTCTACAGGAGTGGACGGACCAGCTTCTTTTACTCTGCGGCCCTTGTCATCCATCATTGCACGGATCTTACCATAACATGCACCTGCTGCAATGGTTTCGCCAACTTTTAAGGTACCCTTCTGTACCAGTACAGTTGCAACAGGTCCTTTGCCCTTATCCAGCTCAGCCTCGATCACAAGACCACGGCCCTTTCGGTTTGGGTTTGCTTTTAATTCAAGGACATCTGCTGTTAAAAGTACCATTTCCAGAAGATCTGTGATACCTTCCTTTGTATGTGCGGATACAGGGACGAAAATAGTGCTGCCCCCCCAGTCTTCCGGGATCAGCTCATATTCAGCCAGTTCCTGTTTTACCTTGTCAATGTTTGCACTTGGCTTATCGATCTTATTGATAGCAACAATGATCTCTACGCCAGCTGCTTTTGCATGATTGATAGCCTCCACAGTCTGTGGCATAACACCATCATCTGCTGCTACTACCAGGATAGCAATATCAGTAGACTGGGCACCTCTCATACGCATAGCGGTAAATGCCTCATGTCCAGGTGTATCAAGGAAAGTGATCTTTCTTCCGTTGATCTCAATAACAGAAGCACCAATGTGCTGTGTGATACCGCCGGCCTCTCTGGAAGTTACATTGGTCTGGCGGATAGCATCCAGAAGGGATGTTTTACCATGGTCAACGTGACCCATTACACAGACTACAGGTGGTCTGGAAACCATATCTGCTTCGTTTTCATCATCTTCTTTCAGAAGTTCAGCAATAACATCAACCTTTTCTTCCTGCTCACAGAGAACATCAAATTCCATTGCGATCTCTTCTGCCTGCTCATAGTCAATCTCCTGGTTTAATGTAACCATCTGACCCTTTAAGAACAGCTTCTTAACAATAACAGATGGCTGCAGCTTCATCTTATCAGCAAGTTCCTTGATGGTTAAGCGCTCTGGAAGAGTAATGGTCTTAACATCCTCAACCTTAGCTTCTTCTTTCTTAGGCTGCGGCATGATGAAAGCTCCCTTTCCTGTCTTTGGTGCTTTCTTCTTGCCATCTTCTTCTCTGTCTCTCTTGTCAAAACGGTCATTCTTATGAGCGTTCTTGTTTGCCTGGCGGGTGCTGCTTGGCTTTGTCTGGATCGGGCTGTCAAAAGAAGATGTACGGTTATCTCTGCTGCCAGAAGAACGGCGGCTGTCTCTGCTGCCATTTCTGTTTGTATTATCTCTGTCCTTATCTTCTCCGAAACGGGAGCCGAAACCGCCCTGGTTTCTGTCACGGTTCTGGAAGCCGCCCTGTGGTCTATCTCCACGGTTCTGGAAACCGCCCTGTGGTCTGTCTCCACGGTTCTGGAAACCGCCCTGTGGTCTGTCCCCGCGATTCTGGAAGCCGCCCTGCGGTCTATCACCACGGTTCTGGAAACCGCCCTGTGGTCTATCTCCACGGTTCTGGAAGCCGCCCTGTGGTCTATCTCCACGGTTGTCTCTTCCCTGATAACCGCCAGTTCTTCCATCACGGTTCTGATAGCCGCCCTGTGGTCTATCTCCACGGTTGTCTCTTCCCTGATAGCCTCCGGTTCTTCCATCACGGTTCTGATAGCCGCCCTGTGGCCTCTCACCGCGGTTGTCTCTTCCCTGATAGCCATTCTGGCTTCTGTTCTGGAAATCTCCTCTTTCGGTCTGTGCAGGTCTGTTTTCCACTGCCGGAGCAGATGTCTCCTGTACCTGTGTCTTTGCTTCTGCTGCCTGCACTGGTTTTGTCTCCTCAGCCTTAGGAGCTGCCTGCTGTGGCTTAGGCTGCTCCTTTGGTACCGGGCGCTTGATCTGCTGCTTTGCATTCTGCGGACGGAAAACAGCAGTCAGTTTCTTCTTTGCAGGTTCTGCTTTTTCTGCTTCTGCCTTTGGTGCTCCCTCTTTTTTCTGGCTGACAGCGTTTCTTACCATAATTTCCTGGTCTTTAGATACGCTGGAAGCCGCAAAAAGAGATGCAGAGCTGTCTTTCTGTTTAATAATATCTAATACTTCTTTACTGGTCTTACCCAGTTCATTTGCCAGTTCACTTACTCTCATTCAAACTACCTCCATTTACATTCATCCGTGATGCCAGGGATTTAGCAAATCCTGCGTCCTCAACTGAAAGGGAAGCACGAAATTCCTGTCCCATAGCATGCCCAAGTTCCTCTTTTGTGCCGAACAGATAGATAGGAACTTTATAGTGAGTACACATATTGGTAAACATTTTCTTTGTATTATCAGAAGCTTCTTCTGACACGATCACCATGTGGGAACGTCCGCTTTTTACAGACTTTTCCGTGGAAAATTCTCCGCTGACTACTCTTCTTGCCCTGGTTGCCAGTCCGATCAGACTGAATACTTTATTTTTATCTGTCAATTTCTTCCATCTCCTTTTCCAGAGTTTCATAAACCTCTCTGGGGATAGCCATTTTAAAGGATCGTTCCAGGCCTCTGCCCTTCACAGCCTTCTTAAAGCACTCCATAGACGGACACAGATAGGCGCCGCGGCCATTTTTACGTCCGGTTGCATCCAAAAGGATCTGATCCTCGGCTGTTTTGATCACTCTTATCATTTCTTTTTTACTTTTCATCTCACCGCAGCCAATGCACTGCCTCAGCGGGATCTTCTTTACACTCACCTATTATCACTCCTAATCTTCCAGAGCTTCTCTCTACTGTTCGTTGTTTTCTTCCTGGTAGTCATCCTGGGAAACTTCTTCTGTTTCTTCTGGAGCATCACCGTACTGTAAGCCCATCTGTTCAAACAGTCCCATTTCCTTTGCCTGGGTCTCACTCTTGATATCGATCTTATATCCGGTCAGTCTTGCTGCAAGACGTGCATTCTGTCCTTCCTTACCAATAGCCAGTGATAACTGGTAATCAGGAACGATGACCTGTGCCTCTTTTGCTTCTTCGTCTGCAACAACACAGATTACCTTTGCAGGGCTTAATGCATTTTCGATCAGATATGCAGGATTCTCATCCCAGTTAATGATATCGATCTTTTCGCCGCGGAGTTCATTAACGATCGCATTGACTCTGGCGCCGTTTACACCTACACATGCACCCACCGGATCTACGCTTGCATCATTGGACTTAACTGCGATCTTTGTTCTGGAACCTGCTTCTCTTGCAATTGCCTTGATCTCCACAGTACCATCATGCACTTCAGATACTTCCTCTTCAAAAAGACGCTTTACAAGGTCTGGATGTGTTCTGGATACAGAAATACGCGGTCCCTTTGTTGTATCCTTTACTTCTACGATATAAACCTTGATACGCTCATTTGGACGGAAGGTCTCACCCTTTACCTGCTCGCTCTCATTTAAGATAGCATCTACTTTACCAAGATTCACACTGATATTTTTTCCAAGGTAACGCTGTACAATACCGGTAGCAACATCTTTTTCCATGGTATAATAATCGTTGTATAATGCCTTGCGCTCTTCTTCGCGGATCTTCTGAAGGATCACATTCTTTGCGTTCTGGGTTGCGATACGTCCGAATTTTTTGGAATCTAAAGGCACCTGGACAACATCACCCAGCTGATACTTGGCGCTGATCATTCTTGCGTCTGCTAGGCTGATCTCCATAACCGGGTCTTCTACCTCTTCTACTACGGTTTTTTCTGCATATACAGCAAAGTCACCGGTTGTGCGGTTCATAACAACCTTTACATTATCTGCTTTGCCGAAATTGTTTTTACAGGCAGTGATAAGGGAATTTTCAATTGCCTCAATCATGGTATCTTTAGAGATATTTTTCTCTTTTTCCAATACCTCCATTGCCTCTAACAGTTCCTTATTCATGTTTATCCTCCTATCATGTTCTCCGTATGTTCTCTCGGTGTTTTTCTGTATCTGATTTTGCGAGGAGATTTTTTGTCAGTTGTACCCAAATTTCTGAGGCGTACGCGGTGCGTACGTTGATGAAATTCGGGTGAGGCTGGCGGAAAATCGGCCGCAAAAGCAGATACACGAAAAATTCCGAGAAGACATCCCACTATACGGTTAAAAATCAAGTGCCAGACGGATCAGTGCAATATCCGCTTTTTCAAATACAGCCTCACTTCCATCTTCCATGGTCAGTGTCACTGTCTTATCATCATATGCGCTCAGTGTACCTGTAAATTCCTTCTGTCTGTCAATGGCTTTGTAAAGTCTTACCTCTACTTCGCGACCAATGCTTCTTTTGTAATCCTTTTCTTTCTTTAACGGTCTTCCAAGTCCCGGTGAGCTTACCTCTAAAATGTAGCTGTCATCAATAAAGTCTTCTTTATCCAGCCAGTCACTTAACCTGCGGCTGATCACTTCACAGTCATCCACTGCAATGCCGCCTTCTTTATCAATATAAGCTCTTAAGTACCAGGTGCCTGCTTCTTTTACGTACTCTACATCTACCAGTTCAAAATTGTTCTCTTCCATGAGAGGAAGGAGGAACGCTTCTACCCTGCTTTCATAGCTTTCCTTTTTTGTCATGTCTGCACCACCTTTCTTTCCCTAACAATACGAAAGAGTGGACCAGCGCCCACTCTTACATTAAGTAAAATCCATTAGTTATCGTATACACTATATCATCATGCGTGGGGAAATGCAAGCACTTTTTGCTTTGAAAGTGTTGTCAGGCAACAGTTGTGTTACAGTACACGGGCTCTCCATGCCCGCGCACTGTAACAGGATTTTGCCGATGCTCCGCATTCCGAATCGGCAAAATCCGCGGTCATAACTGTATCATACGGAATTTTCAGTTCAGAAAATTCCTACCCGTGAAAAGTAACACAGCTGTTTGCATTTATTATGGATGTCACGGTCTGATCAAATGTCCCTTTAGCCATAAAGCAGGGCTGCCGCCTGCGGGAATGGTTCCAGGCTGCGTTCTAAGACACCGTGGATATACGCGATGGTCATTCCGTAGTTAGTAATAGGAACATTCTGGTCGCAGGCACATTTAATACGGTACTTCATTTCTTTTCCATTTAACATACAGCCGCCGCAGTGTATGATCAGCTTATATTGGCCCAAATCATCCGGAAATTCCGTGCCGGAGGTAAAGGTAAATTCCGGTTCTGATTTTGTGAACTGGCGGATCCAGTCCGGCAGTTTTACGGTTCCAATGTCGCCGCACTGTCTGTGGTGGGTACATCCTTCTGAGATCAGGATCTTATCGCCAGTTTTTATCTTATTTAAAGCCGCCACGCCAGAGATCATTGCCTCCAGTTCCCCTTTATATCTGGCAAAGAGGATAGAAAAGGAGGTAAGCAGGATATCTTCTGGTGTATCTTTTGAGACTTTTCCAAACGCCTGGCTGTCAGTGATCACCAGCTTTGGCTTTTTCCCAATATTTTCCAGTGTATTTTTCAGTTCATTGTCCTTTACTACAATAGAAACAGCACCTGCCTCTAAAATATCGCGGATAGTCTGCTGCTGTGGAAGGATCAGACGGCCTTTGGGAGCTGCTTTGTCAATAGGAACTACTAAAACCACAAAATCAGAAGGATTTAACAGGTCAGCTACCAATGGTTTTGAAACCGCTTCTGTTTTTGCTGCTTTTGCGATCGTTTCTTTTAACTCTGTAATGCCTTCTTTTGTGCGAGCACTAACTGCAAGGACCGGGATGTTTTCCGGTGCAGTCCTTGGACAGACTGCCCGGTCGATCTTATTAAATACCACAATACAGGGGATCTGCTTATCCTTTATCTTATCAAGAAGCTTTTCCTCTTCTGCCCCAAAACCAGTCTGGCTGTCCACAACGATCACTGCAATGTCTGTTTTATTCAACGCCTGATAGCTTTTTCTTACCCTTAATGCACCCAGCTCGCCTTCATCATCAATACCAGGAGTATCGATCACCGTTACCGGGCCTAAAGGAAGCAATTCCATGGATTTATAGACCGGATCCGTAGTGGTTCCCTTTACGTCTGATACCACTGCCAGTTCCTGTCCGATCACTGCATTTAATACACTGGATTTCCCTGCGTTTCTTCTGCCGAAAAAACTTATATGTATCCGTTCTCCTGATGGAGTTTCGTTCATTCCCATATCTGTACCTGCCTTTCTGTGCTGCTCGTCTGCTTTGTGGTTATTATACTTGCATGAGGACTGTTTTTCAAAGGGTTTTTAAGTCATTTTTGCAGAAAAAGCAATATTTGCTTTTCCTATATAAATAGAGTATAATACATAAACACACGGGGAAACCCGAATATTAGGAAACACCAGGAGGAGCCTGTTATGACATTTGTATATCCCGCTGTTTTTACCCCTCATGAAAAAGACAATGGTTTTCATGTGGAATTCCCGGATCTGGAATGCTGCGAGGCAGATGGACCGGATTTAGAAGATGCTGTAGAAAATGCAAGGGACGCAGCCCGCAACTGGATCACCGCAGAGCTGGAAGATACCTGCGAGATCCCGCCTTCCACCCATGTAGATGACATTGAGCTGAAAGAGGGCATGTTCATTAAGAATATTATGGTTATTATCAAGCTGCTGCCAGATAATGACTGACAGACTACTGCACAAGCGCAAAGAGCCCTGAACACACCATAAAACGTGCTCAGGGCTTTTCTTTTTAATTAAATCTGCCATATTTCCCGCCAGGGTTGGGAAAACTATTACTTATTCTCCAATCATGATCTTAATGATCTCTTCATTTGTTTCTTTCATTCCTTCTTTTCCAAGACGGCCTACATTCTTTAAGGTTTCTTCTACACCCTTGGTAACAATTCCGTCACCGCCGTAGAACTGCTGGCCTCTGATGTACATATTGTATCCTAAGATACCTGCTTCTACTGCTGATGCGATCTTAGCTGCACAGGAAGCTTTTGCACCGTCACAGACAATACCAGATACGATAGCCAATGCATTTACTATTGTATGGGTAATCTCCTTAAAACCACCACCGCAAAGATATGCGATACCAGCGCCTGCACCTGCACCTGCACTGACTGCGCCACAATATGCAGAGAGACGGCCAATAGGAGTCTTCTGATGGATCGCTGCCAGGTTAGATAAAGCAAGAGCACGGTACATCTTCTCTTCTCCTACATTTAACTCCTTTGCATATACGATAACCGGAACTGAAACTGTGATTCCCTGATTTCCGCTCCCGGAGTTAATGACTACAGGCAGTTCACATCCGTTCATACGTGCATCAGAACCTGCTGCTGCCATTGCTTTGGCACGGACACGTACATTGGTTCCTTCCATATCTAACAGGACCTTACCAATGTTTGCACCATAATTTCCCTTGATGCCCTCCTCTGCAATAGTCCAGTTATACTCAATCTGACGTTTTAAAACTGGTTTGATATCTTCTGCATCTACTGTATTGATAAAATCCCAGATATCTTTCATATTTAAAAGGCTTCTGTCTGTAAGCCCTTCTTCGCTTTCGCCTTTTACTTCTGTCTGCTGTAAGATCTCACCGTTCTTTTCAACCAGAACAATATTGGTATGGTAGTTTACAATACGTACCTTTGCGTAGTCATCTCCCTTAAAAAGAGTTACCACGATTTCAAATGTAAGCCCATTATCCACATGTTCTACAGAAATAGGAGTCTTATCCAGGAATTCCCTCATTTCCTTTACCTGGTCTTCTGTAACATGAGCGATAACTTCCAGTTCTTTATCCGGATCACCTGCAACAATACCTGCCGCTGCTGCTGCCGGAATACCCTTTAAATGATCTGTATTTGGGACAATAACTGATTTCACATTTTTGATAATGCTTCCGCTGGCACCGATCACTACTCTCTCAGGCATCTGTCCCAGCACTTTCTTTGCAACTGCTGCTGCATAAGCTAAAGCAATAGGTTCTGTACATCCCATAGCAGGGATCAGCTCTTCTTTAAGGATCTGGATATACGCACTATACTTTTCATTTGTTTTTTCCATTGTTCACAGCCTCCGACTTCTTTTGTTTGTTTTTGATCATTTATCCTGTTTATATTTGTTCTTGATTTCTCTCTACACTTAATGTAACATAGAAATAACCCGATGTAAAATTTAACATTTTAAATATATCGTTTAAAATTTTTTATAGATTGAAAGGACTGTTTTCATGGAATTTCGTGAACTTTCTACCTTTCTTCAGGTAGCTAAACTACAGAGTTTTTCAAAGGCCGCCAAGGTATTAGGCTACTCCCAGGCAGCTGTTACTATTCAGATCAAGCAGTTAGAACAGGAGCTGGGTGTCCACCTGTTTGACCGCATCGGCAAGCAGACCTCACTGACACACCAGGGCAGTGTTTTTTATGACCATGCTGCCTCTATTATGCGGGATATTGCCCAGGCAAAGGATGCTGTATCACACCCTCAGAAATTAAACGGGCATCTTTGTATCGGAACCATTGAGTCCATCTGTGCTTCCCTCTTTCCTTCCCTGCTGACGGAATATCATAAACTGCACCCTGAGGTAAATATAAGCATCCGCACCGATTCCCCGGATCAGCTGTTAGAACAGATCAATGGCAACCAACTGGATCTGGTGTATTTTATGGATAAACGTGTTTATGATGTGAAATGGGAAAAAGTTTTAGAAGAACCGGAAGAGATCGTGTTTGCAGCTACAGCAGACCATCCCCTTGCCCAGAGATCAGAACCTTTAAGCCTGGATGATGTTTTATCTTATCCTATGGTAGTAACAGAAAAAAATGCCAGTTACCGCCTGATCCTGGAGCAGTATCTGGCTGCTATGGGCAAAAGCCTTCAGCCTTATCTGGAGATTGGAAATACCGATTTTATCCTTCAGTTTTTAAAGCAGAATACAGGCATTACCTTTCTGCCCCGCTTTACAGTGGAAAAAGCAGTTTCTGAAGGTTATCTACGTATTTTATCTGTTAAAAAGTTTTCTATCCGCACCTGGCGCCAGATCCTTTATCACAAGGACAAATGGGTCACAAGAGAAATGGCTGAATTTATCAGGCTAGCCCAGGAACTTTAATGTCGTGGTCAAACTGCAACACTTTATCCAAGGTGTGAGTAATCTGTACTTTACATTTTCCCGGTTCTGTTGCTATAATAAAAACATATAGCACATATGAATTAATGTTATGATACCGGAGGCATTTCCATGGAACAGAATCTTTCCCAATATAAGATCTTTTATGAGGTAGCAAAAGCTGGCAATATTTCCAAAGCTGCCAAAGAGCTTTACATCAGCCAGCCTGCTATCAGCAAAGCCATCAGCAAGTTAGAAGACAGTTTAGGTCTCTCCTTATTTACCCGCAGTTCCCGCGGGGTCCAGCTGACTTCCGAAGGGGAAATTTTGTTTGAACATGCAAAAGAAGCCTTTGATACTTTAAGCAGAGGAGAGCAGGAATTAAAGCGGATCCAGGAATTTGATATCGGCCACCTGCGTATCGGCGTCAGCAATACACTATGCAAATACGTACTTCTTCCTTATCTGAAGACCTTCATCGACCAGTATCCGCACATGAAAGTGACCATTGAAAGCCAGTCTACTGCCCAGACTCTTTCCAGACTAGAACAGCAGAAACTAGATCTCGGACTGGTAGCTGAGCCGTCTCTGCGCAAGGATCTGGCATTTATCCCGGTTATGGATATCCAAGATGTTTTTGTGGCTACACCTGCTTATCTGAACAACCTGTACGTGCGTGAAGGAAAGGATACTAATATTTTTGAAACAGGAAATATCATGCTCCTTGACCCCAGCAATATGACCCGCCATCATGTAGACGATTATATGTCCGAAAATCACATTGCGCCAAGACAGATACTGGAAGTAACTACCATGGACCTGTTGATCGAGTTTGTAAAGATCGGCCTGGGAGTTGCCTGTGTTATCAGGGAGCTGGTTCAGAAAGAACTGGATAACGGATCACTAGTAGAGCTTCCTTTGGAAATCCCGATCCACAGAAGGACCATTGGTTTCGCCTATCATCCTTCAAATCAAGCCATGTCCCTGAAAACATTTTTAGAATTTTTATATTAAATGTACTATCAAGCATCAAAAAACTCCCGGAATCCCAAAGGTCACAGCCTTCTGAAATTCCGGGAGTTTTGTATTCATACGGGAAACCCAAACTCCGCTTCGCTACGTTTGGGTAGCGTTCAATTTCGTACGAAATTGAACTTAGTTATTGATCAGTTTGTCGGATTCGTTGTTCCAGCTGTACAGCTTACGGATCTCAGCGCCAACCTGCTCTGATGGATGCTCAGATGCAAGCTTTCTCATAGCCTTGAAGTGTACCTGACGGCCAGCTGGGGACATATCAAGTAAGAATTCCTTAGCGAAGGTACCATCCTGGATATCGGAAAGGATCTTCTTCATAGCCTTCTTGGTCTCAGCAGTAACGATCTTAGGTCCGGTTACATAATCACCATACTCAGCAGTATTGGAGATGGAGTAACGCATTCCAGCGAAACCGGACTGATAGATCAGGTCTACGATCAGCTTCATCTCATGGATACACTCAAAGTAAGCATTTCTTGGATCATATCCAGCTTCTACCAGAGTCTCGAAACCAGCCTGCATTAAAGCACAAACACCGCCGCAAAGAACAGCCTGCTCACCAAACAGGTCAGTTTCTGTCTCAGTACGGAAGGTAGTCTCTAACAGGCCTGCTCTTGCACCACCGATAGCAAGACCGTAAGCCAGTGCTTTCTCCAGTGCTTTTCCTGTATAATCCTGCTCTACAGCTATCAGACAAGGAGTTCCCTTGCCAGCCTGGTACTCACTGCGTACAGTGTGGCCTGGTGCCTTAGGAGCGATCATGGTAACATCTACATTCTTTGGTGGCTTGATGCATCCGAAATGGATATTGAAGCCGTGTGCGAACATCAGCATATCGCCATCCTTTAAGTTTGGCTCAATGTCCTTCTTATACATATCTGCCTGCAGCTCATCGTTGATCAGGATCATGATGATATCTGCTCTCTTTGCAGCCTCTGCTGCAGTATATACAGTAAAGCCCTGCTCTTCTGCTCTCTTCCAGGAGCGGCTTCCTTCATACAGACCGATGATAACATCGCATCCGGACTCCTTTAAATTTAATGCATGTGCATGTCCCTGGCTTCCGTAACCAATAACAGCAATTGTCTTGCCCTCTAACATTGAAAGGTTACAGTCTTCCTGATAATAAATCTTTGCCATAGCGTTTTTTCCTCCTACTATCGTATAAAACTTATAACCAGCAGATTCACTGGCGTATTTATGTTAAGACAGCAAGTCCGACGCCTCTCTGTTCGCCTTTGGCTGCCCCCTTAAGCTCTTTTAAACACTTTGCCTTATGGCAAAACGCGGATGTCTTCACTGCCACGTTCCAGTCCGGTCAGTCCGGTACGGGCCAGTTCCAGGATCTCATAATCTTCTAACAGATTAATAAGTGCATCCAGCTTTGACTGGTCTCCTGTCAGCATAACAGTCAGGGAATCTTTTCCCACATCCACAATGGTCGCACGGAAAATACTTGAGATCGCGCTGACCGCCTGACGGTCATTTGCCCCGGCTCTCACCTTGATCATCATAAGCTCTCTGTATACAGAGCGGTCCGGGCGGAGTTCCTTAATATCTCTTACATCTTCCAGCTTATTTAACTGGTTCTTGATCTGCTCAAGAACGGTCTGGTCTCCTAATGACACAACTGTCATTCTGGAATACCTTGGGTCTGCAGTAACACCTACTGTCAGACTCTCAATATTATATCCACGGCGGCTGAACATACCCGCTACACGGGACAGAACACCGGCCGTATTATCCACTAACAATGATAACACGATTCTGTCTTCCATCATATCATTTGCCTCCATATCGGTCTGCCAAAGACAAACGTCTTCTGGCGTCCCACATATTAGTTTTTATAATAACAACCATTACCTGCTTTGTCAATTGCCTAATAGTAATGGATATTATGCTTTCTGGTTATGATACCAGCATTTTTCTCAATTCATTAACACTTTCAGCTATATAAGCAGCGTGACATTCTTCCATTTCTGTCCTGTCACCATAACCAAAAAGAACGCCTACGCACTCAATCCCCTGTTCTCTTGCACCTAATACATCATGCTCCCTGTCTCCTACCATGAGGATCTGCTCTTTTTTACCAGAAAGGCCACAGGTATCTACAACGTATCTGATCACGTCCCCTTTACGCACACGGGTCTCTTCCAGGTCCGCACCACCAATAAATTCAAAACAAGAAGTAAGACCAAAATGCCCTAAGATCTGCTTTGCAAAAACTTCCGGTTTGGAAGTAGCAAGATATAATTTCTTTCCTGCCGCTTTTAATTCCCCCAGCATTTCCGGAATGCAGGGAAATACTTTATTTTCTCTCCATCCTTTTACGGAAAAATATTCGCGGTAGACCTGAATCGCTTCTCTTGCCTGTTCTTCCGGAAAGCCATAATATTTCTGGAAGCTGTCTTTTAATGGCGGACCAATAAAAGGGCATAAACTATCCAGATCATCTACCCAAATGCCATAATGCTTTAATGCATACTGGACTGATTTTGTGATCCCCTCTTTTGGGTCAGTAAGGGTACCATCCAGATCAAACAGCAGGTATTCTTTGTTTTTCATATTGCAATTAATTCCCTTCGTATAAATAATCAATTTTTAGAGCATTCCTGATCTTCAAAAAGTGTTCCGTCTTTAAACGCTTTCATCATTTCATGGCCTACACTGATATAAGGAGGATACTCTACAATCTCATCCCGGCTAAACCAGCCTGCTTCTGCCAGCTCATCTTCTTCTAAACGGATAACATCATCTCCGTCCAGATCTGCTGTAAAGCCGATCATCACAGAATCAGAAAATGACCATGGCTGGCTTTTGTAATAGCGGATATTCTTCACCTTCAGGCCTACTTCCTCCATAACTTCCCGGCGGACACATTCCTCAAAAGTTTCTCCTACCTCCACATAACCTGCAATAAGGGCATAGCGGTGATAAGTTCCCCTTGCATACCGGGACATAAGCAGTTTATCTCCCTTCCGGATAGCTACGATCACTGCCGGGCAGATCTTAGGATACTCTGTATGCCCACAGGAAGAACACACCATGGACCGTTCTGTTGTTCCAGGCTCCATTTTCCCGCCGCAGCAGCCACAGAAGCGCCTGCTCTCTCTCCAGCGGTAGATCTGGCTTCCTGTAATACCGGCAAAAGCCTGATAGCCTGGTTCCATTTCCCGGAAGATCTGCATACCATTTAAAACAAATCCGCCAAATTCCGGCACTTTCATATCATCTACCAGGTAATATCCCCTATCCCCGATGGAAAACAGATAATACCCTTTTTCCCTGAAATCTTCCTCAAACAGAAGATCCTGGAATGCCGGGATGCGGTATCCTTCTTTTTCCTTTAAAAGCATAACTTTGTTGTATTCATAATGTAATAGATAATCGCTCATTTCCGGCTTTTTATCTTTTTTATACGCCGGATCGTATTTATAAGGTATTTCCTGTATCATTTTAACTTATGGCTCCTTTTAACAGCTGCTTTAATGATCCTTTTTTCTAAACCATTTCATTCCATCTACACGGCGCAGACTGCTGAAGAAGAAATAATAGACCACAAAAGCCACTGAGGTGATCGTCCATGACATCGGATAGCAAAAAGCAGCTGCCAGAATAGATCTGTACTGGGGAAGGAAAAAGATGATCCAGATCACACGAAGACAGCATACACCTACACCAGTCATGATCAATGGCATCCAGGCATCTCCCACACCACGCAGTGTACCAGATAATATCTCTATGGTAATATAGGTGATCAATGTAGGCACCATGAAATGGATCAGGCTCAGGCCGATCTCCTGTACCTGTGCATCAGATGTAAACAGATCAATAAGCAGATATCCCTTTAAATATAGTAAAGTGGATACAATGGCTGTCATGATCGTTCCAATGACCATACATGCTCCTGCTCCCTTTCGAACACGGTCTATGCGGCCTGCACCATAATTCTGTCCCACAAAAGTAGTAACAGAAATCCCCAGTGCATTGATCATCATCCAGTAAAGTCCGTCTACTTTTCCATAAGTAGCCCAGGCAGTTACATTATCAGTTCCCAGAGTATTTACACCAGCCTGGATGATAATATTTGAAATATTATACATAACAGACTGCATACCGGCTGGAATGCCAATACGCACGATGCGACGGAGCATACGTTCATCAATACGTACCTTGCTCCACACCAGCTTATACATATCATCTGTATGGATCAGTGCATACACTACCATGCAGGCACTGAACAGCTGGGACGTAATAGTAGCAATAGCTGCTCCGGCCACCCCCATACGCAGCCCTGCTACCAGAATAATGTCTAACAGGATGTTGACCATACAGCTTCCAATAAGAAAGTACAAAGGTCGTTTGGAATCCCCCACAGCGCGCAGGATACCAGCCCCCATATTATAGATCAGGTTTGGGATCATACCCAGAAAATATATGCGTATATATACAACTGCATAGTTAAGAACATCCTCCGGTGTATGCATGGCTGAAAGTGCCATGTGGGCAAAAACAATGCCGATCACCATAAATAAAACACCGCCCATTAAGGAAAAGGCAACTGCTGTATGTACAGCCCAGTGTACTTTATCCGGCTTTCTGGCACCGTAATACTGGGAAATAACTACGGTAGCACCGCTGGAAAGACCTACAAAAAAGCCTACCAGCAGGTTGATCAGGGTACTGGTAGTACCTCCTACTGCTGCCAATGCCTGCTTTCCTACAAAATGTCCCACTACCACTGCATCTGCCGTATTATAAAGCTGTTGAAAAAATGTGCCAAAAAGAATAGGAAAAAAGAATAATAAAAGCTGACCAAAAATACTTCCCTGAGTGATATTATTTTTCTCTGGCTCTCCTGTATTTGTTTTTCCTGCACCCATTACTTCTCTCCTAGATTTTTCCATTTTTTTAAGAAAATGATACCCACCAGTTATAAATTTACTTATTACAAATTTACTTACTGATGGGCACCATACTTATTTTTTATCTTCTTTTGCAGCAATCTCAGAAATAGATTTTACCAGACCTGCAATCCCCTGGATATCAGATGGAATGATGATCTTGTTTGCTTTTCCGTCTGCTGCCGCCTGGAAAGCTTCCAGACTCTTAAGCTGCAATACCGCCTGGTCTGCACCGGCTTCTTTAATATAACGGATACCGTCTGCAGTTGCCTGTTGCACGGCACGGATGGCTTCTGCCTGTCCTTCTGCTTCTTTGATCTTCTTTTCCTTTTCTGCCTCTGCACGAAGGATAGCTGCCTCTTTTTCTGCTTCTGCATTTAAAACTGCAGATTCCTTATTTCCCTCTGCTACCAGGATCATGGACTTCTTCTCACCTTCTGCACGAAGAATAGCTTCACGGCGCTCACGTTCTGCCTTCATCTGCTTTTCCATAGCTTCCTGTATAGCTGCAGGGGGTTCAATATTTTTAAGCTCCACTCTGGTCACTTTAATGCCCCACGGATCAGTTGCAATATCCAGAGACTCCTGCATCTTTGCGTTAATAGTCTCTCTGGAAGTCAGTGTCTCATCTAACTCCAGCTCACCAATAATATTTCTAAGAGTGGTTGCAGTCAGGTTTTCAATCGCAAGAATAGGACGTTCCACACCGTATGCATAGGATTTCGGATCTGTAATATAGAAAAATACCACAGTATCGATCTGCATGGTAACATTATCCTTGGTAATAACCGGCTGAGGCGGAAAATCCTCTACTTGTTCCTTTAAATTTACTTTCTTTGCTACTCTGTCAATAAACGGAACCATAAAATGGATACCTACGCCATATGTTCCCAGATATGCTCCAAGACGTTCTACAACCAGAGCCTGGGCCTGGGGAACAATGCGGATACAGGATGTAAGAATAAAAACAATAAAAAGTACTAAAATAAGAAATATCACGGAACCTCCAAACATCAACATATACTACCTCCTGAATTTTTAGATGTACTCTCGGAATCTTTTTGTACTTGATTTTGCGAGAAGATTTTTTGTCAGTTGTGCCCAAATTTCATTAACGTACGCGGTGCGTACGTTAATGAAATTCGGGTGCAACTGGCGGAAAATCGGCCGCAAAAGCAAATGCAGGAAAGACTCCGAGAGTATATTTAGTTGTATGAGTATAGTTTAACATATTTCTGATTTTATTCAATCAAGGATTGTAAAAGTGATGAATTCTTAATATAATCGTAATTGTTAAAAGTTAAATCACAATATAGCAAGGAGATACTTAGTATATGAAAAAAATCCTTCTGTTAGGAACAGGCGGCACTATTGCCTGCAAACGTACACCAGATGGCTTAAAGCCAGTCATTACTTCCGAAGAAATCTTAACTTATGTACCGGACAGCCGTAATTACTGCCAGATCGACAGTATACAGATTTTAAATATTGACAGTACCAATATACAGCCTTCCCACTGGCTGGCAGTTGCAAAAGCCATTGAGGAGCACTATGATGAATATGACGGCTTTGTGATCACTCACGGAACAGATACCATGGCTTATACAGCTGCTGCTCTTTCTTATCTGATCCAGAATTCACCAAAGCCTATTGTCATTACCGGTGCACAGAAGCCTATTGATATGGAAAACACAGACGCCCGCACAAATCTGGCTGACAGCCTTCGTTTTACTTCCCATGACAAGGCTCACGGAGTCAATATCGTATTTGACGGCAAGGTCATTGCAGGTACCAGAGGCAAAAAAGAGCGTACTAAAAGCTATAACGCCTTTTCCAGCATTAATTTTCCTTATATCGCCATTATCCAGGAAGACCATATCCTATTTTATTTAGATGATAAGGCACAGCTTTGCGGGCCATTAAAATTTTATCATCAGATGGATTCCAGCGTAGGACTGATGAAGCTGATCCCTTCTGCGGATGCTTCTCTTTTAGACTACATGGCTGCCCACTATGATGCAGTGATTATCGAATCCTTTGGTGTCGGTGGACTGCCTTCTTATGATGACGGTGGGGATTATTACCGTGCAGTAGCCCACTGGATCAGCCTTGGCAAAACTGTGATCATGACCACACAGGTTACAAACGAAGGCAGCAATATGTCTGTTTATGAGGTAGGCAAAAAGATCAAGCGTGAATTCGGCCTGTTGGAAGCTTATGATATGACCTTAGAGGCAGCTGTTACCAAGATCATGTGGATCCTCACCCAGACAAGGGAACCGGAAAAAGTGCGGGAGCTGTTCTATCAGACCGTAAACCATGATATTTTGTGGAAGTCTTCTTAAATTTCTGTGAGGTTTTACATGAATGAACATATTTTACAATTCAAAAGGGGATTAAAAGACGGGATTCCTATTGGACTGGGATATCTGGCAGTTTCCTTTACTTTCGGCATCATGGCTAAAGGCGCCGGACTTACTACCTTAGAGGCCGTAGTCCTGTCTCTTACCAACCTGACCAGTGCCGGACAGTTTGCAGGCCTTGGCATCATCACCGCAGGTTCTTCTTTATTAGAAATGGCTCTGGCCCAGCTGATCATCAACCTGCGCTACTGTCTTATGTCCTGCTCTCTTTCACAGAAATTAGACAGTCACATGCCATTTTTTCACCGTCTTCTTATGTCTTATGGTATAACAGACGAAATTTTTGGTGTATCTGTATGCAAAAGCGGGATTCTTAGCCCTTATTTCAGCTACGGTCTTATGGCTGTGGCAGTTCCTGGCTGGACCATTGGAACACTCCTTGGTGCTGTTTCCGGAAGCCTTCTTCCTGCAAGGCTGTTAAGTGCATTAAATGTAGCTCTTTATGGAATGTTTTTAGCAGTGATCATCCCGCCGGCAAGAGAAAAGAAAGTACTGCACATGGTTATCCTTATTTCCATGGCACTAAGCTTTCTCTTTACTTTGATCCCGGTTTTAAAGGATATTTCCTCCGGCTTTAAGATCATCATTCTTACATTTATCGTGGCAGGTGCTGCCGCTTATCTGTTCCCTGTAAAGGAGGAAGAATAAATGAATTATCCTGTATATCTTTACATAGCGGTCATGGCCATTGTGACGTACCTGATCCGGGTGCTTCCACTGACACTGATTAAACAGGAGATAAAAAATCCTTTTATCCGGTCTTTTTTATACTATGTACCTTATGTTACACTGTCTGTAATGACATTTCCTGCTATTGTATACGCTACTGCTTCCCCTGTTTCAGGAGCTGCAGCGCTGATCGCAGCATTGATCCTGGCATATAAAGGAAAAAGTCTTTTCCAGGTTTCTATTGTAGCCTGTGCAGTTGTGTTTATATTAGAATTTTTCGTTTAATAAGTAAAAGACCCCCAGGCAGAGATCCGGTCATATCAATCCCATTTTCCGCCCAAGGGTCTTTGTTTATGTTTTACACACATGTTCCTGTTCTGATCAGCCTAACAAGAACTCACTTAATACAAAATTGCTCACATCCATGCCCCATTCTGTAAGAGCAAGGCTGCTTCCTTCTTTTTTCAACAGGCCATTGGAGATCAGCCTGGCGATCACATCCCCGTAAACTGTTTCCATTTTCACGCCAAAAAGCCTGATAAAATCCACATCGGATACACCTCTTAACATTCGAAGTCCTAAAAACATGAATTCTTCCATGCGTTGGGCCTGGGTCAGCTCTTCAATAGGTCCCCAAAGCTTTTTAAGGGCAGCTTCCCTCTCTTCCGGTACTTCGCTGCCAAAATCTAAAGCCAGATACTTATCCAAGTCTCTTTCATTGGTAAAGCGGCAGCCTTCCATATAGGAAGATGCGCCAAGACCAATGCCTAAATAGGCAACCTCTGTCCAGTAACCAATATTATGGCGGCAGGCTTTTCCCGGTTTTGCATAGTTAGATATCTCATAGCGCTCAAAGCCCTGTTCCTGAAGAAATTTCCGTGTAAAACGGTAGATTTTATTTTCTGTATCCTCATCTGGAAGAGCCGGACCT
Organism: Lachnospiraceae bacterium; assembly: GCA_025758065.1. Lineage (NCBI taxonomy): Bacteria > Bacillati > Bacillota > Clostridia > Lachnospirales > Lachnospiraceae > Lachnospiraceae bacterium. The sequence goes on from CP107199.1 coordinate 3,909,929, forward strand.
GTATATCCGCAGCTGCAGTTTTTCTCCCCGAAACGGTTCCAAAAAGGAGTTCCCTCTTCAATGATCAGACTGTAGGCGGAAATATGTTCCGGCTTTAACATAGTGACTTTTTTTAATGTATTTTTCCAGGATTCCAAAGTCTGTCCCGGTATCCCGCTCATCAGGTCAATACTAATGTTTGTAAAGCCCGCCATTCTTGCACTTTGAAAGCTTTTTAAAAATTCCTCAAAGGAATGGATCCTTCCCAGGTTTTTAAGTTCCTCATTGTCCGCAGACTGCAGACCGAAGCTTACCCGGTTGATACCGCATTTCTTATAAACAGGAAGTTTCTTTCCTACAAGAGTTCCCGGATTTGCTTCAATGGTGATCTCTGCATTTTCTTCTACCTGAAAACATTCAAATACTGTTTCCACAATACGGCGGATACAGGAAGGCTCCAGTAAAGAAGGGGTCCCTCCACCTATAAATACAGTTTCAACCTGACAATCCAGGCAGTAACAGCTCTGGGCCTTGATCTCTTTTATCAACTGCTCTACATAGGCCTCATGGACCGATGAAAGGGCTCGAAAAGAGAGAAAATCACAGTAATCACATTTCTTCACACAAAATGGGATATGGATATATAGTTCAATGGGCTTTTTCTTCATGTTAGTCATCATCTTGTTTCTCTGCTGATCCAGCCATGCTTCTCTTCTTGTTTCCATATATACGAAAACAAGAGGCATCGTTGGTTCACGATATGCCGATTTGAACAAGAAAGAGCTTATGCAAGCAAGCTTGCAACACTCTTTCTTGTTCAAACCAGCGCATGGCTGAATTGTTACGCTCTATTCGTCATCCAGCTTCAGCACGCTCATAAAGGCCTTCTGCGGAATCTCCACATTGCCGATCTGACGCATACGCTTTTTTCCTTCCTTCTGCTTCTCTAACAGCTTTCTCTTACGTGAAATATCACCGCCATAGCATTTGGCAAGTACATCCTTGCGCACTGCCTTTACAGTTTCTCTGGCAATAATCTTGCCACCAATAGCAGCCTGGATCGGTACTTCAAATAAATGCCTTGGAATTTCATCTTTTAACTTTTCACACATTCTTCTGCCTTTTTCATAAGCAGATGCTGCATGTACAATAAAGGAAAGGGCATCCACTTCTTCTCTATTTACCAAAATATCCAGCTTCACCAATTCAGAACGCTCATAACCCTTTAACTCATAATCAAAGGAAGCGTAACCTCTGGAACGTGATTTTAAGGCATCAAAGAAATCGTAAATAATCTCATTTAACGGAAGTTCATATTTTAATAAGGCTCTGGTGGTCTCAATATATTCCATTCCAAGATATACGCCTCTTCGTTCCTGGCAGAGAGTCATGATAGCTCCTACATATTCTGTAGTTACCATAATCTCAGCACTGACGATCGGCTCTTCCATGTATTCGATCTCAGTTGGATCCGGAAGGTTGGATGGATTAGTCAGCTCGATCATCTCACCTGTGGTCTTGTGTACGCGGTATACAACACCTGGTGCTGTTGTAACAAGATCCAGATTGTATTCACGTTCCAGACGTTCCTGGATGATCTCTAAGTGCAGCAGTCCTAAGAATCCACAACGGAAACCAAAGCCTAATGCTACAGAAGTCTCCGGCTCATAGAACAATGAAGCGTCATTTAACTGAAGCTTCTCCAATGCATCACGAAGATCATTGTACTTGGCACCATCTGCCGGATAAAGTCCACAGTAAACCATTGGTGTGACTTTTTTATAGCCTGGCAGTGGTTCGTCACATGGGTTGCTGCTGTCTGTTACAGTATCACCTACACGGGTATCACGGACATTTTTAATGCTGGCTGTAATATAGCCAACCATTCCGGCAGCCAGTTCATCACAGGGGAAAAACTGTCCTGCTCCAAAATAACCCACTTCTACTACTTCTTCCTCTGCCCCTGTTGCCATCATACGGATCGGCGTACCTTTTTTCACTGTTCCTTCCATAACACGGCAGAAAATGATAACACCCTTATAGGAATCGTAAACAGAATCAAAGATCAGTGCCTTTAATGGTGCATTTGGATCTCCAGTAGGAGCCGGGATCTTACGAACGATAGCTTCTAAGACTTCTTCTACATTCAGTCCCGTTTTTGCGGAGATCTTTGGTGCATCATGGGCTTCCAGGCCGATCACATCTTCAATCTCTGCTGCCACACGGTCCGGATCTGCACTTGGAAGATCGATCTTGTTAATGACCGGGAATACATCCAGGTCATGATCCAGCGCCAGATATACATTGGCCAGAGTCTGGGCCTCGATTCCCTGGGAAGCATCTACTACCAGCACAGCGCCATCGCAGGCTGCCAGGCTTCGGGATACCTCATAGTTAAAATCCACATGTCCCGGTGTATCGATCAGGTTAAAAATATATTCGTTTCCGTCTTTTGCTTTGTATACAGTACGTACAGCCTGGGATTTAATGGTAATGCCGCGCTCACGTTCCAGGTCCATATTGTCGAGAACCTGTTCCTGCATCTCACGGCTGGTAAGAAGTCCGGTTTTTTCAATGATTCGGTCTGCCAGTGTGGATTTACCGTGGTCTATATGGGCAATAATACAAAAATTACGTATTTTACTCTGGTCAATTGCTGCCATTCTTTATCCTCTTTCTCCATATTTTTCTTTCTGTTCTTTAATAATATTTTAAATAATATATTCTTTCTTGGATTTGGGGGTCAAAAGGTATTTTGACCCCTTTGATAATACTGTCTTTTAGAATATCGTATCCATTTTACTATGTTTTCAATTTCCTTGCAACACCATATCCAAAAGTTCTGCCAGAGGCTCCATGGCATTTTTTGCTTCTTCAAAGGTATTTGTCTGGGCGCCTACTTCAATAAGGGCGGACCTTGGACGCAGATGTTCGTTGTAACGCAGACCTTTTAAATATATTTTTCTTGTAAACCCCGGATAATATTCTTCTGCTTTTAACTGCATTTTCAAGCTGAACGCCAGATTTTCTTCCCTGTAGGGATTGGGAAGATAGGAAATGGGACCTTCCGGAGTCTGGCTTAAACCATTAAAAAACATGATCCTGGCAGTGGCCTTTCCATTTATATCCGTTTTTAAATAAACATTTTCTCCCACTCCGTCCCTGTGGATATCTAATATTACCTGGATGGACGGGTATTTTGCCAGGATCTGGTTAAGTCCTTCCAAGGCATAATTATAGGCTTTGCTCCGATCCATTTTACCCTTTTGCAGATCATAAACGCCTTTATCATGGTAAACACTCCAGCCTTTTTCTGTAAGAAGCTTTGCCAGATACCCACCGACCGCAGTCACAGTTTCATCAGACCCACTGTTTTTATAGCTTTCCTGGGAATGGGTGTGGTAAATAAGGATCTGAGGTGTTTGTGGATCTGGAGTTTCTTCTTTTTGCAATGTTATATCCTTTGAGAGAAGATTTTCAGCATTCATTAATTGGCGGTCTGCTGTGGTGGATGTATGTACATTATAGAAATGTTTCATGAGGAAGTCATAATCCATAAGTTTCTGCAGCGGATATGTGGCAATACGGAGATTTGCGGCAGTGTTTCCGTCCGGTCCATTTTCCTCATTGGAGGACACATTTTCTCCTGTTCCTGCTGTCAGACTGCTCACGCCCCCTGCTTCATCCATATCAAAATCCGCCTCATCTTTTCCGATCCACGCCAGATATCCATGGGTACGGTAAAATTCACTGGTCTGACGGTATTTTTCATAAGCCGGGTCAGATCCGGTATTCTGCTTTTTCAGGTTGTCTGTCCCCTCATACCCGTCTTCATTGTTTTTCCTGACTTCCAGTGGAAATATCTGCTTCCAGAGAATCTCTTCCCCTGCATTCCAAAAAGCAGCCGCCAGCTGTTTTTTTTCTCTTTCTATATCTGTATAAAAATATCTGCCGCAAAAAAAAGATCCTGCTGTGATAACTGCCATTCCTATTATAAGAAATGGGGCTGTCTTTTGCAGGATCTTCCATTTTTTTACAATTTTAGGTTTTATTCTCATATTTTCCTGCCTTAAGACACACACTCTACTTACAGTTTACGCAGGAAAGCATTATTTTTTTACTTTTTATTAGCAGAAAATGGCCATTCAGAAATCAGAAGTCCCGCAAGAGTAAGCACTGTTCCTGCCATAGCCTGAAGAGTAATAACTTCATGAAGCAGCGGAATGGACATTAAAATAGTCACCACAGGAATACCGTAAATGTAAACGCTGGCTTTGGTTGCACCCAGAGATTTTACTGCATAGTTCCAGGTAACAAAGCATATAGCAGATGCACCGATTCCCAGGTATATTACATTTGCAAGATTTACCGGCTGAAGGAGTGCCGGGACCTGCAGATGGAAATCCATAAACGGCAGAGCTAACAGCATGAAAAGGATCCCATAAAAGAATGTCCTTCTGGTTGTAACAATGGTATCATAGCCAAAACCGCCAATCTTTCTGGTACACACAGAATAAACGCCCCATATGGCTGCTGCTGCCAGACCAAGAAAATCTCCTACCGGGTTCAACTCTAATTTTTCACCTTTCTGGAAAGTGATCAGGCAGATTCCCAACATGGCACAGATAAAACCTGCCACAATGCTTTTCTTCATCTTCTCCCCGTCTAAGAAAAAGTGGGCCATGATCCCTGTAAAAATCGGTGCAACAGATACGATAACACTGACATTGGAAGCCTGAGTCATGGTGAGGGCAATATTTTCCAGAAGATAGTAAATGCCGATACCGGTAATACCGGCAACAACCATGATCAGTTCTTCTTTCACGCTTTTCAGCTTAAGAGGCACCGGGCGGATCAGCCACAGGAAAATATAACCGGCCACAAAGCGCAGCACCAGTATTTCCAATGGTGACAGGCTTTCTAACAGTACCTTGGTAGATATAAAGGTAGTTCCCCATATCAGCATCGTAAAAATAGCAGCCATATGTCCGGCTACTCTTGTCTTTTGTGTACTCATTTTCTGCTCCTTTTCATTTTAATGTACTCTCGGAATCTTTTTATACTTGATTTTGCGAGAAGATTTTTTGTCAGTTGTGCCCAGATTTTTGAGGCGTTGGCGTTGCGTCCGCCTCTAAAATTCGGGTGCGACTGACGGAAAATCGGCCGCAAAGGCAGGTGCATGAAAGACTCCGAGAGTACATTTTATCTGTTTCTGAAATCTTATTTTCTAAAATCACCAACACAGGCTGACATAAATATCGTGTTATCTGAATACTGTTACAGCTCTGTGTATCCCCTCCGAAATCGTAAAGCTTAGCTGCTTCACTCTCTGGTCAATATCCGGAGGCGTTACATAAAGACTTCCAAATTCTGGCTCCAGCAGTTCCCGGATCATGCGGTACTGATCTTCCGGGTTCATGTTTTCGATCCATTTGCCTGTATTTTTCGTAGCTTCTTCTGATGCCAGCACTCCGGTCAGGGCAGAAATGGTATCGTGGACAATGGCTGCTGCTCCCACCACTGTAGGAACGCCAACAGCCAGCACAGGTATCCCCAGAGTTTCCTTTGTCAGGCTGTGCCTGTGATTTCCCACTCCGGATCCAGGATGTATCCCTGTATCAGTCAGCTGTATGGTAGTTCCCAGACGCCGGATGCTTCTTGCCGCCAGCGCATCGATGGCAATGACCAGATCCGGTTTTATTTCGCGGATGAGACCTGATAATATCCGGGCCGTTTCCATACCTGTTTGTGCCATGACACCAGGTGCAATAGCTTTTAATCCCGTTTCATTTTGCGAAACACTAAGATTATTTACAGTGCGCGGACCAAGGGAATCCGGTGTTACGCTCTGGTTTCCAAGACCGGCAACTAATATGACCGGCTGGCCGTGCAAAAAGGGAGCTACCTTTTCTTCCCCTTCCTTTTTCCCCAGCGCATGCTCTGCCAGCTCTTTTAATACGTTTGCCAGCTCATCTGAAACTTCACTGTGGAAATCCTCATCCGGCAGAAGCAGTCTGTCTGCTTCTAATGTGAGATAACTTCCTACCGGCTTTCCTAAAATCTGTGCTCCCGCCTCATTTAATACCTTCACTTCCGTGATCTGCACATCTTCCGTCTTTCCCTTCCATTTTCGAAAAGAAACACCTGATACTTCTTTTGCCTGCTCTTTTAATCCTTCTCTTTCTTCCAGGGCAAGATCTGTGCGTATTTCAAATCTGGCTGTTTTCATTCTGTTCGCCCTCCTTAAATAATAATGTCCTCTCGGAGTCTTTCCTACACCTGCCTTTGTGGCCGATTTTCCGCCAGTCGCACCCGAATTTCATCACCGTACGCACCGCGTACGCCTCAGAAATTTGGGCACAACTGACAAAAAATCTTCTCACAAAATCAGGTACAGAAAGATTCCGAAAGAACATAATATCAATATAAAGGTTAGTTTAAGCAGAATAGCCTGTTTTATTATAAAAACCAGAGATTAGGCACAGAAGTAGTGATACCTGCTGCTCCACTTTCCATAGCAGCCTCGATCTCATTTTTCGTATTAATAAAACCACCAGTTATAAAAGGGATCCGACTTTCTTTGGAAAGATCACTTATAACACTTAATATGACACCTGGAAGAATCTCCACACCGTCTGCTGTACAACTCTTGATCTGATGGCGGATATTGGCCTGTGAAATAGCATCAAACACAAAAAAACGCTGGATTGCCAGCAAGTCCAATGCCTTTGCTCTTCTTACCTGATTGGATTTTGTAGTTACGATTCCTGCTGCACTTGTATAACATTTCACAAATTCCACTGCGCTGTCCTTTGATGACAGCCCATCTATAAAATCCATATACACAAAGGGTTCAATTCCTGCTTTTCTCACTCGCTCCACAATAAATGGCAGCGTTTTCAGGTTTCCACAGAAAATATATGCCAATTTTACCCGTGAAAGGCAAAGATCATCCAGATCTTCTTCTCTACAGAGAGCCGCCATAATAGGGTTCTTTTTTATAATATCCTGTAAGGTTGTTTTCATTATTTTTCATCCTCATCGTAGGTATTGTTTATTTTTTCTCCCCGACCATTGTAACATACATCTGCAAAATATGTACAGCATAAAAAATCCGCCTGTGCCATATGACACCTGCGGATTTTTTGTATTTATCGTGTTTTGGTAAATTTTGATTTTTATCCCTTTACACCACTGCTGGTAATTCCCTGTACAAAATACTTCTGTAATGGAAGGAATAACAGAACAGGTACAACAGCAGAAATTGCGGAACCTGCAAAAATGTAGCTGAAATATACCTGGTTCTCATCTGAAAAATAAGATAAAGCTACCTGAATCGTTCTTGCTGCTTCCGTACGTGTTGCAAGCAACGGCCAGAAAAAGTTATTCCACTCATTTACAAAAATCATCAGCCCGGCAGTGATGGCTACCGGAACAGAAAGCGGTAAGATTACACTGAAAAATACCTGGATCCAGGAAGCTCCGTCAATACGCGCTGCTTCTACAAGACTTTTGGGAATCTCTTTAAAAAACTGGGTAAATAAGAACATGGCAAGTCCACTGGCAGCTCCTGGAAAAATAAGAGCTGAATAAGAATTGACCATTCCCAGGGAAGAGACCAGATTATAAAGTGGCAATGCTACTGCATCTTCGGGTACCATAAATGAGATCAGGCAAATTGCAAACAAAATGTTTTTACCTTTAAAATCAAAGAATGCAAAGGTAAAACCTCCCAGAGCTGAGATCAGCATGCTTAAAGGCACCAAAATAGCAACTACAATCAGTGTATTTTTCAAAGCTGTTCCATAGCCCATCTCTGAAAAAATAGCCACATAGTTGTTCATGGTCCAATTTTGAGGAATCAGTGTTTTCCACGTAAATGGAAGTGCGTACTCAAAAATCTCTTTATTGGTCCTAAATGAAGCTAAAATAATATAAAGCAGAGGAAAAATAGCAATGAAAGCAATGACGGTCAAAACCACATATAAAACTGCTTTTTCCAAAGGTGTTTTTGTCTCCTTCATGGCCTTATTCCTCCTTCTCATTTAATAAACGGAACTGTATTACAACAACAGCAAGTACGATCAGCAGCAGAATGGTTGTCAGTGCACCTGCTCTGGATGCATTGCCATTTCTGAACGCTGATTTATAAACTTCATACATCAACACGTTTGTGCTGTTCTGAGGTCCCCCTTCTGTAATCAGCTTCATTGGAGCAAATAACAGCATATTTGCAGAAGTATTTGCTACAAATACAAAAAGCAATGTTCTTTTGATCAACGGAAGTGTAATATGGAACAGCATAGTAAAAAATCCAGCTCCATCCAGCTTTGCAGATTCATAAATGGATGTATCCACACCCTTTAAACCTGCTAAAATGTACATCATCCAGTATCCACAGCCTTTCCATGTAGCCATCATAACAATACACCATAACGCCTGTTTCACATCTGTGAAAAAGCCCTGTTTTCCAAGTCCCAAAAAGGTAGATATACTATTAAATACACCGCTGTTGTAATTTGCCATCAGATTCCAGCTGATGGAAGCTACGGAAATAGCCATGGTAACTGGCAAATAATAGATACTCCTGAAAATACCAATGCCCTTAATAGTAGAGTTTACTAAAAGAGCCAGACACAGGGAGATCACAATCTGAAGCGGGATCATGACCAGATTCATTTTCACCGTTGTACCTAAAGCTCCCCAGAAATTTCTGTCTCCAAAAAGAATCTCATAGGTACGCAAAGATGGACTGCCATTTCGGAAAAAAGATTCCAGAATAACAGATATAATGGGATAAATTTTAAAAATAAGAATAATAATCAGTGCCGGTGCCAGCATAAGATACGGCACCATTTCTTTCAATATTATATTTTTCTTCATGTTCATATTTATTCGTATTCCTTAAATGCAGTTTCAAGTTCAGCTTTACAGTCATCTACAGCACCAGCAACCTCTGCACCGTTTCTTACATTATCCCACAGTGCGTTCATAGCAGTAGAGTACTCGTTGAATGCAGGTGTGATTGCTCTTACCAGAGCAGTGTTCTTAACTTCATATTCAGCCATTACCATGTATGGTTTTGCTTTTTTTAATTCATCTGTAAACTGACGGTCCAGAGCAGGCACCATACCCGATGCATTAATATAAACGTCTGCACCATCATATAAAGTCAAATATTTAATAAACTCCGCTGCAGCTTCCTGTTTCACTGAATAAGTATTCATACCAATGGTCCAGCTTCCACATGCAGAACGAATTTCGTCTTCATGACCTTCAAAGCATGGAATATAGGTAAATCCCCAGTCTTCAAATCCATTCTTCTCAAATGCTGCTGGAAGTGCAGTAGTTCCTAAGTAGAATAAAATCTTTCCTGACTGGAAGTAACTGCTGGTGTCATCTGCAGATATACCTCTGGTAAATATACCATCATTTACCTGTGTCTGATAGAAGTTTAAGGCATCCATCCAAGGCTGTGTATCAATTACACCATCTACACTGAGACCATCTTCGCTGATCTGCGCACCTCCTAATGAGTTAGGGAGAATGTTCATCTGATATACACGGCCAACTTGTTGGAACTCAATTCCGTAAATTCCCTTGGAATGATCGGGATCTAATACATCCAGTGCCTGCTTGGAATAATCGATCAGCTGCTCCCATGTAAGACGGTTATCCGGAGTTACAGAATCAAAATCAATATTGATGCCTGCTTCTTTCAAAAGTGCCTTATTATAGTAGAGTACGGTGGATGAATTGCCCATTGGTGCACCGTAGAACTGGTCTTTGTAAGTTCCTTCTGTGATCATAGCATCTGTAAACATCTTTATCTCATCATCGCTGATCCACTGGTTTAATGGCTGTAAGTAGCCACGGCTTACATAAGCAGCAACATTTGGACCGTCTGCTGCAAAAATATCATATTCGGTGGACTTATTACTCATAAGAACTTCCAGGGTTTCAAATACATCATTGAATGCAACATAGTCTGCTTCACACTTGATTTTGCCTTCGTATGCCTTATTAAATGCCTCTACTGCTGCGCTTACGCCCAGTTCCTGTGAATTACTCATCATCAGGTGGATCGTTACTTCTCCATCAACACTGTCTCCTGCTGCCTTTGCAGTGGTCTCTTCTGCTGCTTTGCTGCCACATGCTGTCAGTCCTGCTACCATTGCTGCTGTTAATAACCCCAACCAAACTTTCTTATACATAATATTCCTCCTTTTATTTTACATGTGTGTTTGGAACTTCTCCCTATTTTTCAGAAACACACATTTTACTTTGCCAGTTTTGCAAACATATCTTCAAACAAAATATCCCTGTTGATATGGTATACATATTTGATAAAATGACGTCGCAGATCTACTCCATAACAATTATCATATTCAAATACCGGACTGTGCTCATAACGGTCTTCCATAAATTTCTCATCCAACAACCATGCCACTGCTGTTACATCCCATAAAGGCTTGGACCAGTCTTTTTTCTTTTCTCTCTGTTCCATAAATGCAAAAGATACATCTAACAAATAATCAGAAAGCTTACTTTTTCCTCTCATGTAATATTCCAGTTCTACTCTGGAAATGCGAAATTCTGACACAACACCGTTGCAAGGAAGCTGGACTACTGCCACACCACAGCCAAATACCACTCTGGCTGCAGCAATGTCCTGAACTGCATTAAAATCTTTGCAGCTCTGCCATTCTTTTCCATGACCTCCCAACCATACGACTACTATCTTATCAATAATATCCGGTGCTATAAGAAGGGCCGATGCAATATCAGTCAAAACTGCGATTCCTACTACATAGAGAGGATTTTCCGGTGTATGTTCTCTTGCGAGACGTATGATCTCCCGGGCTGCAGGGCAGTCCACCGGTGTCTGCTCATCAGGCAATTTTCTTTCTGCTCCCTTAAAAACATGATCCTTTAACTCTGTTTCTTCCATTACAGAAAGCAGTTCCTGGATTGCCAAATAACTCTGTTCCATTCCTTCTTTTGCACTGCTGTTCTGTCTGGTACGCCCCATACTTGCAGGACTATAAAATGGAGCTGCCATGATTCCCTTTACATTCAGTCGATCACTTGACCGGATCATATATGCCAATGCGTATAGATCATCGATTTCATTATAGGCATCTGTATCCAGCACTACATCTATCTGGCCAATCGGCCGTCTAAGACGCTTCATATATCCAATCCCGTCACTATTTTTTTCTTTTTCCATATCAGTCTCCTTTCTAGTTTCAGAGAAAATGAGCAACAAAAAAGGACGTACCTCTCCCTCATTGGAAGAGTTCGTCCTTACACAAGTTTTCCCCGACGCAACTTTCTTATAGTTGTATCATATCATAATCACTTTTTGTTTCATATGCGCACTTTTAATGAAATATGCATTATTTTTTGTGCATATTGACAATAAAAAAGCGGCGTAAAAATTTAATTTTCCGCTTGACATTTTCAGGTGTATTCGCTAAAATATAACAGTATGTTTACATTGAACTGTCCGTGTCCAGGCTTTGATGGAAAACACAACGATTAATATTTTTATATAATACCGAACGGAGGTGTATTTCATTGGCTAACATTAAATCTGCAAAGAAGAGAATCTTAGTAAACGAAACTAAGGCTGCAAGAAACAAAGCGATCAGATCTAAGGTTAAAACCGCAATCAAGAAAGTTGAGGCTGCTGTAGCTGCTGGAGATAAGGCTGCTGCTCAGGCTGCACTGGTTGCTGCTACTACCGAGATCGATAAGGCTTGCACCAAGGGTGTATACCACAAGAACAATGCTGCCCGCAAAGTTTCTCGTGTATCCAAGGCTGTTAATTCTATCGCTTAATTTATAGAATTCGATCAATCGATACAGAAAATCAAAAGCTCTCCGGATTAACCCACCGGAGAGCTTTTTTATTACTTTATTCAGAACACTACAAAATTGCATTTCCCCCTACATCTGTTCCTCATCGTAACGGGCCCTGATACCACCTACGAATTTTAATCTGGTCCTTGCGCATACCACATGCGCGCCGCCAATAGCTTTTGTCTGGATTCTTACTGGAACTGCTACATCTCTCATGTGCATACCGATCAGCGTATCTCCAATATCAATGCCTGCATGAGCCTTAATGTGTTCCACTGCCACCGGATGTTCCAAAGTATGGTACGCTGCCGTAGAGAAAGAACCACCGGCTTTTAACTGGGGAACTACGTTTACAGGCTCATATCCGTATTTTTCTGCTGCCTCTTTTTCCAGGATCAGAGAGCGGTTTAAATGCTCGCAGCACTGAGCTGCCAGATAAATCCCCAGAGGTTTTAACTCCTCATACAACGCCTTATACACAGTCTGCCCAATAGTTTCGCTGGAATGAGAGCCAATCTTATAACTTCCGATCTCACTGGAAGAACAGCCTACTACCAGAATCTGACCTGGTTTCATTTTTGCAACAGCCAGAAGTTCATTTAACACTTCTTTTGTCTGTGTGCGGATTTCTTCTAATACTTCATCACTTTCTTTTTCTGTTGCTACTCCCGGTATTATCTTTTCTTCTGCCATCTATTTTTCTCCCTTACTATTTTTTCTAATACACCCTTTTATAAATAACCGGCTTTATCACGCAGGATTCTGATCCTAATATTCAGACAAGCGAGTGGCATAGTTATTTCGAAAATGATGTACTAATATTTATTAGCGATCAGCAGCTCCACTGCCAGGCGGTCAGAAAGTTTTCCTGTTTTCACACTTTCTTCAGCATCAACACATAAATTTACATAAGAAAGTATCTGCTCTTTTGTAAATGTTTTCGCCTGCACCATTATTTTTCCTGTTACAAAAGGCTGAATCTTTAATTTAGAGGAAATAGTACTTTTATCCATTCCTCTTCCCATCAGTTCCTTTACCTGAAGGATCTGATTAAACTGTCTTGCGATCAGAAACAAAATACGCATAGACGGTTCTTTTAATGTAAGAAGGTCTTCATAAAGATCCATAGCCTTTCTGGTCTGACGGTTTGCAATAGCCGCGATCATATCAAATATCTTATTAGTCACCTGAGTAATGCACACTGCATCAATATCTTCTTCTGTGATCACATCCCTTCCTAATGTATAACTGATCACCTTGTCCAATTCAGAAGTGATATTTTCCATGTCATCTCCTGTTTTTCCCAGAAAATACTCCATAGTCCGGGTTGTTATCTTTTTTCCGTTCTTTGCCAGTATGCCTGCCGCCCATCTGGCAAGCTGGGCACTGTCCTGACGTTCCATCTCTGCAATATGGCCATATTTTTTCACGGCCTTATACATGCGGCTGCGCTTATCTACTTCTGTTTCTACAAACAACAGGCAGGTAGTATCTGGAATATTTTCTATATAAGCGCTCATTTCATCTGCACCAGACCCGCCTTTAAACCAACCACTATCTTCCATAAGGATCAGTCGTTTTTCTGCAAAAAATGGCATTGTATCAGAAAGGCTGATGATCTCGTTAACATTCATGCCTTTTCCTTCATAATAATTGTAATTCATGGTATCACCCTGGGTAATGGCTTCCCGAAGGCGGTTTTTATAGCTTTTTTTCAGAAAGGCTTCTTCCCCGAAAAGAAGATATACTCTCTTAAAATCATTATTTTTTATATCCTGGTTCAGGGTCTGCATATAATCGCTTTGCTCCCGTTTTTCTGAATTTGAAAAACAAATACCATCGGTAATTGCCTGTTTTTCACTGGGTTCATTATAGCATAACTTCTTTAAAATAGAAAGCCAGGAAGAAACAAAGGCAAAAAATGTATTGACATTTTAACTTTGAGGGTTTAATCTTCTATATAGTTCTTTTTAGAACAGTTTTGTTTAAAACTTTAAGGAGGGACTATTTTATGATATGCATCACTGATTTTCTTACTCATATCCGATTGACCATGAAACTACAGGAACAAATGCTGAAAAAAATTTGTGAAAAATGGCAGCTGACCATAACAGAAGGAAAAGTCATTGCGTTTCTATATAATAATCCCCAAAAAGACACTGCTGCCGACATTACAGAGCTCCGTATGCTTTCCAAAGGAAATGTTTCTCAGGCAGTGGAAAATCTGATTCAAAAAGGATTCTTAAAACGTACTGTAGATGAAATGGATCGACGAAAGATACACTTATCCCTGCTTTCAGAAGCGGATGACATAACAAAATCCATTTCTTCTATGCAAAAACAGCTTTATCATCAGATTTTTAACGGTCTGTCTGAAGAAGACCTGAAATTTTACGGGCAGATCAATGAACAGATCATGAAAAATACAAAACATGCAATCAAAGAAAGGAACACCGAAAATGAATTTACAGCAAAAGAAAGACAATAGCTTTCTGGCAACTGAACCTTTAGGAAGGCTTTTATTAAAGCTTTCACTCCCTACCGTTACCGCCCAGGTCATTAACATGTTGTATAATATTGTAGATCGTATCTATATCGGGCATATACCGGAAACAGGCGCTTTGGCGCTCACCGGCGTAGGGGTATGTATGCCTCTGATCATGATCGTATCTGCCTTTGCAGCCTTGGTTGGCAACGGCGGTGCCCCCAGAGCTTCTATTTTTATGGGAAAAGGTGATAAAGAATCTGCAGAACAAACCCTTGGAAACTGTTTTACTACCCAGATTGTTGTATCATTGCTGCTGACTCTTATCCTTTTTACAGGAAACAAAAGCTTTCTTATGGCATTTGGTGCCAGTGAAAATACCATTCCTTATGCTGTTGCTTATATGAATATTTATTCCCTTGGAACGATCTTTGTACAGCTGACACTTGGCATGAATGCGTTTATTACAGCTCAGGGCTTTGCCAAGACCAGTATGCTCTCTGTTCTGGTTGGTGCTGCCAGCAATATCATCCTGGATCCGATCTTTATTTTTGCACTCCACATGGGTGTGCGGGGGGCTGCTCTTGCAACGATCGTCTCCCAGGCGCTCTCCTGTACATGGGTCTTACACTTCCTTATGGGTAAAAAATCTTATCTTAAGATCCACCGCTGCAATATGAAGCTGAAGAAAGATATCATCCTTCCCAGCCTTGCTTTAGGACTTTCCACTTTTATCATGCAGTCCAGTGAAAGTATTATTTCTGTATGTTTTAATTCTTCTCTGTTAAAATACGGCGGAGACCTTGCTGTTGGTGCTATGACCATTTTAACAAGTGCCATGCAGTTTGCCCTTCTGCCGCTTCAGGGACTTGGCCAGGGAGCCCAGCCGATCATCAGTTACAATTATGGAGCCGGACAGACAAAACGGGTGAAGGATTCCTTTAAACTGCTTTTAAAGATCGACCTTTCCTATTCGACCCTGATGTGGCTTTTAGTTATGCTGTTCCCTGCTGGCTTCGCTTCCATATTCACCTCTGACCAGGCTCTTTTAACATTTACTGCACATGCCCTGCGTATTTATATGGCTTCCATCCTGCTGTTCGGCATCCAAATGGCCTGTCAGATGACATTTACCTCTATCGGTAATGCAAAAGCTTCTATCATGGTTGCTGTTGCCAGAAAATTCATCCTGCTGCTTCCACTGATTTATATCATGCCCCACATTTATACAGCAGATCAGACTTCTGCTGTTTATATGGCAGAACCTATTGCTGACTTTCTGGCGATCTGCTTTACAAGTATCTTGTTCCGATTTGAATTTAAGAAAGTGCTGGCAAAACAAATATAATATCTATTAAAAGTAAAGCTGCTGTCAGACATGGAACTTCTGATTTTCCAACTGGCAGCAGCTTTGTACTTACTTAAATTTTCCTGTATCATTGATCAAATCTTCATTACCTTTTACTTCAGGATATATTCTAAAAGTCCCTGACAGCCTTCTGTTACATCCTTCCAGGTAGCCTCAAAATCTCCTGTATACCATGGATCTGCTACATCTCTGCTGCTTCCTGAAAAAGACATCATCTTAAATATCTTTCTCTCTGGATTTCCACCTGTGATCCGCTTTATATTACGTATATTCCATTCATCCATTCCGATCAGATAATCATACCTGTCATAATCTGCCCTGGTCATCTGTCTTGCATGATGTCCTTCACAGGCAATTCCCGCCTGGGCAAGCTTAACCCTGGTACCCTGATGAACCGGATTTCCAATCTCTTCTGTGGAAGTGGCAGCAGATGCTATATAAAACTGATCTGACAGATTTGCTTTTTTTATCATATCTTTCATTACGTATTCTGCCATTGGGGAACGGCAGATGTTGCCGTGGCAGATAAATAGTACTTTAATCATCTTTTCATATCTCCATTTAAGTCTTGTATTTCTTCCCAAACGCTTGATATTTCACAATGTCATTAACTTTAGCAAAGAGCAGAAATCGTAAGCATTTATAAAACTATGATTCCTGCTTTTTGTTTGTATATGGGCATACTTATCCCCTTCTCTTTGTACTCGTATTTTTTAGCTCAGTACGCTCTTTTATGGGTATTCGAATATTTTCCTGCTAATTGCCCTTTCGTTCTGGTATAATGCCGATCAGGACGAATGGGAACAAGATTTTTACTGATATCTTCATATATTTGCTGAAATAACATATTTTTCTTTTGACCATCCGTTTCAAGAAGTATATAAATCAGATCATTTTTTAAGATTCCAATACTAACAGTCTGATTGATCATCATTTTATGTTTTCTGTTCGCTTCTTTCTGATCCAGTTCACGCTCTGCATCTAATATGATATCTTCAACTAAATTGCTCAGATATATAGTGCTGTATATATCTTGTAATAACAGAATAGGTTTTGTTCCTGTAAAATTCTCTAATTGCAACCGACTCTTTAGCGTTTCATACGCAGTCTCTATCCCCCACCTCATATGATATAATTCTTTTATTTCTTCTGTATGAAATTCAGTTTGTGAAAGATTTGTAGCCAAAACTTCTAAACTTCCGTTTTCTAATAGGATTTTTACCATACGCAATGAAATTTCACCTAATTCTTTCATACGTTCTCCATCTGGCGTTCCCTCGTAATGTCTGATTCTTGACTTATCAAGTTTTATTTTAACTAGCTGATCCTTTTCTGTTAAACTGTTTTGCTCTTTTTTGTAATCACTGCTTTTTAAACGTACGATAAATTTAATATCCTTATCCATCATATGTATAAACGCTGGCGTAGAAGGATAGCCTCTGTCCATGATAATAATATAGGGAATGCTGCCTATTGTTTCCGGTATTCGCTCCATCTGTTTTTCGGCCAGGCGCATTTCATTAAATTTCACCTTATTACAGTCACTTTCCAGTATCATACGATTCATTACATCATAAATACAGCCTAATCCTATTTGAGCTTGGGGCTTTGCGTTTTTCCGGCTTGCAGAACCATATAGTTTCAGTGTTTCAGCAGTGGTAGGAATATTAATATCTGAGCCGTCAGCGGCTAATATTAAATGATCTTTATAAGTTGAAAAGGTGGAATCTGCATAAAAGTTACGGTTATGATATTTATATAATTCTAAAAAAGCATCTGGATTAAGTTTCATACGCTGTTTCAGATATCCTGGTTTTGAAATAGACACACCAGGATGAGCAAGTTTCATATAATTTCTCAGTTCCAATGCCAACGTCAGCCCCTTTCTGTTTATCATCGTGAAAAGAAGATCCTGAAGAGGCATTTTTCGAATTCTGGTAAAATAATTTTTATTACCTGATCGGCAAAATGCCTTAAATTCATCAGAACTCATTTTTTCTATATCCATGAATGTACGTTTCTGAGAATGTTTCATGTATAATCACATCCTTTTTTGAGCAGGTTCATGGCTTCTTTTTACAATATAAGCATATCAAAAAAAGCAGGAGATATCTAATCCATTTCGGAATAAATATCTTCTGCTTTTAAGTTAATGACATTGTGTAAAACACTGGTTTTTCCAACATTTACAAGGCTTTTCATAAGAAGCAGATAACGGGAATCGAACCCGCCTCCTCAGCTTGGGAAGCTGATGTTCTACCAATGAACTATATCTGCAACACAAAAAATATTATAGCAAAAACCATCGAGATTGGCAAGTGATTTTCTGATTCTTCCACGACAAACGCACGAACGATCATCTGGCATCAATTCTGCTTTCTGTTATTTTTTAAGCTTCTAAAAGTTCTTCTAGATACTGAATTGGGCGTAAGCTAAGTACAAACCTTTTCTTTCGCATCGACAACTTATGTCTTGTTATTTGTGCCGGTTTCAAAATACTTAGGCTCCATTTCCTTATGATATTCAAATTTTGTGCCGCCAGCTTATCTATGGTTGTATTCGCATCTTCCCGGAATGTTACATCCAGATACCAGTGCATGCTTTCTATACTCCAGTGTCCTCTCACTGCACGGCTGACCTGTTCAATGTCTCCTTTTAAACTGCTGATGAAATAACGGTTCTCTATTCTTGTATTTCCTTCTTTCTTCAGCGTTTTCTTCTCCATTACTATACTGGACAGTCCTTTCCAGTTCTTTTTCTGGCTTAACCACTTTATATCCTCTGTCTGATAATACTCCCTTATCTCGATCTGACCATGTGCTTTTTCCTGGGTTTTTTTGTAATTACCTCTTTCACGGATCTCTTTTTGGAACTCTTCGTCTGAAAAGTATTCTTGTACATCTTCATACAGACTGTTTTGATTTCTCTTCAATGCCAGCACATAGTCTGCCCGTTTTTTCTTTATTTTCTCCGCTATTGCAGTCTGCGTTCCCATTGCATCGATTGTTACGATCTGGCCTTTTATCTGGATCTTGTCCAGCAATTCCGGGATCGCTACGATCTCATTGCTTTTTTCTTCAACTGCTTTTTGTCCAAGACAGAAACCTGACTCTTTACTCCATGCTGATACAATGTGGGATGCCTTCCCATCTCCTCTTTTATTGGAGCGCATGGTTTTACCATCTATACAAATGATCTTCTTCAGTAGTTCCCCTTCATTCTGATTTAATCGATCCTGCCATTTTCCATAAAGCTGCTGTATGATCTCCGGTGATATCATCCCCATTACACGTCTGATCGTGTCATGAGATGGTATTCCGTTTTTTAACTCAATATATTTGCGTAGATAATCCTGATAACTTTCCGCAAACAATGCCATTTCCACCCAGTCATCCGCATTTGCCAGTGTTGCAAACAATACAATAACAAGAATGTCCTTCAATGTATGACGAACTTTCCTTTGCTGACGATCATCTTCTATGTATTCCAGCCAATCTAATAATTCCTGCATGTATCAACACCCCTTTTCTTTTAATTTTATCAGAAAAGGGGCGTGTTCACAATTTATTTACTCATGCGTTTGTCATGTGATTCTTCAGGGATTTCGCTTTTAGCACTGTATATTTATAAATAGTGCCCCTCTCACGCTTATTTTCTCTTTTGCTTCCTGAATAGCTGAATGCGCACAACGTCCCCCCTTAGTTAAATTTAGCTCATTTCAAAGCGCCTGTTTTTATTTTCCCACTGACAGACTATCCGCCCTTTTCATACAAGATACTTTTTACTTTTTCCAATAATAGCTCATCACAAAACTTCCGGTTCACACTTTTTCGGCTGATTCCACTTTCTTTAAATCTTTGAATACGGCGATACAGGTATAATTCTCTCATGTTGAAGCCGATGATCATCAGATCAAATATTACTTCTGTTGCTGCATGGCAATAGCAATGTTTTGCGTGATAATACGTTTTCAACTGGTGGAATCCATTCTCTTCTATATCCCATCTTCGGTTCATCATCTCCCATAAAACCCGAGGTTCCCCTTGATCCAGAGTCGTTACCAGCCACATCCGGCGTTCGTTTTCTTTCCAGCTTTCATGATATCGGATCACACGAAGCTTATGGGGACTATTATCTATCTCAAATCCTGAAAGATCCCAGACTTCTATATTCTTTTTTCCACAGGTAAACGACCTTTTTTTCCCCTCATCCCGCTTAAACAGGCTTTCCGCATCCTGAAACAGTTCCCTTCGTTCATCTTTTAGTCGGATCACCGCATCCAGTCCGCACTCTTTTATCGTATTGATAAATGGGGCATTCAGATACAGCGCATCTGCTACGATCACATCTGCGAAATGTCCGTGTCTTTCCTTCAGACGTCTGATCAGCTTTTTTCCTCCTGTCAGTTCTCCTTCATCTTTTTCCGCTCCGTCCCTCGGTTTTAACATTTCCTGGCCCAGGATTACATGTGGCGTTTTTCCTACTGTCATACAGACCACGCTCCGGTGGAAATATTCTGTTTCACCTGCACGGTTTTTCCGGCTAAGGCAGTCCGAACAGGACTTTTTTGTGCTGTTGAACAATTCCACTCCATCGATACCGGCTACAACATATCCACCTATAGTCCCTTCCCGAAATACACGGTTGCTTTTTATGATATCGATCGTCTGGTCGTGGATCTCACGGATCTCATCTGGATCTATCTGGGTAAGAAGGTCACGGACCGCATCAATTTTAGGTATTTTTCCATGTATGCAGTTTTTCAATCGTTTTCCCATACTTTCAGGCGCAGAAAAAACTGTATGAAAACTCTCATACTGCAGCATCAGAAAGAGCAGTGCCGGCATGACGATATTAAATAATGGGATCGTTCTTCTTTTTCTTTTGTCCGATAACCCCTTGATTTTCTCCGGGATTTTATATACACTTTTCATATAAGTTAGCAGCTTCTTTAATGCTAATTTTTCATTAAGGACACCTTCTTTCGTGTTGTTTTGTGGGTAACATAATTATACAATAAAAGGTGTCCTTTTTGATTGCTTATGCAGAAAAAACAGTAACTTTTTATTCAATATGAGAATTCCCCGTTCTGCCAGATGGATCCCTTGCAAAACGGGGAACTTTTTATCTTAAAAGCGAAATCCCTGCTGATTCTTATCATCGATCATCATCGATAGTTTTTGCATCTCACATATGGCTATTTTCCTGTATTCTCAGGTATTTCCCGTTCTTTTTCTGTATCGCCCCCTACAGCTGTATCCGGATCATTTATAGTTTCATTTTCTTCTTTTGACCACCGGTTCATGTTAACAAACTCTCCACTACGGGAATCTATATGATGGAGGCAACAGTAATCCGATGTATTTTCCGAATATTTTTTCTTTTTAAGAGCGCTATTAATATATAAGGACATGGTTCTGTAGATAACTGCAAATGTGGGTACTGCAATGATCATTCCCACAAATCCAAACAATCCACCAAATAACAGGATAGAAAATAATACCCAGAAGCTTGGGAGTCCCGTAGAATCCCCTAAGATTTTCGGACCAAGAATGTTTCCGTCAAACTGTTGGAGTACCAGAATGAAGATCAGAAAATACAGGCACTTCATAGGATCCACCAGAAGGATCAAAAATGCACTTGGAACTGCCCCAATAAATGGTCCAAAGAATGGGATCACATTGGTAACACCTACAATCACGCTGATCAAAAGTACATAAGGCATTTTTAAAAATTTCAGAGAAAAGAAACACATGATACCAATGATCAGTGAATCTAAGAGTTTGCCTGTAATAAAGCCTCCAAATATTTTGTGGGCAAAACGAACCTCTCCGATCATGCGGTTAGCAGCCTTCACATTTAAAAAGCCGTATACCATCTTCTTGGACTGGGCACATAAGGTATCCTTTATATTTAAAAAGTATACCATAACAATAAGACCGATCAGTATGTTCTTAAGAACCGTAACAAAACTGATCACGCCACTGGAAACCCGGTCAAAGATCAGGGAAATATTTGGCACCAAATCTGTGGCGATCCAATTCTGAAAACGCATAACCGCCTCATTATAATAGGGCATAATGCTTTCCCGAAGATGTTCATTGTCCTGAAGGAGCTTTCCGATCCAGAGAGTCAGATTGTTGATATATTCTGTCAGACTATCCTGGAAACCAATGATACTTTCATAAATCTGAGGAATCAACATAGAAAACAGACCAACGACAATAGCAAACAATACTGCAAGGCTGACCAGTGTAGCAATACTTTTTGCAAGTCTGCCGCGGCTGTCATTATTTTTAATGATCTTTCCAAATAAATGCTGAACATATCTTTCTGACGCATTGTAAACCGGCAGCATCAGATACGCCAGCACACCTCCATATATAATAGGCATAAGAACCGTAACAATCTTGCCTACTACAGTGGCTATTACAGAAAATTTTAACAATGCAAAACATAAAAGGACACTACTGGCAATCACTGCCAATGCAGTAAGACCCCAGTCCATAAAAAAACGAAATTTTGAGTTTTTCATATTTTTTTTTAACTCCTGCGGATGATTATGACAAAACAGATTTTACTCCTGTTTTCTCATTTATATGAGTATACCATACTATACCAGATTTTAAAAGCAGACCAGACGTTACAAAATTGTTTTTAATTCTGTTAAAACAGCACGTTCTGTGTTAAAATGTTATACGCATGTACTTTATATTAATCTAACAGAAAGAAGGAATTTTTTTGTCTTATATCATAAAAATGGCTCTAGATATTAAAGCACGCTTCAATCCACCAGCTCATATGTCTTCTCCTATTGAAGCTTACTGTGCCATTGGAACTGTTGCAAAAGCCCTTGGGCTTTCCTGTCCTGAACGCAAAGATACTTTATTTGAAATGCGCCAGGAGCTTTCTGATACTGAGACCGGCAAAATATTTCCCTCTGACCGTATTGAAAAGATCAATCAAATTCTTATGAGTTTTATCCGTAATGAAAAAACGACAGACACCATGATGGATTATGTTACTTATGGCTATGAAAATGAAAATGGGAATGCCGTCAAATAGACATTCCCGTTTTTATCGAATATTTTTGAATTGCAAGAGCACAAAGCACGTAGCAATTCGGTATCAGAGGGGTTAAAATACCTTCTTACCCCAACATCTTATCATTTAGCTTCTTAACTCAATTCCATAAGTCTTATTTAACTGCTTTAAGATTTTCTTCACATATCCGTCTACTGTATCAGCCTGGAATTCTTCTTCCTTTGGTGTGAACAGTACAGTAAATGCCATAGACTTCTTATCATCAGCAATCTGCTTGCCCTCATATACATCAAAGAGTGTTACGTCTTTAACAAAAGAGCTTGCCTGGTAAATGCATTCTTCTACCTGTCCACATGTAATACCTTTATCCATTACCAGTGCCAGATCACGCTTTTCTTCTGCGAATTTTGGAAGCGGCTCAAATACAGGTGCCTTGCCATACCATTTCTCCAGGGCCTGCATATTGATCTCCAGAACGTAGGCATCTTCACGCATTGCCTCTTCTTTCATGATCTCATATTTAACCTGTCCCAGATAACCGATCACTTCTCCTTCACAAAGGATAGCGGCAGTTCTGTATGGATGTAGAAATGGCTTTTGTGTTCTTTCATAAGTAAAAGTAAGATGAAGCACGTCTGCTACTGTCTCTGCCATGCCCTTTAAAGTGTAGAAGGACTCATCCTTACCAAAGGCACCGATACATAAAGTCTCACGCTCATTTGGATACTCTGTTAATGGAAGAGACTTTGGAATAAATGCATTTCCGATCTCGAAAATACGTCCCTCAAAAATGCCTCTCTTCTGGTTGCGTCCCATTGCATGGATCATCTGAGGCGCCAAAGTAGTTCTCATCAGTGAAAGATCCTCATTGATCGGATTCATAATGCGGATTGCTTTACGCTCCATTGCATCCTCTGGGAATTCCATTTCATCTAAATCAGCCGGTGAAAAGAAGGAGTAATGCATTCCTTCAAATGCGCCTACACTGCAAAGAGCTCTTTTTACTTTTAAAATTGTCTTCTGACGGATATTAGTTCCACCGATAGTCACCTTGGCAGTTGGAAGAAATGTAGACTTAATATGATCATATCCGTACATACGGATCACTTCCTCTGCTACATCCGGATAATCTTCCATATCTTCACGATATGCAGGGAAATGTAAAGTCAGCTCATCGCCCTTGATCTCAGGATCAAAATCCAGACCTTTCAGGATACGAAGGATATCTTCATCCGGAACAGTGATACCTAATACACCATTTACCTTCTTAATGCTGGTCTTAAAAGTTTTCGGCTCCAGGGAATTTCCTGTATTTACGTTCTTGTGAGTTCTTGAAACCTTTCCTGCTCCCAGCTCTTCTACCAGGTGCAGTACGCGCTTCATAGCCATTTCTGTTGCATACTCGTCAACACCCTTTGCATATCTCTGGCTTGCATCAGAGGACTGTCCTAATGCGCGGGAACTCTTGCGGATGTTGTCACGGGCAAACTTAGCTGCCTCAAACATTACTTCCGTAGTGGTGTCGCGGATCTCAGAATTTAAACCACCCATGATACCTGCAAGTGCTACTGGCTTTTTACCATCACAGATCACCAGATTATTTGTATTTAAGGTAAATTCCTTCTCATCCAGAGTAACTATCTTTTCGCCTTCTGCTGCACGTCTTACGCAGATAGCGTTGCCTTCCAGATAATCACAGTCAAATGCATGCAATGGCTGTCCTAACTCACGCATAATGTAGTTGGTGATATCTACGATATTGGAAATAGAGTTATTTCCAACCAGAGCCAGACGTCTTCTCATCCATGCCGGAGACTGCGCCAGTTTTACATCATATACATAGTGGGCAATATAACGGGGGCACAGATCCGGGGCTTCTACAGTTACATCAAAGCCTGGTTTTTCTACTTCTGTCTCAGTATAGTCTAAAGCAGGCATCTTTAATGGCTGTCCCAAAGCTGCTGCTACTTCTCTTGCAAGACCAAAGATACTCTGGCAGTCTGGACGGTTTGCAGTAATGGAAACATCAAAGATCCAGTCATTTAAACCAGTGATCTCTTTTACATCTGAACCTATTTCTGCATCCTCTGGCAGTACCAGAAGTCCGTTATAACCAGCGCCTGGATACAGGTCTTCATTTAAACCAAGCTCTGTTCCGGAACACAGCATACCATAGGACTCATAGCCTCTTAATTTGCCCTTTTTGATCGTAACTACACCTTCGATCGTAACATGGTCTTTTGCAGTTGCATAAACCTGGGCACCGATCATTGCTACAGGGAACTTTCCACCTGCTTTTACATTATCTGCACCACAGCAGATCTGTAATAATTCTGGTCCGCCTACATTGACCTGGCATACATGAAGGTGAGTCTCAGGAATCGGCTCACAGGACTCAACATAACCAACTACAATACCGCTGATATCCTTTCCTACCTGCCATTTTTCTTCTACTTCGAATCCACAGTCAAACAGCTTTTTCTCTAATTCGTCTGCGGAAACATTAATATCTACATAATCATTTAACCAGCTTAACGGTACAAGCATTTCTAATCCTCCTGTCCTGATCGAACCTATTTAATCATCGATCTGATCTAACACACGCAGATCAGACTCAAACAGCATCTTAATGTTGTTAATGCCGTATTTTAACATTGCGATACGCTCCAGACCAAGTCCAAAAGCAAAACCGCTGTATTTCTCAGAGTCGATGCCGCAGTTTTCGAGTACCTTCTTATTTACTACACCTGCGCCCAAAACCTCGATCCAGCCTGTTCCCTTGCACAGTCTGCAGCCTTTACCTCCACACTGGAAGCAGCTTACATCTACCTCTACAGATGGCTCTGTAAATGGGAAATAGGAAGGACGGAGCCTGGTCCTTGTAGATTCACCGAAAATCCTCTGGACAAACATATCCAGCATTCCCTTTAAGTCACACAACGTAATGCCTTCATCTACTACAAGGCCTTCCATCTGGCTGAACATTGGTGAGTGAGTAGCATCATCATCAGAACGGAATACTTTACCTGGCGAAACAACCTTGATCGGTGGTTTCTTTGCTTCCATTACATGAACCTGTCCTGCAGATGTCTGGGTACGCAGTAAAAACTCAGGGGACAGATAGAAGGTATCCTGCATATCACGGGCCGGATGATCCTTTGGTGTATTTAAAGCAGTGAAGTTATAATAGTCTGTCTCAATCTCAGTTCCTTCGTATACCTCAAATCCCATAGATGCGAAGATATCAGTCAGCTGATTGCGGACAGTCGTTACCGGATGAAGATTTCCGTAACGAATCTTCTTTGGAGGCATGGAAATATCAATCTTTTCAGATTCATAACGCTGCTGCTGCTCTTTTTCCTTCAATTTCTGATCCAGTTCATCAAAAAACTGGTTTGCCCATTCTTTTGCACCGTTAATGGTCTTACCAAACTCTGCCTTCTGATTGTTCGGTACATTGCGCATCTCCTTCATCAAAAGACCGATCCGGCCCTGCTTGTTGTCTAAAAAGGTTTTCTTGAATTCATAAACACCTCTGGAAGTAGTGAGAGTTTCTGCACCTTTGCAGATCTCATCTTTGATCCCAGCGATCACTTCATTCAGTTCTTTTAAATCCTGCATGATTTCTCTCCTTTACCTGTCTTTATTGGTGTTTTCCCCACAGCTCCACTCACAGCCTCGTGCTCCCCACTCTGCTGCCTGCTTACGCAGGCGGGTTGTTTATTAATATGTTCGTTAATGGTTTTAAAAAAACAAATGCTGCCATTGATGCCGCTTGTTTTTTCTGCACGCACAAAAAATCCCCCTGCATTTACATGCAGAGGGACGATAATTCACCGTGGTACCACCCAGTTTCCCGCAAACAGACTTTCCCGTTTGCAGACACTTTCCAGTATGTAACGTATACTATACGGCAATGCCTACTGTACCCTTCAGCAATGCAGCTCCCGTGGGAAATTCGGATATCTGTCTGAACGGAAAAAGGCTCACAGCCGATGACCTTTTCTCTCTGGCCGAAAACAGTATCTTAAAAACACGATCTTCGCTTTTGATCTCATTTATGATTCAGGTATGTCTGTCCTGCTCGGACATCCATAGTCTGTAAATCATTCTAGTCATTTTGCCAAAAAAAGTCAAGGCTTTTTTCGTTTCTTCAATTCTCCCACATACTCTAATACGCATTCTTTTAACTTCTTCACGCTATCTGAAGGCTCTTCCCCTTTTTTCATTCCCATCCCCAGTTCCCGGATACATTCCGGTGTCACAGGAATACATTGCACATCATCTGTATTTCCCCGGATCATAAATTCTGACATCATAGAGATACCAAGTCCCTTCCCAACCATGCGGATCACTGTTTCATCATCTACATAAACTGTCTGTTCATTCGCTTTAACTCCCGCTTTTCCAAAAGCGGCATGAACGTCAATATCAAAACGGCCATAGGGCATAAGAAAGTCTTTTCCTTCAAATTCTTTTAACGGAAACAAGGTACGTCCATTTAACGGATAATTTTTTGGCAGAATAGCATACAGTAATTCATCATAAAGGGGCATCCATTCACAGCTTTCACTGCTTTGCCTGCTGGCAAAGATCACATCTGTTTTCCCTTCCTGAAGCAGTTCAAAAGGCTCCAATGCATGGTCCACCATACGCAGGTCTACATCTACCTTGGGGCAGATCCTCCGGAAACGGTATAAAATCTCAGGCAGCCAGAACATTGCCATACTTGCATAGGCAGCAATGCGTATGGTCTCTCCCTGCTGCTTTGCCATAGCCTGAATGCGGTTTTCCAGACTGGCATTTACCTGAAGGAACTGTCTGATATCCGGCACCAGCTCTTTTCCCTGTTCTGTGAGGGAAACCCCATTATGACTCCTCATAATAAGGGGAAAACCAATCTCCCGTTCTAAGCTGTTTACCAGATGGGTAAGGCCGGACTGGGTATAACCTACTACCTCAGAGGCCTTTGAAAAACTTCCAAGATCCACTGCTGTCATTAATATTTCAAGTTTCTTTGCATCCATTTTATTATTATTTTTCCCTTCACTGATTTATATTGGTCTGCACTACTCTATATTGCCCTGCATACTAATGTATTACATTTTGTCATAGTTCTATTATAAATATGGATTTCACAAACTGCAAGGCAAGCCGTACAATTGTATTACATAAGATTATAAGAGGTGATCCGTAATTATGAATAAAAAGAAACTTTCACTCCATCAGCGCCTTCTGGTAGCTGCCACACTTTTCGGCATGTTCTTTGGTGCCGGAAATCTGATCTTCCCGGTACACCTTGGACAGCTTGCAGGAAGAAACCTGATCCCGGCCATGACCGGTTTTATCATTACTGCAGTAGGTATCCCCATTTTGGGAGTTGCTGCCATCGGTAATACACACTCTGACGGTTTAAAGGCACTGTCTGCCAGGATTGGAAAACACTATAGCTACTTTTTCACCTGTCTGCTGTATCTGACCATAGGTCCCTGCTTTGCTATTCCAAGATGTGCCACTACATCTTTTACCACAGGCATTGAACCACTCCTTGTAAACCAGATTTCAGAAAAGACAGCACTCCTTATTTTTTCAGTGATCTTTTTCACCCTGGTATTGTTTTTCTCTTTAAAACCGGGAAATATCACACTATGGATCGGCAAAGTGATCAATCCGATGTTTTTATTCTTTCTGGCGATCCTGATCCTCTTTGCATTGCTTCATCCCAGCATCGCCGTATGGGAAGCACAGCCAGACGCTGCTTATGAAACAGGAGCCATGTTCCACGCCTTATCGGAAGGCTACGGCACCATGGATGCCATTGCAGGTCTTGCTTTTGGCATCGTTGTTGTAAATGTGATCCGGCAGATGGGTGTTACCGATGATACAGCTGTTGCTGGTGAAGTTCTCCACTCTGGTATTCTCGCTGGTATTTTAATGGCTTTTATTTATATCCTGACTATCCTCATGGGTGCACAATCTCTGGGACTGTTTGCAGTTTCCGAAAATGGCGGCATCGCGTTATCCCAGCTCTCCAGCCACTACCTTGGCAGAGCCGGTCTTGTGATCCTGGCAGTTACCATTACCTTTGCCTGCTTAAAAACCTCTATAGGGCTGGTAACCAGCTGCGCTGAAACTTTTGTACAGATGTTCCCGGATAAACTGTCCTACCGGACCTGGGCAATGATCTTTACACTGTTTTCCTTTATTGTGTCCAACATGGGACTTTCCACCATTATCCGCTACTCTATACCGGTCCTGATGCTGATCTATCCACCAGCCATTTCCCTGGTGCTTCTGGCAATGTTCGGAAAATATTTTCATCATGACCAAAAAGTATATGCATGGGTAACAGCCTTCACTTGGGCAGCATCTCTGTTCGACTTCTTTAAAACACTGCCAGAACAGATACAGATCCTGTTCCATCTGGACAAAGCAGTGGGATTTGCAGAAAAATTCCTTCCTTTCTTTAATCTGAATCTTGGCTGGATCATCCCGGCAATGTTAGGACTTATCATCGGGCTTAGTTTTAAGAAAAGCAGAAAAAGAGTGCAGGCGCTTTACTATTAAAAAAGATCCGGGAATTCTGTATCCACAAAATTCCCGGACCTTTTTATTACTGCATATCCAGACTACACCAATGCAGATTTTCCTGATACCCGGCTTTCCTGCACCTGACCATATTATTTACTACCGGCAATAATCGTTCATCTGTGATTTTTTCCAGCATTTTCAGCCTTCTCTCTGAAAGTATCTCCTGCGACTGGCAGACCTTATAATCTTCCTCTGCCATATGCCAATAAGTAAATCTTCCCGGATAAAACCTGGAAAGCTTCTGAGCGATCAGCATTCCTTCCGGATCGAGATCACCGGAATAAAACACATGAGTTCCTGATCTTGCCAATAATTCAAGTACCATAAGACAGGACAGCCTCGGCTGGCCATTCATGCACATACATGACTTTTCTTCACATATCATTGCAAATACAGAAGGATTTTCTACAATATAGATCTCATTGTCCCTGCACCGGATCTGACTTAGCCTGGCTATTACATTTAGCGAAAGCTGGAGTATATCCTTTTCCCGAAAAAATCCTTCGATTCCTCCATGTAATGTTCCATCTTTTTTTAAAGCCTGCACATGATAAAGCATAGCATAATTGGAAATATCATTGATCAGTATTCCTGCCAACAGATAACTTTTCTGTTTTTTATAAGCTGGAAACAGCTTTGAATCTTCTATCTGTTGATTTCTTGACTCCAGGTCTATTTCTATGATCTGATACAGGATTTTTCCCTCTGAAGTTTCTGCATCAAAGGCATGAGGATTTCCAGTTATTTTGGCAGCAAAAAAAGCCAGATACATTTCCTTATCATAACGATACGGAAGTTCATTATATATTTTTGCACAAAGCCACAGCCAGCGTTTCCACTCTGCAAAATCCATGGATCTGCACATATCATCCATATCCTGCTGCATAGGATCATTTCTCTTATTCCGTATAAGAGTCTTAAATTTTTCAAGCTGGTAATACGCCGGAGTAAACTCAAAGATCTTCTTAAATTCACCTTCAATCTCCGTGATCTTCTGCTCATGCATTTCCTTTATTTCCACCTTTGCATACAAAGGCATTCCAAAATACCCCGTAAGGATCTCCAGTGGCTGTATTTCTTTAAACCTGCTGTCTGCCAGAGCTTTTGCAAATTTCTCCGCTGATATGGTAACACTTCTTTGACCATGAAAATTCTGTCCGAAAAATCCTTCCAGCTCTTCAATTTCTTCAGCTGAAAGCTTTTTTATAACAATCTTCCCGGCAAAACGCCCATAAGATAAATATTTATCCCTGAAACCAGTAAACACACGTTTCCATTGATCTTGCCTCTTATCTTGCGGCTTACAGTATTAGCCAGGATATCTTCAAATAATTCCCTGTCACCATCCTTTATCAGATTTTCCAATTCCAGAATATCCTCTTCCAGATGGGTAAGAAGACTTGTGAAAGATACTTTTATCCCCTGATATCTGGCACTTATATCCAGACGTTTTGCTGAAAATCCTTCTATCTTTTCTTCTTTGTCAAAATCCTCAAATAAAGAACTCTGGGTAAGCTGATGATCAGTCAGAAAAATCCTGTTTTCAAAATACACCTGGTTCAGATTTGTTATCACACTGTCTTTATCCATTCCCTTTACATCAGTCGCCAGATATTCCTGTATATGTTTTACATCATCTACGATCTGATCAGGTAATTTTACATATGCAAGGCCTTTTTCACTTTCATAACACTTTGCAAAAAATCCTGCTCTGTGCTCATATAAACTTATCTTATCTTCATTGGTCTTCTGATCTTTTTCAATCTGCTGCGCTTTATCTATTGTCTGTGTTTTTTCAGCTACCTGCTTCTGCAGTTCCTGAGGAAATATCTTCAGCCAACTAACACATGTATCCAGACGTTCCCTGATTGCTTCATAATCAGTCAGCGCCAGCTGCCCCAGAATCGATTCTCTTTCTTCCTGCTGCCTTTTGATCTGCCTTTCCTGTTCTGCTATATCATAACGGATCTGATCCAGGTCATCATCCAGATCTTCCAGATGCTGCTTTCTGTCCTTCAGATAACGCACGCTGTGCACCAGCATTTCATGATCTGACTTTAAACCAATAAGTGCTTTATCATACCCTTCTGCTGCATTTTTTGCTTCAAAAAATACTTCATAAGAACAGGTCAGATACAATTTTTCTGCAATTTCAAGAACTGCCCTCTTCTTATTTTTAATATTCTCCAAAAATGCAGTCAACTGTTCTTCCAGCTTTCTGTTTGCAATACGAAGCTGCTCCTGCTCCCGTTCCTGCTCCATAAGGCTGTTAAGTGCTTCCCTCATATCAGTATCATCCGGAAGGCACTTATATTCCTCTTCTAACCTGCATTTTCTCTGCTGCAAGATCTCACATTCACGTTGGATCAATGCGATGTTTTCTTCTATCTCTGCAATCCGTTTTTTACATTCTTCTATTCTGACCAGACGATTTCGTTCTCTTGCCTTTATGCCTAAATAACCGGCCTGGTACTCCCCTGTGACCGTTCCGGTCAGAACCCCCATATGATAGGTGCCATCAGAGGTTATTGATACCATTTCCTCACCACCGTAAGAAATATTACTTAGTATTCCGGTAAGCCTCTGATTGGAAAAAATATCATTTACATTTTCATTCAGTTCAAGAACATCCAGCAGGCTTTTTCCTTCTGCCGGTTTACCTGCAAAAAGGTAATGATCCTCACATCCCTTTACCGGAACCAGCACCTGTTCTTTATACTGTTCCTCTACTACAATGGCATCCAGGATCCCCATTTTAAGAAGGGCTTCTTCCAGATGATCACAGGTCTCATCATCCAGTCCTGCTCCAAATTCGATCACTTTATAAAATTCCTGATATGGTATTCCCGCTTTTTTCAGACGTTCACGGTTCCTTACCACTGTATCCGGCCGTTCAGGCTGCGGCTCTTTCTGATTTTCCCATTCCGCAAGCTCTATTTTCACCCTGGAAAGTTCCTCTTTTTCCAGATTCCATTCATGCTTTTTTGCACCGATATCTGTAACGATCCCAGCATTCTTTTCAGCCCATTTATCTCCCACTTTCTGGCGGACCGTCACAAAATCAGAAGTTTTATCATAATGATCTGCAAATGTACTCAGTCTTCCTAAAAGATCCCGGTCAAGCTTCAGTTCCGTATTATCCTCATTCCATTTATAAAAAGCCTCTTTCCATTCATTTTCTACCTGGATCAGAAGATCTTCCAGCTCCGCTATTTTTCTCTGCACCTGATCCAGTTCCCGTATCTGTTTTTCCCGCGCCTGGAGCATTTCATCTTTCTGCTTTTCAAGGATCTTCAGTTCTTCCAATATTTGAAATCCACTTTGTATATTTTTACGTACACCATCAAATTGCTGCCTGTGAAGATCAAATTTGTAGGGTTCATCCAGCTTTTCACAAAGTTCATCCTTCATAAAAACAAACTCCTGAAAAGCCATCTGCTCAGCTTCATCCTGCATTTCCTCTAACAGCGCATCTATCTCTTTTTCTTTTTCGTATTTTCTGTCTTCCTCTTCTTTTACCTGCTTTTCCACATCGCGGTACTGTTCCTCTTTAGAAGCAAGAAATTTATTTTTTTCTGCCAGGATCTTACTATGCTGAGCGATTTCCTCAACCAGCTGCACTTCTCTTGTTTTTAACGCTACTGCATCACTTTTACTTAAGGATTCTTTTTCTTTTTCAAATGTCTCTCTTTTGCCATTCAGATCCTGGATCCGAAGCTCCAGCTGCCGGATTTTTTCTGTGCAGTCAGCATATTTATCCTGGTATTCTTTTTGTTCTTTCAGCGCTTCCTGCAGCTTCTGCTGTGCCTGCATATAGCGGTCTGCTTTATCGTACAACAGGATTTTATTATACTTATTAAATACCGTATATATCTTCTCCGCTGCCTGTTTCGCTTCCCTGCGTCCTTTCAGGTTCATATTCATGGTATCCATGTTTTCAATAGCTTCGGACATAGGACGCAGATCTTCATCTGACAATGGCTGAAGAGAATCGCTTAATATATCATTGATCACAGATGGTTTAAAATCTTTTGACAATTTCGGTGTACGAAGCTGGATCAGAAGATCTACCATTTCCTTATATTCGTCCGCTGTTTCAAAACCAAATATCTGGCGGTTTACATATTCCATATATTCCACCTGCCGTTCAAACACACGGCCTCCGTCAGCAACCCTGTTTTCCAGCTCTTTCTTTGAAAGGGTTACTTTTTCACCTATATCTTTGTAAAGAAAAAAATCTTTGCCAATACGCCGCCCATCTGTCAGACTGAAATACCATTTATCCAAAGGTTTTCCACGTCTGGCCCTGATCCCCATACCGATAGTCAGGTATGTCTCACTGTCTTTTCGTTTAAATTCCAAATAAAGATAGCCTGTTCTTTCCTCTCTGCCGTCATTTTCCTCCAGGAGATAACTGCTCATTTTACGGTCTCTTGAACCAAAGGGATCAAGTCTTTCAGGACTCATATTTCCATCCAGCAAAAGCGGTACTACGCTTTGCATAGTAACTGATTTTCCTGATCCATTAGATCCACGGAGTAATATACGTCCTTTTACAAAGGGAAATTCCTGTTCATCATAATACCAGAAATTAATCAGCCCTATTTTATTCGCCTGCCATCTGCTGTTCATCTTCTGTTCCTCCCATGTAATCCTGTGGATAACTGCCCTGTATTTTTCCTGTAAGCGGACATATTTTTATCTGATGCATATCATCTTCCTTCTTCAGGAACATCCAGCGTTCCATTTCTTCTGTTACGTTTTCTACAAACTCTCCCTCGGGCATATCCCGGTACATCTTGGCAAACCCGGATCCGTATGTATGCTTTACTTCTTTTATCAGTGTTTCAAATGTGATCTTATCTACAATGCACATTTCTTCCGGTGTAGTCTTCCATTCTCCACTTTCTATTTTTCTGCGGATCTCCCCAAAACATAATAACAAAATGTCTGCCAGTGAATTATTTCCAGGAAATACCGTACCTATTTTACACTCATCACCTGCCAGAAAATAGGCACTTCCTCTATGGATATGTACATGACAGTCAAATAACTGTTCTAATTCATCGATCAGTCTGCCTCTGTAATTTTTCAGATATTCAAAGTCCTCACCAGACCCGTCTTCTCTGTACATTGCAGGTGCAAACAGCAGTCTCTTATACACTCTGTGGCGTCTGGCAAATCCACGGTCTTCATCTACTTCAAACCATTCGCTTTCCCTGAAATCTTCCGGACTGGCATAGCTTATGATATCTTTGGGGAAATTTCTTACAAACCATTTGGAAGCTCCTGTATTTTCATATAATACTTCCCCCCGGACATCATCCATAAAGCTGTCATCTGCACCATCTGTCACTTTTATGATCCCCTGTTCCACAGCATACCGCAGCACTCGGATCATCCTTCGTCTGTTTGTATATAGAGTCCAGTCTGTAATGCTTCCCGGCAGCACGGTGGTCATATACTCAGTTAGCTGTGAAAGGATAAACTGTTCCCCTGCATCCTTATCTTCCAGAAACATTAACAGCACACATAAATATGCATATTCTTCCTTTGAGTCGAATACAGCAATTCCCATAAATTTTTCCGGAACAACCGGTATTTTTTCCATTTTTACAAGCAGGGAATTATCTATAATCTGGCATCCCAGTTTATCTGTAGAATATTTTCTGATCTCACCTACCGCATCCCTGATTTTATAATATAATTCTTTATCCTCTGATTTTAGGATCCAGCGTCTGTTTAATAAGGTTTCCAGTTCTTTCATGCCTCTGCCTCCTGAAATACCAGTCTCATTTTAGGCATCGTAAAATTTCCATCTTCGCAATGAATCACACATTTCTCATCAGCTCTGCCTCTATCCAGCCTGTAACCTCTTCCATCATCTGTCCTTGCAGAAAAATCAGCTGATTCCATTGCATCTGATATCCATTTCAGTAATATCTCCCTCAGCCTCGGCGTTAAAACAGGCAGATCTGAAAAGTCAATTACCCCATTTTTTTCAAGCTGGCGTATTTTCTGCATTTCTTCTTTTTGCTGTTCCAGCAGCTGCCTGCGTATTTCCATTTTTTTCTCTTTTGCTTCTATGATCGAGCTTCTTCTTGTTTTTTCACGGTAAGTACGTACTCTCGGCTTTAACTCCACCAAAAATGGATTTTCTTCATATACACCTTTATTAATGCTGTCTGTTTCCCGGATGCTGTCTGCTGCTATGTGAAATGGTTTCTCTAATCCAAATACCATGGCTGCCATCTTGTGAGCATCTGCAAGATCTTCACATTTCATAAAAATTTCCGCGATTTTTTTATACTCTTCCTTCCTGTTCGCTCCCAGAGTGTTTTTTTCACTAAGCTGGGTTGCATATCTGGTAATACGACGTATTATCTCATTGGTTGCATCAAATAATTTTGCCGCTTCATTTTCCTGCTCTTCATTTCCGGCAAACCAGTTATAAATACTCTGATATCTGCCCCGGATCTTTTTCTGTATCATATCTTCAGATATTTCAACATCCATGCGTGGGATCAGCAGCTCATATTCAACAATCTTGTGAAAGATCTGGTCCTGCATTTCCTTGTCCTGCATTCTTAAACATTCTTCTATTACCCCCACATTGCGCTGCAGCCCTTTAATAAAACTGCGTAAATATTCGATCAGACGGTCCTTAAAAACAAGAAATTGTTTTGTATGCATCATTTCTTCCGCTTTTACACTATTCAGATCACGGATATAATCCTGATAATTCTGATTTAATCTTATAAAATCATTATTTAGATCCGTCCACCAGGTATATACTGTATTGGTATCCTTATCAAGCATATCTGGAAATTTTTCTATATTCCGCCTTATGCGCTCCAACAAAGTAGGTTCAAGAGATGCACCTTCAATAAACAGATTCTCCAGCCGTATTACCAGACGTTCTATCTCAACACTATATTCTGACATCTGGTATCTGTATTTTTTATGCTTAAACTCTTCTATTGAGGAAACTTTTCTGGTGTCCTGTATTGTATTCAGATTCTTCCATTCTGTCAGCATGGCAAGATCCTGCTGACACTGTTCCTGCTTATAATCTGCCCATAATGGATCTGCTGACATCTGCTCATAGACCTCTTCCTGATACAGCCAGTATTTCAATTTCTCATAATTTTCAAAAAAAATACGCATAATACAGCGATATCTGCTGACATTATCCGCATTTAAATATTTAGCTTCTGTTAATGGCTTTATTAATTTATCTGTGGCCTGCACCTGTTTTCTCCCTTGCGTTTATATTTGTCCGCACAATTTTAGCTCGTTTTTTAAAATCTGATCCCAATCCCGGAAACATTTGAAGGCTTTCAAATTTACCGTCTTTCCCCTCTCCTTCAGCTGCTTCCTTGGATTTCACATTGTTTCAGCTGCTTTTATTATACATGAAAAGCTATAATATTCAATGTGGATTTTTACATACAACTTTATTCCGCCACAGTACAGCCATGTGCTGATTTAAATGAGAAAGTGTGTTGCAAACTTGCTTGCATAAGCACGTTTGCATCCAGATCAGCATATGGTGGACGCCATGCTTCTTGTTTTCACGGATCACACCACATACTAAGAGCCAAGATCCCACTATCCAAGCAGTTTCCCGGCTCTTAGTTTACTATTCAAATTTCTTTGCGGACTGCGTTTCACAACACCCCAAGACTATGATCCGTGGTTTTGTGCCGCATACATGTTCTGTTTCCATTCTTTCCGTATCATTTTGCTGTCCTTTCTAATGGCAGCTGTGACTTCCGCATCCATGCTCTCCACATGTATGTCCTTCCCCATGGCTGTGCTCATGATGAGAGCACTTTACATCTGGATCATAATCAAGTGTTTCATTAATAAATGCTTCTACTGCCTTATCCGCATCCCCGGAAACTCCTCCGAAAAGCTTAATGCCTGCTGCCGCTAACGCTGCCTGTGCACCGCCTCCGATCCCGCCACAGATCAACACATCTGCATTTAATGCATTAAGAACTCCTGCTAATGCGCCATGTCCGTTTCCATTCGTATCTACTACTTCTGAATGTACTATTTTTCCTTCCTCTACATCATAAATCTTAAATGACTCTGTGTGTCCAAAATGCTGGAAAATCTGTCCATTCTCATATGTTACTGCTATTCTCATGATACCTTCTCCTTTTTCTACTGCATATTTTTGATAAAACTCCTGCTTGTAACATCCTCCAAGGCTGCAGTTACTGCTCTGACCATTACAGATCCTAAAATCCCCGCCTTCAATTTTGAGCGGATGCCCATCAATAAGTGCATCTGCTATTTTCTTCCTGGCAATCTCGTAGATCCGTTGAACTGTTGTTCTTGCGATCTGCATAGATACTGCACACTGCTCCTGGCTATAACCATTCTTGTCCAAAAGACGGATCGTCTCATACTCATCCACGGTCAGGATAATAGGTGTGTGTTTCTCAGCATCATCTGCCGGAAGGAACTCTAAAACATTAGGGAAATGACAGACTTTTCTGCATTTTACTGGTCTCGGCATATACTGCTCCTTCCTTTCTTGCTTTTCTTATATAATGATGTGAGTGTCAAAAGTAAATTTTGCCACTCACTGATGTAACCGGATTGCTCCATTGCTATGCAATTCCCGCAATCCTCGAACACCGAAAACGAAATAAAATGGCGTGTTCACACCATTTTATTTCGTTTTCGGTGTTCGGCGTGTCAATAAGTATAAATTGCTTATTTGTGCGAGCACAAACGCAATTTATACTTTTGACACTTATATCATATAATAGCTCTATAAAAGGCATATGTCAATAATATTTTTGACATATGCCTTTTTAATCTACGGCAGTGTTACCTGATATACAGTTATTTTTCTTTCATTAAAAGACCAACCCTACTCTCAAACATAAGCCCTCCAATCTTGTTATGGTGTTTAGACTCCGTTGAGTAAAACATTGTTTCCAGCAAAGTTTCAAGATTTTCCCACCGGAACAGCCTTGTATGACAGCAATCATTTCGTTTGTTTTTGCAGTCATACAGCTTTGACCTGAAATCATCCCACTACTGCTTATCATACCTTGCATAACCGATCTGATTCATGATCGAACCAAGTTCCGTTTTCTTTTTCTGTATAAAGGTTAGATACCATCCTAATGTAAATACTTCCGTGTTTGCATCTTTTAAATGAAGAATTTTTTTATCCTGCACAGCTGTCGCTGGAAGCCCTGGCATTCGATACTCCGGGAAATGATATTTTAATGCATCAACAAAACATTCCTGCATTTGCACTTCAATTGCTTTGCAAAATAATATACCGCAGCAAGATGCATCAATTTCTGCATTTGCCTGTTTGTATGCATTTTCTAAAAGAAGATATAATTTCATACCCCAAATAAGATTTGATCTTATCTCTGCGCTGAATTTTTTAACATCTTCCATACTATCAAACCCAAATCTGCTTAACTCCTGTGAAGTCAATTCTCTGCTCATGATATTCGCTTTACTGAGTTCATTTATTACTTCATCCGTTGATGGAATAAACTCTTCATCGCCCTCATTTTCTCCTTGTACATAAGAGACCGGGAAGGTACTCCCTGTTGGAATTTCTGAGCATAATTTTCTTAATTTTTCCTTATCCGACTCAGCTTTGAATATTCAGAAACAGATAGTTTTTCACTGGCATTTGTAATTCCATTTGACATTTTTTTCATTGCCCATGCCAATGGCGAAATTGATAACGAATTTGGAATATAGTTCCCATCTTTTGAAAACTTTAATTCTGCAAGTGCTATCTCATCATTATTTTCATCTGGGCTTTGACCGTTCCATTCAACATTCTGTGCAATTTTCCGAATGCAGACTTCCTTTCTCATGCACCCAACAAAAACATTAAAGTCACTCCATGCTGTAAGCTTCATTGCCTCTAAATCAGCTTTTGTCAATGTTTGAAGATTATCCCCGGCCTTAAACCGGACAAAATTCTCTACTACTTTTTTCGGGTGCTTGATCAGTCCCTCCTTCAGTTCTTTTTTATATTTAAATACTTTGTTTTCAATTTCTTTACACGGGTAGTTCATTTTCATTGTGGAAAGTGACGAAAATCATTTTTCTTTTTCATCAAAACTATTTTAGCCGGAAGAAATTCTGCGGATATCGCTTCCGGCTACATGTTTTATTGCTTAAGTTATCAACAGTATCTATAAATTCTCTTTTGAGGCGTGTTGAATTCATCGATTTTTGTGGATGGTTTCTCCACGCCAGCTTCTTATCTGACCATTTTTTTAGAGTTATTCACATGAAAAAATGACGAATGATCATCTCCTGCAAATTCGCATAAATTCAGATCTTCTGCTATAATCATTCCATGAAAAGAGGGATGAGCATGAATGACATGTCTGTAAAAATCGAGCAGTTACTGAAACTTCAAAAGGGTGTCTGCGAACAGTACGAAAAAGAAAATAAAGAACTTTTAAAAACAATTAAAGCCCAGGAAGAACAGATCCGTCTTCTGAAACAGTTGATTGAAAACCAGGATAAAATCATTAAAGCATTGGAGCAATCATAATGGGAAAGCCGTTTGAATATATTGGAGCGTTGCAGTGTGAAAACCGAATATTGAGAAAAAAAGTAGCCGATCATGAGTCAGGAGAACGATTCCAACAGATTCAAATGGAACATCAAAAAGTACTTGATGAGTACCGCCGACAGATAAAACGTCTGAAACAAACGATTGAAAATCTTCGCAAAGATGTAAGAAAAGCCTGGAAATGGTGCGAAGAGGCATATGAAGATGCACTTAAGGAACTGAATGCACAGATGAAAGATCTGGAGCATGCATTAAAAACGGCTAAAAGAATGCGCTTTGCCGCAGAACAACGCCGTGATCAGGCATTGTCTGAGGTCGCTGGACTGCGCCGTGAAAACAGTGAGCTAAAGGATCAGCTGGAAAAAACAGAGGGACAGAATAAGAAACTTCTGGCACAGTTGAACCGTGATTATGAAAATTCCTCCATTCCGTCATCACAATCAAGAAACCGTCGAAAAATATCCAACAATCGTGAACGCACTGGAAGAAAACCCGGAGCGCAGCCAGGGCACGCCCATCATGGAAGGAAAAAGCAGGAAGCAACTCAGACTGTACATCTGCCTGCGCCCAAAATTGTGGCAGAGGATCCGGATTTCAAAAAAACAAAGAAGATCATAACCAAACAGCTTGTTTCCATTGAAATGATTCTTCATGTAACGGAATATCAGGCAGATGTATATCGTAACTCCAAGACGGGAGAAAAAGTCCATGCAGCTTTTCCCGCAGGAGTGGTTGATGATGTGAACTATGATGGCAGCATCAAGTCACTTTTATTTCTGTTAAATACAGACTGTGCAGTTTCCATTGATAAAAGCCAGCGCTTTCTCTCTGATTTGACAGGTGGAAAGCTGAAAATTTCCAGAGGAATGATCAATAAACTCTGCCGTGAGTTTTCTTCCAAAACAGAAACAGAACGGAAAAAAATCTTTGCAGACCTGCTGTCCTGCCCGGTTCTGCATACAGACTGTACAAATGCCCGCGTAAACGGAGAAAGCGCCTATGTATTTGTCTGCGCATCTTCAGATGAGGAAAAGGTACTTTACTTTGCCCGTGAGAAAAAGGGGCATGAAGGCGTAAAGGGAACTGTAACAGAAGATTTCCGGGGGATTCTGGTACACGATCATGAAATTACTTTTTACCGTTATGGAAGCGCTCATCAGGAATGCCTTGCGCATGTAGAACGGTATCTGAAAGACAGCATGGAAAATGAGTCATCCCTTACCTGGAACCGGCGAATGAGAGAACTGCTCCAACGAATGATACATTACCGGAAAGAACATACCGGTGAAGCATCGTTAGACGCTCAAACAGTAGCTGGCTTTGAGACAGAGTATCAGGAAATCCTGGACAAAGCCAAAGAAGAATACAAACGTAATGAGCCAAGCCCGTATTACCGCGAAGGCTACAACTTATATCGCCGGATGCAGGAATATAAAACAGAGCATCTTCTTTTCCTGCATGACATGAGGGTGCCAACCACAAACAATACCGCAGAACGCTGTTTGAGAGATTATAAACGAAAACAGACTTTTGCAATGACATTTCGAAGCCTTGAAAGTATCGAAGAATTATGTCATAGCAAGGGTGTGCTGCTTGAAGTACGAAAAAACAACCCCAACATTGGTAGTGTAAAATAGTTTGTGTTTTTGGTAAAAAATAACTCCTTTTTGGTAAGAATTCAGATATGACAATTCTTATCGAAAAGGAGTATTTTTTATGGCAGTTGCAAAAGAACAAATTCGACAGATCATCTCAGAAAACAACATTAATAGCGTTGCAGATATATACACGCTTCTGAAAGACAGTTTCAAGGATATCCTGCAGGAGCTGATGGAGGCAGAACTGGATGCAACTCTTGGCTACGAGAAAAACCATAAGGGAGATCTACAGACAGACAATAAAAGAAATGGTCATTCTACAAAAAACTTAAAGAGTCAATACGGTGAATTTCAAATCGACGTACCAAGAGACCGTAACGGTGAGTTTGAACCAAAACTCATCCCTAAATACCAGAGAGATATTTCCGGGATTGAGGAAAAAGTGATATCTTTATATGCCCGTGGTATGAGTACACGTGACATCCACGACCAGCTCCAGGATCTTTATGGAATTGAGCTATCAGCTGAAATGGTCAGCAAGATCACAGACAAAATACTTCCTCAGGTTAAGGAATGGCAGTCCCGTCCTCTGAACCCGGTTTATCCGTTTGTCTTTATGGACTGTATTCATTATAAAGTACGTGAGGATGGCAGAATCCTGAGTCGTGCTGCGTATGTAGTTCTTGGCGTTACAGTGGAGGGATACAAAGATATCCTCAGCATCACAGTAGGCGCAAATGAAACCAGCAAATTCTGGCTTGGGATGCTTAATGATCTTAAGAACCGCGGAGTAAAAGATGTCCTTTTCTTCTGCGTGGATGGTCTTCCGGGTTTTAAAGAAGCTATTCAGGCAGTTTATCCGCAGGCAGAGATCCAGAGATGTGTGATCCATATGCTACGCAATTCTTTCAAATATGTAAATTATAATGATCTGAAAAAGTTTTCCTCGGATTTCAAAGAAGTGTACAATGCTCCGAACGAAACAGCCGCTTTAACAGAGCTGGAAAACATGAAAGAAAAATGGGGGAAGAAATATCCGTACGCGATCAGTAACTGGGAAAATAATTGGGAAGATGTAAGTTCCTTTTTTCAGTTTTCTAATGATATCAGACGCATTATGTACACGACAAATATCATAGAAGGATTGAACCGCCAGTATCGGAAAGTCACGAAAACGAAAAGCGTATTCCCAAGCGATTCTGCATTGGAAAAGATTCTGTATCTTGCCAGCGAGAA
This sequence comes from Lachnospiraceae bacterium, assembly GCA_025758065.1. NCBI lineage: Bacteria > Bacillati > Bacillota > Clostridia > Lachnospirales > Lachnospiraceae > Lachnospiraceae bacterium. Next base: position 3,952,678 of record CP107199.1, read on the forward strand.
CGTAGTCAAAAAGTGGACGCAGAGATACCGGAACTGGGATCAGGTATTGAATCAGCTGATAGTCCTTTACGGAGAACGGCTTACTGCTTATCTGTAAGAGAAAAGAAAAGCAGGAATGGGGACAATGTCATTAAGTTATCATAGGCAAGCTGATTTGGCGTTTGCCCAGAAACAGGCTGAGGAGTTTTCTTCAGCCTGTTTTCTATCTTTGCCAAACACAAATAGACAGATTTTCATCTGCCTCAAAAAACTATATTCACTTATTCAAATTTATGCTACTCTATATAAGAAACCATGAAATATCTTAGTAGTTGCTTTCCGTTCCCCATGACGATCGGGGCGTATGGGAATCACATTCTTTGCGATAATGGTTTCTAAATCAGGTGATGTCGTTTTCCCACGATAAAATAATCGGCACAAGTGCGACGCAACTGAGAAGTTGGCTTTATATGTATATTTTCTTTGCTTTTTTTCAATGACTACGTGCGAGGTAATCATTTCTGCAAAATTATACATGATTAGATGTGCATAGATTTCCTGTTGGATACACATCACCTTTTTTGAATGAAAATCCAACATTCCAATAGTATATTTTAAATCTCTGAAAGATGTTTCAATTCCCCATCTTAAAGCATAAAGCTGTTTTAATTTTTCAAGAGGGTATTGTTCCTTATCCAAATTTGTAAGGACGGTTTCATAAGTATCTTCTGAAATTTGGAATCTTGCAATTCTAAAAGACAATCCATAAAACGAGGCTGGATCTTTATAATTACTTTTTGCAGGTAAATAGTCGAAATTCACATTGGAAGGAAGATACCGATAATGGTTCTTATCCTTTAGCAGTTCCTTTACTTCTTTTGACTGTTTCCTTGTAATGTTAAGATTTATCTTCAGATCAAAAAGCTTTTCTTTTGGAAGTTCCAGGTTGCTTTTTATACTTCCATGTCCATCTTTAATACGTATCAAGAAGTACCAGCCCTTTTCCTGAATATGTGCCATACTATTATAAGATTCATAACCCCGGTCTGCTATAATAAGAGCTTCTGGTATGGTCGATCGATCAACCATTTCCTGAAGAGCCTTATGTTCATTACAATTTTTGCTTTTCTGGATAATTGAATCTGCATAAATATGATAATCAATCTCATACAGTGCATTTAAATGTAAAAGATTATATCCTTTTTGTCCGTTGCTTCCAGGATAATATGATCCAGTATCCCCAGGGTTTGTAGCAATTTGAATGTCTGAACCGTCAACAGCAAATATAGGCATCTTTTCTGAAAAACCTTTCGTAATTGTTTCGTTAAAGCCGTCCAATATGGAACGGAAAGCTTCAGGCTTAATCTTACTTCTCTGCTGTAAAAAAGCAGATGGTGTGGGCATTTGAGGGGAAGCGTGAAAAAAGTCTATTAATTCATTTGTAAGACTGCCGCTTCCCATACCGATAATTCCTGTTAACACTGCTTTCATAGAAATTTTCCGTTTTCGGGTAAAGTCCGTATC